>JAICIE010000174.1:0-5000 GCA_025924515.1 Jatrophihabitans sp. | reverse complement strand
GGCTACGAGGAGGGCGGCCAGCTCACCGAGGCGGTGCGCCGGCGTCCGTACACCGTGATCCTGCTCGACGAGGTGGAGAAGGCGCATCCGGACGTCTTCGACCTGCTGCTGCAGGTCCTCGACGACGGCCGGCTCACCGACGGGCAGGGACGCACGGTCGACTTCCGCAACACGATCCTGGTCCTCACCTCGAACCTGGGCTCGCAGGCGCTGGTGACCGATCTGCCGGAGCAGGCGAAGAAGGACGCCGTGATGGCGGTGGTCCGCGACCATTTCAAGCCGGAGTTCCTCAACCGGCTCGACGACGTGGTGGTCTTCGACGCGCTGACCACGGAGGACCTCACCCGGATCGTCGACCTGCAGGTGGAGGCGCTGGCGCGGCGCCTGGAAGGCAGGCGGCTGGCGCTGGAGGTCACCGACGCGGCCCGGGAGTGGCTGGCGCTGACCGGATTCGACCCGCTGTACGGCGCCCGGCCGCTGCGGCGGTTGGTGCAGACGGCGATCGGTGACGCGCTGGCCCGCAAGCTGCTGGCCGGGGAGATCCGCGACGGGCAGACGGTCAAGGTCGACGCGCTGCCCGACCGATCGGGACTGGACATCGTCGGCGCCTGAGGCGCGCCGAACCGACGCGCGGGCGGGTCAGCCGGACGGCTGGCCCGCCCGGAGCCATGTGGTGGTGGCTGCGGTGTACGCCAGGGCCGACCCGACGACCGCCATCGCCGCGTGCAGGAGGGCCGCGGGCACGACCCCGGCATCGCCGACCGCGCTCCAGTACATCGACTCGCCGAGGACGACGACGCCGGCGGCAGCGAGCAGCGCCCGTCCACGGGCTGCGCGGTGCAGGAGAGTGGCCGCGCCCGCGATGAGCGCCGCACCTGCGGCGAGGTTGAGGGCGCCGTTCACGACGAGCGACGCGGGCACGCCGCCCGATTCGTCCAGCGACTGCCGCAGGCTGCCGATCACCGACGCGCCGACCAGCATCAGCAACCCCTCCGCCAGGAGGAATCCGGCGAGGACGAAGCCGAGCACCGCGGCTCCGGTCGCGCTGGCCGGCCGGGGATCGGGCGGCGAGCCGTAGCCGGGCCAGGCCGGCGGCGCGGGGTAGCCATAGGGCGGCAGGCCGGGCGGCATCGCGACCCAGCCCGGCGGCGCAGCGGGCGCGACGGGATTCGGATCGACCGGCTCGTCGCGATAGCCGGATCCGCCCCAGTAGGTCACCGTCCTCGCCCTTCCTCGCGCCACAATGCTGTCACGCGGGGCTTCCCGACGCCTGGGTTGTGCGATCATTCGCCGCACCGGTCGGGAGTGCGCCGGGAGAACGTCAGGGAGTAACGGTGAGCTATCCCGGTCCGGACGACCAACCGCAGTACCCCCAGTACGGCCAGCCGGCGCCGTACCCGCAGCAGTACCCGTCGGCGCCGCCACCCGGGTACGGCGGCTACCCGCAGCCGCCTCGCAACAACGGGATGGCGATCGCCGGGCTCGTCTGCGGCCTCGTCGGACTGTTGATCTTCTGGTTCGTCCTCGGCCCGCTAGCGATCATCTTCGGCGGCATCGGGCTCAGCCGCGCCAAGCGGGGTGCGCCCGGACGCGGCATGGCGATCGCGGCGATCGCGCTCGGCGTCGTGGACGTCGTGGTCTATCTGATCCTGCTGCTCGTCCTGTTGAGCAGCCACAGGTTCGTGCTCTAGAAGCGCTGCTGGATGCAGGTGCGGTACTGCGCCGAAGAGACGTCGAAGTTCTCGTAGCACGGCCGGAACCGGTGGATCGCCCAGGCCGTGAACAGGCCGGCGAGCAGGGCGCCGACGACAGCGCACGCGATCCCGGCCACGGCCATTCCGCGCCCGCCGCGTGCGGGGTCACGGACGCTGTCGTGTCGCCCCAGGAACCCGAAGATCAGGGCGAGGACGACCGGGATCACGTCGAAGAGGGACAACCAGCACAGGACGATCGACACGATCCCGAGCACCAGCGCCGCGATCGCCTTTCCGTTGCCCGTCCGCGGCTGCGGGTACTGCGGCCAGTACGGCGGCGGTGGCGGCGGGGCGCCGTAGTTCTGCCACGGCTGGTTGTGAGGCGGCTGGCTAGGAGGTGGCCGTCTGTAGCCGGGCGGTGCATACTCCGGCGGCACGGGGTGCTCCGGGGCGCCGAACCGGTACGGGTCGAAGTCGACCGGCTGTTCGTGCTCGTCCTTGCGCAACGAGACCGGGTCGCGGCGCTCGTGGTCACTCATCGCCGACTCCTCGTCCCCGAGATCTCGCCCGAAGTCTACTGACTGACCTGGAAGCCAACGTCCGATCTTGCACGCGGGTTCCGCCCCCGAACAGGAGGACGGATCACATGATCGCAGTTGCCCGGATCCTGACCGCTCTGCTCGCGCTGGCCGGTGTCGTCGGCGCCCCGTCGGCCGGCGCGTCCAGCACGAGCGGCCACAAGGTCTTGGTATTCATCGAGGAGAACCACACGGCGAGTGAGGCGCTGACCCACATGCCCTACCTCGCCTCGATGACTCGAAGCTACGGGAAGGCGACGAACTACCGGGCGATCACCCATCCGTCGCTGCCGAACTATCTGGCGATCGCAGGCGGGTCGACGTACGGGGTCACCGACGACGACGGTCCGAGCTCGCACCCGATCCGCGGACGCTCGGTGTTCGACCAGACGATCGCCGTCGGCCGAAGCGGGCGCACCTACGCGGAAAGCATGGCGAGCGCCTGCTACCGCACGAGCTCCGAGCTCTACCTGGCGCGGCACAACCCGTGGACCTATTTCAGCGACTCGGGACCCAGGGCGAACTGCGCCCGCAACGACCTGCCGGCAGGCGGCCCGAGCACCGGCAGGCTGCACGACGACATCGTGAAGGGCAACCTCCCGGCGACCGGATTCATGATCCCGAACGCGTGCGACGACGCACACAACGCCGGCTGCAGCCTGGCTCGCGCCGACAGCTATCTCCAGAGCTGGATGCAGGTGATCAAGCGCGGTCCGGACTGGACCGCCGGCCGGCTGACCGTGATCGTCACCTTCGACGAGGACGACTCCTCCGGGAACAACACGGTGGCCTTCGTCGTGGCCGACCCGCGGCTGCACGGCAGGACCGTGACGTCGGCCGCGAACCACTACTCGCTCACCCGGTGGCTCGAGGACAACGTCGGCGCAGCTCATCAGAACAAGGCCGCGACCGCACCGAACCTCAAGGCGGCGTTCGGGCTGTGAATGCGCACGTAAACTGCGCCGGGTGAACTCCAGCAAAGACCCGGCCACGACCCGCGTGTCCATGAGGAAGCGGACGGGCGGCGGCGCGTCCGCTGCGGCGGGCACGAGCGTAAAGCCGCCGCGCAGCATCGACCTGCTCGGCGCCGCGATGGTGCTGACGGCGCTCGCCGCACTGGTGCGCGCGCTGGTGCTGTTCGCCTACCGGGCGCAGCTGTACCAGTGGCTGATCAACAACAACGCCCATGCGAGTGCCAAGAACAAGAAGGCCCATTACGTCGGCGATGTCGTCTACAAAGACCTGCACAGCTTCCGGACCGGGTCGTTGATCCAGGCGCTGATGACGGCCGCGATCATCCTCGTCCTCGCGTACATGATCCGTCGCACGCGGGTGGCGACTGGGGCGCGGTGGGCCACCTTGATCGTCCTCGTTCTCTTCCAAACCCCGCTCTACGTCATGCCCTCCGTCTCCGCAGGACTGCCGGTGCCGTACCGCGTCGCTACCTTCGTCATGGGTCTGGCCGCGCTGGCCACGCTGCTGCTCCTGTTCGTCCCGACCTCGGCCGCGTACTTCCGCGCCTGCCGCGCCGCGACGCTGCCGGCGGGAGCGCCGCCGCGCCCGGGCGGGTTCGGGTCGTTGTTCGGACCTCGCCGTCCGGCCGCCTCCTCTGCGCCGGCGCCGGCCGCGGCCGCCGACCCCGAGTCGGCGGTCGTACCGGGAAAGGCGCCGAGCCGCACGAAGGCCAAGGTTCGAAGCGACACCGAGGCGGTCGCCCGCGGGGCCGAGCTGGCGCGCACCCGGGCGAAGGCCAGCAAGACCCGGCGCCCGATCGGCTGATGCCGACAGCGCTGGTCACCGGAGCGAGTTCCGGGCTGGGCGCCGAGTTCGCCCGGCAGCTGGCCGAACGCGGTTACGACCTCGTCCTCGTGGCGCGCGACGCCGCGCGGCTCGAGCGGTCGGCGGCGACGCTGCGCTGCGCGGGCAGGACGGTCGAGGTGCTGCCCGCCGACCTGGCGACCGACGACGGCTGCGCCTCGGTGTCCGCTCGGCTGGCCGACCCGGCGCGTCCGGTCGACGTCCTCGTCAACAACGCCGGGATAGGGCTGTATCGGATGTTCGGGCAGGCCGAGCTGGCCGACGAGGAACGGCAGCTGGACGTCGACGTGCGGGCCGTTCTTCGACTGAGCCACGCGGCGGTGCGGGCCATGACCGCGCGCCGAGCCGGCCACCTGATCAACGTGTCGTCGGTGGCCGGATTCGTGCCCCGCCGGGGAAATGCCACCTACTCCGCCAGCAAAGCGTGGGTCACTCTGTTCACCGAGGGGCTGGCGGGGCAGCTCGCCGGCACCGGGGTGCACGCGACCGTGATCTGCCCCGGGTTCACCCGCACCGAATTCCACGGCCGCGCCGGCGCGGCGATGTCGCATGTCCCGGCGCGGATGTGGCTGGCCGCCGGCGACGTCGTCCGGGAGGGGCTCACCGACGCATTCGCCGGAGTGCCGGTGAGCGTGCCGTCGTGGCAGTACAAGGTCCTGGTGACGGCGGCGCGGCTGGTTCCGCGGCCGGTGCTGCGCGCGGTGATGTCCCGGCGCGGGTTCTGAGGCGCTCGTTAGGCTGCGGGCGTGTCCGACCGCGGCGAGCTGCTGGAGCTGATCAAGGAGCTCGCCGTCGTGCACGGCCGGGTCACGCTGTCGAGCGGCCGGGAAGCCGACTACTACGTCGACCTCCGCCGGGTGACGCTGCACCGGTCGGCTGCCCCGCTGGTCGGCAAGGTCATGCTCGAGCT
>JAICIE010000173.1 GCA_025924515.1 Jatrophihabitans sp. | reverse complement strand
TCGTCACCGGCGGGATGTTCAGCCCGCCGAAGGTGGCGACGGTGCCGGTCTTGGTCATCCCGGCCGCCAGGTATCCCCCGAGGAAGGCGCCCTGCGCGGTGTTGAACTGGATGCCGTACACGTTCGGACCGCTGGACGGGGCGTCGACCTCGGCGAAGTGCGTGCTCGTGTGGGCGGCCGCGACGGACTTCACGGCGTCGGACATCAGCCCACCGACGGCGACGACGGTGTCGCACTTGTTGTTGACGGCGGCGTTGAGGTTCGGCGTGTAGTCGTTCTGCGAGTTCGACGGCGCGTAACTGATCTTGATGTTCGGATTCTGCTTGTTCGCGGCGGTCATGCCCGCGTAGGAGCTCTGATTGAACGAGTGGTCGTCGATGCCCCCGGTGTCGAGGACCATGCAGGCCTTGAACGACGTCCCGCTGCCGCTGCCGCTGGCGCTGGTTCCCGAGCTGGACGGCTTGCTGCCGCAGGCGCTGAGGACGAGCGTGGCCGCGGCCACCCCCGCCAGTACTGCCCCCGTTCGCGTGATCTGCACGGATGTACTTCCTCTCGATGTCGGTCCAGGAGGCCGAGCAGGCTCCGCCCCCGAGCGGTGCATTATTGATCACTCACGTGCGCGGGCGGTGGCTGTTCGCGCATTCGTAGCGAGGTCGTTACCGACGTCGCCAGGGTCCGACACGGTCCTGGGGCGGGGAGGAGCCGGCGTGTCCGCGGGACCGCAGATCGACTGGGAGGCCCTGCGGGCGGCCGCCCGCGACGCCATGACCCACGCCTACGCGCCGTACTCGACCTTCCCGGTCGGCGTGGCCGGGCTGGTCGACGACGGCCGGGTGGTCACCGGCTGCAACGTGGAGAACGCCTCCTACGGGCTGGGGCTGTGCGCCGAGTGCGGCATGGTCAGCGACCTCGCCCGCACCGGAGGCGGCCGGCTGGTCGCCGTCGCCTGCGTGGACGGACACGGGCGGGCGCTCATGCCCTGCGGCCGGTGCCGCCAACTTCTCTGGGAGCACGGCGGCCCGGACATGCTGCTGGAGACGGTGTCGCTCGGCATCGTGGCCATGCGTGACGTGCTCCCCGACGCGTTCGGCCCCGACGACCTCGTCGGCCGGCAGGCCTGAGGTGGACGCGATCGACGTCATCCACGCTAAGCGGGACGGCGCGCAGCTCAGCGACGCCCAGATCCGCTGGGTGATCGACGCCTACACCAACGGATCCGTGCCGGACGAGCAGATGAGCGCGCTGCTCATGGCGGTGTTCTTCCGGGGTATGACCGCCGGCGAGCTCGCCGTCTGGACCCGGGCGATGATCGAGTCCGGCGAGCGCAAGGACCTCTCCTCCCTGGGCCGGCCGACCGCGGACAAGCACTCCACCGGCGGGGTCGGCGACAAGATCACCCTTCCGCTGGCGCCGCTGGTCGCCGCCTGCGGGGTGGCCGTGCCGCAGCTGTCGGGCCGCGGACAGGGACACACCGGCGGCACGCTCGACAAGCTCGAGTCGATCCCCGGCTGGCGGGCCGATGTGCACGAAGCGGCTTATCTGGCGCAGCTGCGCGACGTGGGCGCGGTGATCTGCGCCGCCGGAAACGACCTCGCCCCGGCCGACAAGAAGCTCTACGCGCTGCGTGACGTGACCGGAACCGTGGAGTCGATCCCGCTGATCGCCAGCTCGATCATGAGCAAGAAGATCGCCGAGGGGGCCGACGCGCTGGTCCTCGACGTGAAGACCGGCTCGGGCGCGTTCATGAAGGATCCGGACTCCTCGCGCGAGCTCGCCCGGACGATGGTGCGGCTCGGTGAGGCCGCCGGCGTGCGGACCGTGGCCCTGGTGACGGCGATGGACCGGCCGCTGGGCCGCGCCGCGGGCAACGCCGTCGAGGTCGCCGAGGCGGTCGAGGTCCTCGCCGGGAGCGGCCCCTCCGACGTCGTCGAGCTGACCCTGGCGCTGGCGCGGGAGATGCTGGCCGCGGCCGGGCGGTCCGAGGTCGACCCTGCCGACGCACTGCGCGACGGCCGGGCGATGGACGTCTGGCGGCGCATGATCACGGCGCAGGGCGGCGATCCGGACGCACCGCTGCCGCAGCCGGCGGAGAAGCACGTCGTCCCGGCGCCGGCCACCGGCACCCTGACCCGGCTGGACGCGCTCGCCGTCGGCGTCGCGGCCTGGCGGCTGGGCGCGGGCCGGGCCCGCAAGGAGGACCCGGTCTCCGCCGCGGCCGGCGTGACCTGGACGGCGACGGTCGGGGAGCAGGTCACCGCGGGGCAGCCGCTGCTGGAGCTGCACACCGACGACGCCGTTCGGATCCCGCGGGCCCTGGAGGCGCTCGAGGGCGCCGTCGGCGTCGACACCGACGACCGGCCGCTGCCGCTGATCCTCGAGCGCATCGGGGGGTGAAGGGGACGCAGGTCACAGGCGCACACTGGCTGCCGTGACTGGTTCCTCGACCGCCGTGGGGGTGAGCCCGGCGCCGTCGTCCGGCGGGTCGCTCGACCCGGCGGCCGCCATCTCGATCCGCGGTCTCGTCAAGCGGTACGGGGACTTCCTCGCCGTCGACGGGCTCGACCTCGACATCGGTCAGGGTGAGACGTTCGCACTGCTCGGCCCGAACGGCGCCGGCAAGACGACGACGGTCGAGATCTGCGAGGGCTACCGCTCCCGCGACGGCGGCGAGGTGCGGGTGCTCGGCGAGGACCCGGCGCGAACCGACCGGCGCTGGAAGTCCCAGATCGGGATCGTGCTGCAGTCCGGCGCCGGTGAGAGCCAGCTGACCGTGCGCGAGCTCGTACGCGCGCACGCGTCCTACTACCCCGAGCCGCGCGACCCCGACGAGGTCCTCGAGCTGGTGGGGCTCACGGAGAAGGCGGGTGCACGCGGTCGGATGCTCTCCGGGGGCCAGCGGCGGCGCCTCGACGTCGCCCTGGGCATCGTGGGCCGTCCCGCGCTGCTGTTCCTCGACGAGCCGACCACCGGCTTCGACCCCGAGGCCCGACGCCAGTTCTGGTCGCTGATCCGCTCGCTGCGCGAGCTCGGGACGACGATCCTCCTGACCACCCACTACCTCGACGAGGCCGAGGCGCTCGCGGACCGGGTGGCGGTGATCGCGCGCGGCCGGTTGATGGAGGTCGCCGTCCCGTCGGCGCTGGGCGGCCGGGAATCCGCGCCCGTCGTGGTCACCTGGACCGAGGACGGCGTCCGACGGCACGAGGCGACGGCGACGCCCACCGCCTTCGTCGCGCAACTGGCGGAGCGCTTCGCAGGCGAGATCCCCGATCTGAACGTCGTCCGCCCCAGCCTCGAGGACACCTATCTGCGCATGATCGGAGAGGCGTCGTGACCGCCCAGGCCCGGTCCCCGGAGCAGGTCCGGCTGCCGTCGCTGTCCGCCGTCTACCGGGTGCGGGCCGGCGTCGAGATCAAGGAGTTCTTCCGGCAGCGCGAGGCGGTCGTGTTCACCCTGCTCTTCCCGGTGCTGCTGCTCGTGGCCCTGGGCGCCGGTCTGAACTACCGGATCGGGTCGGGAGTGAGCTTCCCGCAGTACTTCATGGCCGGCGTGATCACGGCCGGCATCGTGGGGGCCAGCCTGCAGAATCTGGCGATCTCCATCGCCGGGGAGCGCTCTGACGGGACGCTCAAGCACCTGGCCGGCACCCCTCTGCCGAAGAACGCCTACTTCGTGGGCAAGGTGGCCCAGGTTCTCGCGGTCACGGTCGTCACCCTCGTGCTGCTGCTGGCCGCCGGACTGGTGATCTTCCGCATCGACCTGCCCAGCGGCGGCCAATGGCTGACGTTCGCCTGGGTCGCGATCCTCGGCGCGGCCGCCTGCACGCTGCTGGGCATCGTCGTCTCGACCCTGGCCCGCAACAGCCGGTCGGCGTCGGCCACGGTGACCCCGATCGCGCTGGCGCTGGAGTTCATCTCCGGCGTCTTCATCCCGTTCGACCGCTTTCCGCACTGGGTGCAGGTGGTCGCCTCGATCTTCCCGGTTCGCTGGCTGGCTCAGGGGCTGCGCTCGGTGTTCCTGCCGCACGCCCTTGTCTCGCGCGAGCCGGCCGGCTCCTGGGAGCTCGGCCGCGTGGCCCTCGTACTGCTCGCCTGGTGCGTCGTCGGGCTGCTGCTGGCCGTGCGCACCTTCCGCTGGCAGGACCGCGACGCCGGCTGACCGCCGCTTCCGCTGAGCGCGGTCAGCCTGTGGGTACCGTCCGAGGGGTGCCCCGTCTCGACGCCGATTCCCTCGCCCGCGCCCCCAAGGTCCTCCTGCACGACCACCTCGACGGCGGCCTGCGGCCGGGGACGATCCTGGAGCTGGCCGACGAGGCGGGGTACCGCGAGCTGCCGGCCGGCGAGCCCGATGCGTTGGCGGCCTGGTTCCGGCAGGCGGCCGACTCCGGATCGCTCGAGCGGTACCTGGAGACGTTCGCCCATACGGTCGCGGTGATGCAGCGGCCCGACGCGATCGCCCGCGTCGCCCGCGAATGTGCCGTCGACCTGGCCGCCGACGGCGTCGTCTACGCCGAGGTGCGGTTCGCGCCGGAGCTCGCCACGGCCGGGGGGCTGCCGATCGAGGCCGTCGTCGAGGCGATGGTGCACGGCTTCGACCAGGGCGCCAAGGAGGCGGCAGCCGCGGGCAACCAGATCTCGGTGGGCGCGCTGCTCTGCGCCATGCGGCAGAACGACCGGTGGGACCAGATCGCCGAGCTCGTCGTCCGCTACCGGGACCGCGGGGTGGTCGGCTTCGATCTCGCCGGCCCCGAGGACGGCTTCCCGCCCGACCGGATCCCCTCGGCGATCGCGCTGCTCGATCGTGCGGGCGCGCACCGCACGATCCACGCGGGTGAGGCGTTCGGGACCGGCTCGATCCGGTCGGCGCTCGATGGCGCACACGCCGAGCGGCTCGGGCACGGCGTCCGGATCGCCGACGACGTGGGCCCCGACGGCGGTCTCGGTGCGCTGGCGCGGCGGGTGCGCGACGAGCAGGTGCCGCTGGAGGTCGCGCCGTCGTCCAACGTGCAGACCGGCGCCTACCCCTCGCTGGCTGCCCACCCGGTCGACCGGCTGCACCGGCTCGGGTTCGCCGTCACGATCAACACCGACAACCGGCTGATGGGCGGGGTGTCGGCAAGCAGCGAGCTGGCCCACGTGGCAGCGACGTTCGGGTGGGGCTGGGACGACGTCCAGACCGTCACCGAGCGCGCGCTGGCGGCCGCATTCATTCCGGCGGAGGAGCGCAGCCGGCTGCTCGCCGACGTCGTCCGGCCCGGCTTCGCCGCGCTGCGGAACTGAGGCCGCGACGTAGAGGTGAGCACGGCCACGCCCGGTCGGGGGAATGGCCGCATGATCTCCGCTGCTACCCTGGGTGCACCGGCAGTCGCCGGGCATCCTCCCGGGCGGAACGTCTGGGCATGTGCGCATCCGTGCAGGTCCGGCGGCCTTCTCGCCCTGTTCCACGCGACGCGCCACTGATCTGCAACGGAGCACCACAACCGCATGTCTTCGTTCGACACCGTCGACGTCCCGACCGTCTCTCCCGATCTCCCCGCCCCCACCTTCGCTTCGCTCGGACTGCCGCAGGCACTCGTGGCCGCGCTCGAGCAGCGGGGCATCACCCACCCCTTCGCCATCCAGACCTCGGCGCTGCCCGACGCCCTCGCCGGCCGTGACGTGCTCGGCAAGGCCGCCACGGGCTCGGGCAAGACGCTCGCCTTCGGGCTGCCGCTGCTGACGCGCCTGGGCGCCGACCCCCGCCGTGGCTCTCGTGCGCCGCGCGGGCTGGTCCTCGTGCCCACCCGTGAGCTCGCGCAGCAGGTCTACGAGAACCTGGCGCCGCTCGGGCAGGCGCTGGGCGTGTACGTCACCACCATCTACGGCGGCGCCCCGATGCACCGCCAGATCCAGCAGCTGCGCCGCGGTGTCGACGTCGTCATCGCCACTCCGGGCCGGCTGCAGGACCTCATCGGTCAGGGCGAGGCCGACCTCTCCGACGTCGTCGTCAGCGTCGTCGACGAGGCCGACTTCATGTCCGACCTCGGCTTCCTTCCGGTCGTGCAGGAGCTGCTC
>JAICIE010000172.1 GCA_025924515.1 Jatrophihabitans sp. | reverse complement strand
GTCATCAAGGTCATCTGGGGACGCGACTGGGACCCGCTGCTGGCCCGCGACGGCGACGGCGCGCTGGTCAACCGGATGAACACGACTCCTGACGGCCAGTTCCAGACGTACTCGGTGGAGTCCGGCGCGTACATCCGCGAACACTTCTTCGGCGGCGACCCGCGGTTGCGCAAGATGGTCGAGGACCTCAGCGACGACGACCTGCGCCGGCTCTCGCGCGGCGGGCACGACTACCGCAAGGTCTACGCGGCCTTCAAGTCCGCTCGAGAGCACGTCGGCCAGCCGACCGTCATCCTTGCCAAGACCATCAAGGGCTGGACACTCGAGTCGTTCGAGGGACGCAACGCCACGCACCAGATGAAGAAGCTGACGGTCGCCGACCTGAAGGCGTTCCGCGACCGGCTCTACCTGCCGATCAGCGACAAGGAACTGGAAGCCGACCTCCCGCCCTATTACCACCCCGGCGAGAAGTCCGACGAGATCCAATACATGAAGGAGCGCCGGGCGGCGCTGGGCGGCGCGCTGCCCAAGCGCCTCATCCGCACCAAGCCGCTCACGCTGCCCGGCGACAAGCCGTACGCGGAGCTGCGGGGCGGGTCGGGCAAGCAGCAGATCGCCACCACCATGGCAACCGTCCGGCTGTTCAAAGAGTTGATGAAGGACAAGGAGATCGGTGCGCGCTTCGTGCCGATCATCCCCGACGAGGCGCGCACCTTCGGGCTCGACTCGATCTTCCCCACGGCGAAGATCTACTCGCCGCACGGGCAGGAGTACGAGGCAGTCGACCGCGACCTGCTGCTCTCGTACAAGGAGTCGACGAAGGGCCAAATACTGCACGAAGGTATTTCGGAAGCCGGATCAACAGCCTCTCTGACGGCTGCCGCCACGGCCTACGCCACGCACGGCGTGCCGATGATCCCCTTCTACATCTTCTATTCGATGTTCGGCTTCCAGCGCACCGGCGACCAGTTCTGGGCGCTGGGCGACCAGCTCGGCCGCGGCTTCGTCCTCGGCGCCACCGCCGGGCGTACGACCCTCACCGGCGAAGGGCTGCAGCACGCGGACGGCCACTCCCTGCTGTTGGCCTCGACCAACCCGGCCTGCGTCGCGTACGACCCGGCGTTCGCGTTCGAGATCGCGCACATCGTCCGGGCCGGACTGGCGCGCATGTACGGGGTCGGCGCCTACGACGGGCCCGCGCCGACCGACCGCGACGTCTTCTACTACCTCACCATCTACAACGAGCCGCAGGTGCAGCCGAAGGAGCCGGACGGCCTCGACATCGACGGGCTGATCCGCGGGATGTACCGCTACTCCCCCGCGTTGGGCATGGACGGACGCCCGCGCGCCCAGGTGCTCGCGTCCGGAGTGGCGCTGCCGTGGGCGCTGGAGGCGCAGCGGCTCCTCGGCGAGGAGTGGAACGTCGACGCCGACGTATGGTCGGTGACGTCCTGGAACGAGTTGCGACGCGACGCGGTGCAGTGCGAGGAGCGGGCCCTGCTGAACCCGGGTGACGAGGCGCCGGTGCCGTACGTGACGTCTACGCTGGCGGACGCCGCGGGCCCGGTGGTGGCGGTGTCCGACTTCATGCGGGCCGTTCCGGACCAGATCTCGCGGTGGGTCCCGGGCGACTACGTCTCGCTCGGAACCGACGGATTCGGCTTCGCCGACACCCGCGGCGCCGCCCGGCGCTTCTTCCACGTCGACGCGCAGTCGATCGTCGTGGCCGTGCTCGAGCAGCTCGCCCGGCGCGGCGAGGTCAAGCCGGAGGCACCGCGCGAGGCCTTCGACCGGTACCGCCTGGAGGACGTGAACGCGGCCGGCGCCGGAACCATCGGCGGCGACGCGTAACCCGAGCGGGGGCGCCGAGATGCGATGGGCCCCGGAGCCGCCAAGCTCCGGGGCCCTGCCGTGGGTGGCCGCGGCGTCAGCTCGAGATCGAGGTCTGCTGGGCCTTGCCCTGGATCGTGGTCGCCGATCCGCTCGCCTGAACTTCGACGCGGCGCGGCTTGGCCCGCTCGGCGACGGGCAGGGTCACCGTGAGCACGCCGTTCTCGTAGGTGGCTGCGATCTTCTCGGCGTCGATGCCCTCACCCAGCGACAGCTGGCGGAGGTACGTGCCGGTGAAGCGCTCGCTGGCGATCCACTGCACGTCGTCGGCGGTGCGCTCGGTGCGCTCGGCCTTGATGGTCAGCGTGCCGTTCTGCACGTTGACGTCGACCGAGCCGGGGTCGACGCCGGGCAGGTCGGCGTGCAGAACGTAGTGGTCACCGGTCCGGTAGAGATCCATCGGCATGAACCGCGGCGCCCGGGCACTGCCCGCGGGCACCCCCAGCAACTGTTCGGTCATGCGGTCGAGGTCACGGAACGGGTCGAAGCGAAGCACGGCTCTCACCTCCTCGCTGTCACTGCCCGCCTCCCTGACGGGCGACACCGTGCTCACGAGAATTTTTTAGCACTCAGACCCCTGGAGTGCCAAGTAGGCAGCGCGACATTTTGAGGGACCCGGTGAGAGGCGCCGACGAAGCCGTATGTGCGGCCGCGGGCCAGTGTCGGCTGCTGAATACGCCGCAGCCGGCGCGGCGTGCACCCGTCCGGACCGTCGACATCGGGCCTGGAGGCGGGCCCCGAACGAGCGTCCCCCGCCGGGCCGGGTTCAGCTGCCGGAACCGGAACCGGTCGGCGTCAGGGTCCACAGCAGGGCCGAGCCGGCCCCGTCCAGCCGGATCGGCTCGTCGGTGCGGACCGTGTCTCCTGGGCCCAGCGACACCCCGCCCAGGGAGAACCCCCCGGTGAGGACGTGCAGATGCCGCAGCGCCGGCGGCAGCTCAACCGCCCGGGTCACCGCGCCGAGGGTGCCGCCCGGGAGCTCGACCGGCAGCGCGGCGACTTCACGGCCGGTGGCCTCGTCCTCGGTCAGGAGCGCCATCTGCACGATCCGCAGCCGCTCGACCTCGGCGGCATTCGACTCTGCGTGCCGGATGCCGCCGCCCGCGTGCTGGACCTGCAGCTCACCGGCATGCACGAGGGTCGCTCCGTCCTCGTCCTCGTGCCGCAGCGTTCCGGACCGGACGTAGGTGACCAGGTCGACGCCCCGGTGCGGATGGCGGGCGAAACCGGCTCGCGGCTCGACGAGGTGCTCGTCAACAGTCACCAGCGGACCGAGCGACACGTTGTCCGGGTCGTAGTGGGCGCCGGAGGCGAAGCACGAAAAGGTCAGGATTCCGGTCTGCCGCGTGACGTACCGCTGCTCGGCGCGCAGGACGCGGATCACGCCGACGCGGAGTGATCGGCGGTCCATCCCAGCAAGCGCTCGAGCGGCCAGGTGTTGACGATGCGGTCGGGTTCGACGCCGCACCGCGCAGCGCGTTCGCAGCCGTAGAGCTGCCAGTCCAACTGCCCCGGGGCATGGGCGTCGGTGTCGACGGACACCAGGCAGCCGGACTCGATCGCCAGGCGCAGCAGCCGCTTGGGCGGATCGAGCCGCTCCGGACGCGAGTTGATCTCGACGGCGACGCCGAACCGCGCGCACGCCGCAAAGACGATGTCCGGATCGAACTCCGACGGCGGACGCCCGCGTCCGACCACGATCCGTCCGGTGCAGTGGCCGAGGACGTCGGTGTGCGGGTTCGAGATCGCGGCCACCATCCGCGGCGTCATGTCCGCCGACGGTGCCCGCAGCTTGCTGTGCACGCTCGCGACCACCACGTCGAGGCGCGCGAGCAGCGACGGTCGCTGGTCGAGCGTGCCGTCGTCGAGGATGTCGACCTCGATGCCGGTGAGCAGCCGGAACGGGGCCAGCTCGTCGTTCATCTCGGCGACCACGTCGAGCTGGCGCTCGAGCCGCTCGGCTGACAACCCGTTGGCCACCGTCAGGCGGGGGGAGTGGTCGGTGAGGACGAGGTATTCGTGGCCGAGATCGCGGGCGGCCACGGCCATCTCGCGGATCGGGGACCCGCCGTCGGACCAGTCCGAATGCGAGTGCAGGTCGCCGCGAAGCGCCGCCCGCAGCGCGGCCGTGGCCTCGTCGACGGGCGTGCCCTCGGTGGCGGTCAGCCGCCGCAGGTAGACCGGCTCTTCGCCGTGCAGCGACTCGGTGATGCACCGCGCCGTGACGTCGCCGATCGCAGCGAGCTCGGCGAGCGTCCCCGCGGCGGCCCGCTCGCGCAGCTCCGCACCGTCGAGGCCGGCCACCACAGCGGCGGCATTGCGGAAGGCTCGCACCCGGAAGGTCGGTTCGCGGGACCGCTCGAGCAGGAACGCGATCAGCCGCAGGTCGGCCGCCGGGTCGCGCTCCTGCACGAAATCGAGGCTACTGGGCTCCGGGGGCGCCGGTCAGGGACGCGCAGGAGGCGGCAACTCCCCTGAACCGCGCGGGATCAGCGCGGTGTCGACCACGAGTTCTTGCGGCGGGCTGCCGTCCCCCGCGACCCTGGCCAACAACCGTTCGGCGGCCAGCCTGCCGATCTCGTACGGCCGCTGGGCCACCACGGTGATCCCGGGACGCATCATGTCGGCGAGCAGGAAGTCGTCGAAACCGACGAGCGCGATGGTCGACTCGAGGCCCGTCTCGTGCAGCGCGCGCAGGGCGCCGATGGTGATCAGGTTCTGGCCGGTGAACAGCGCCTGGGGCGGGTTCTCGCTGGTCAGGAGCTCCAGCGCAGCGCGCCGGGCCTCGTCCATCGAGCGCAGGTCGTGCCGCACCCAGTTCGCCGCGACAGCGAGGTCGGCGGCGCTCAGGGCGTCGGCGTAGCCGGCGAAGCGCTCGCGGGCGGTGGCGATGGACGTGCGGTCACCGAGGTAGGCGACCGACCGGTGGCCGTGGGCAACGAGGTGCCGGACCCCGGTCGCCGCACCGGCGCGGTTGGCGGTCACCACGCAGTCTGCGATGAGCGAGGCCGGTCGGCGGTCGATGAAGACGACCGAGGTTCCCGCCTCCTGCTCCGCGACGAGATGCCGGTAGTCCTCGCCCGCAGGCGCGAGCAGCACCCCGTCGACGCGCCGGTCGATCAGCGCCCGCAGGAGGTGGTACTCGCGGTCTGGGTCCTCGTCGAGGCTGCCGCTGAGGACGAAGATCCCGTGTTCGCGCGCGACGTCCTCGACCGCCCGGTGTACGGCCGCCGAGTACGGGTTCCCGACGTTCTCCACCAGCAGGCCGATGGTGTGGGTCCGTCCGTCCGCGCGGCGGAGGTTGGACGCCGTGAGATTCGGACGGTAGCCGAGGCTGTCGGCGGCCGACTGCACCCGCGCGACGAGTTCCGGTGCCACCGTCGGTACGCCGTTGACGACGCGGGACACCGTCTTGATCCCGACGCCGGCAAGCGCGGCGACGTCACGCATGGTGGGCCGGTCACGGCGATCCACCCCCGACGACATCCGGCTGCCCGTCCTCAGAACACCGTGTAGCCGCCGTCGACGATCACGACGGATCCGGTCATGAAGGACGACGCAGGGCTGGCCAGGAAGAGCACGACGGGAGCGATCTCCTCCGGCGCGGCGGCGCGCTGCTGGGGCGCGTCGTCGATCCAGCGGGCGGCGAACTCCGGTCGGTCGACCGGGGCCATGTCGGTGCGGACGTAGCCAGGGGCGACCGCGTTCACCCGTACACCGTGCGGCGCCCACTCCGCTGCCAGCGACCGGGTCAGCTGATGGACCGCTGCCTTCGAGGCGTTGTACGCCGGTTGCCACTGCGGGCGGTTGACGATCTGCCCGGAGATCGAGCCGACGTTGACGATGGCGCCAGCACCGGCGGCCACCATTGCCGCGCCGAAGACCTGGCAGCCGTTCCACACGCCGGTGAGGTTGACGTCGAGCACCTCGCGCCACTCGTTCTCGGGAACCTCGAGCGCCGGGCGGTGGATGCAGGTCCCGGCGTTGTTGACGAGCACGTCGACGGGGCCCATGTCGTCGGCGATCGCCGCAGCCGCGTCGACGAGCGAGCGGCGGTCGGTGACGTCGGCGTGGTAGGCGCGGGCCGTGACGCCGTGGTCGGCGAGCTCGCCGACCACGGCGTCGCTGGCCGCGTCGTCGCGCGCCACGAGGGCCACGCTGGCGCCGGCCTCGCCGAGGGCGCTGGCGAAGGCCCGGCCGAGACCGCGGTTGCCCCCGGTCACGACGGCGACCCGGCCCG
>JAICIE010000171.1 GCA_025924515.1 Jatrophihabitans sp. | reverse complement strand
GGCGTGCACTTGCCGCAGGACTCGTGTTTGTAGAACTCGCTCCACATCTTGGTGGCGCGCACGACGCAGTCGTCGGTGTCGAAGATCTGGATCGCCGACGTGCCGTTCATCGACCCGGCCTTCATGGCACTGTCGAAGTCCAGCGGCACGTCGAGGTGCTCGGCGGTGAACAGCGGGGTCGACGAGCCACCGGGGGTCCAGAACTTCAGGTCCTTGCCGCGGCTCATGCCACCGGCCATGTCGAGCAGCTCGCGCAGGGTGGTGCCCATCGGCGCCTCGTACTGGCCGGGGTTGGTGACCCGTCCCGACAGCGAATAGATGCAGGGACCCGGCGAGCCGTCCGGGCCCATCTGCTTGAACCAGCCCGCGCCGCCCAGGACGATGTACGGGACGCTCGCGAGCGTGCCGACGTTGTTGACCACGGTCGGCGCGTCGTACAGGCCGTTGGTGGCTGGGAACGGCGGCTTCAGCCGCGGCTGGCCCCGGCGTCCTTCGAGCGAGTCGAGCAGCGCGGTCTCCTCACCGCAGATGTAGGCGCCGGCGCCGGCATGCACGGTGATCTCGATCGGATAGCCGCTGCCGAGCACGCTGCGGCCGATGTAGCCGCGCGCACGCGCCTCGTCGACGGCGGCCGTCACCCGGCGCAGCGCGTGCACGGCCTCGCCGCGGATGTAGATGAAGGCCCAGTTCGCCCGGACGGCGTAGCAGGCGATCAGGATTCCTTCGATCATCGAGTGCGGGTCGTTCATCATCAGCGGCAGGTCGCGGCAGGTGCCCGGTTCGCCCTCGTCGGCGTTCACCACCACGTAGTGGGGCTTGCCGTCGTTCTGCGGGATGAATTGCCACTTCATTCCGGTCGGGAACCCCGCGCCGCCGCGGCCACGAAGGTTCGACTCCTTGACCATTGCGATCAGCTCGTCCGGCTGCATGCTGAAGGCCTTGCGCAGCGCGGCGTAGCCGTCGAGCCGCTCGTAGTTGTCGATCAGCCACGGCCGGTCGGTGCCGAAGCGCTTGGTGAGGACGGGGGTCAAGGGCATCTGCCTGGTCCTACTCGCTCGTGTCGCTGTTCGAGCCGTCGTCGGAGGACGAGCGTTGGAACAGCCGACGGGTGCTCTTGGCGGGATGGGACTCGTCGGACTCCGCCGTGCTCAGCGGCGCGTCGTGGTCGCTGGTCGGCTGCGGCGTTGCCCGTTCTGCTGCTGCCTCGGCGTCGCGCGGGTCGGCGGACACGGTGGCGTAGGACGGCGCCGACTCGCCGAGATCGATCGCCAGCCGAACTCCGCGCTCGGTGGGCACGCCACTCGACGGGGAGTCCGGGGCGAAGCCGGTGCGGTCGTAGAAGCCGGCGATCTGCCGCTCCATCTGCCGGAACGTGCACAGCGGCGCCCCGCGGGTGGGCATCGGACGCTCGCCCCGCCGCAGTTGCTCGGCGAGTCCGAGGGCGCTCTCGACGTCCTGCTTGTCGAAGAGTTCGTAGTTGACGGTCACGACAGGGGCGTAGTCGCAGGCGGCGAGGCACTCGGCGTGCTCGAGGGTGATCGTCCCGTCCTCGGTCGTCTCGTTGTTGCCGATGCCGAGCGCGTCCTTGAGCGCGGCGAAGATCTCGCTGCCGCCCATGAAGGCGCAGAGGGTGTTCGTGCACACGCTGACGAGATAGTCGCCGGCAGGCTGGCGCTTGTACATCGTGTAGAAGGTGGCGACCGCGCTCACCTGCGCTTTGGTGAGATCCAGCATCTCCGCGCAGAACGCGACACCGTCGGGCGTGATGCAGCCCTGCACCGACTGCACGAGGTGCAGCATCGGCAACAACGCCGAGCGTGACTGACCGTCCGGGTAACGCGCGACGATCTGCGCGGCTTCAGCGCGGGTCTCGGCGTCGAAGACCCTCGGGTCGCCCGGACGCTCGAGCGCCACCACCGTGGTGCGGAAGTTCTCGCGTCCGGAATCCGACGTGGTCGGCAGCATCGGGTGCCGGTCGAACTGGTCGTGCGGACCCGTCATCGGTCGCACCCGCCCATCACCGGGTCGATCGAGGCCACCGAGGCGATGGTGTCGGCGACCAAGCCGCCGATCGACAGCGCCGCGACGGCCTGCAGGTTGACGAAGGAGGGGTCACGGAGGTGCACGCGGTAGGGACGCGTGCCGCCGTCGCTGACCACGTGCGCGCCGAGTTCCCCGCGCGGTGACTCGACCGCCGTGTACACCTGTCCGGCCGGCACCCGGAAGCCCTCTGTCACCAGCTTGAAGTGGTGGATCAACGACTCCATCGAGCTGGCCATGATCTTCTGCACGTGCTGCAGCGAGTTGCCGAGACCGTCCGGGCCCAGGCTGAGCCGCGCCGGCCAGGCGATCTTCGGGTCGTCGATCATCGTCGGTCCGGGCTCCAGCCGGTCGAGCACCTGCTCGACGATCTTCACCGACTCCCACATCTCGGCGACACGCACGACGAAGCGCGACCAACAGTCGCCGCGGTCGTCGGTGGGGACCTCGAACTCGAACTCCTCGTAGCCCAGGTACGGGTCGGTCTTGCGCAGGTCCCACGGCAGGCCCGCCGCACGCAGCAGCGGACCCGTGATGCCCAGGGCGATGCAGCCCTCCACCCCGATCCAGCCGACGTCCTTCAGCCGCTGCACCCAGATCGGCTGGCCGGTCAGCAGCCGGTCGACGCCGATGAGCTCCTCGCGCATCTGCTTGATCCACTCGCGGATCTTCTCCACCGCCCCGTCGGGGAGGTCCTGGGCGACCCCGCCCGGACGGACGTACGCGTGGTTCATCCGCAGGCCGGTGATCAGCTCGAAGACGTCGAGGCAGAGCTCGCGGGCACGGAACCCGTTGGTCATGGCGGTGAGCGCACCGAGCTCCATCCCGCCGGTCGCCAGCCACACCCAGTGCGAGGACAGTCGGTTGATCTCCATCATCATGATGCGGATCAGCCGCGCCCGGTCCGGGACGGTCACGCCGAGCAGCTTCTCGACGCCCAGGCAGTACACGGTCTCGTTGAACATGTTGGACAGGTAGTCGGCCCGGGTGAGGAAGGCCACCGCCTGGGTCCAGTTGCGGTACTCGACGTTCTTCTCGATGCCCGTGTGCAGGTAACCGATGACCACCCGGGCGTCGGTGACGCTCTCGCCCTCCAACTCGAGGACGAGTCGCAGCACGCCGTGGGTGGACGGGTGCTGCGGGCCCATGTTGAGGACGAGCCGGTCGTCCGAGGTGGGGTCGACGTTGTTGAGCAACGTGTCCCAGTCGCCACCGGTGAGGTTGTAGATCCGTCCCTCGGTGGTCTCGCGCGACGGGGCGTACTGATCGGTCATCGCCGTCCGTCCTCTCTTCCGCAGCGGCTCATTGATATACGCGTCGCTGGTCCGGCGGCGGGATCGTCGCGCCCTTGTACTGCACCGGGATGCCGCCGAGCGGGTAGTCCTTGCGCTGCGGGAAGCCGTCCCAGTCGTCGGGCATGAGGATTCGGGTGAGCGACGGGTGGCCGTCGAAGATGATCCCGAACATGTCCCAGGTCTCGCGCTCCTGCCAGTCAGCGGTGGGGTACAGCCCGGTCACCGACGGGACGTGCGGGTCCTGGACGCTGACACTCACCTCGAGGCGGATCCGGCGGCGGTAGGTCATCGACGTCAGGTGGTAGGCGACGTGCAGCCGGCTTGCGGCGTCGTCGGTCGGGTCGTAGTAGTCGACCCCGGACAGGCTCGAGCAGAGCTCGAAGCGAAGGCCCGGGTCGTTGCGTAGCGTCGCCGCCAGTTCGAGCAGGTGTTCCCGGCGGACGTGCAGGGTCATCTCGCCGCGGTCGACGACGACCTTCCACACCGCCCGGTCGAAGGCGGGCAGCGCGGTGTCGAGCCGGTCGACGACGTCGTCGAAGTAGCCGCGCCCGTCCTGATCCGTCGCTCCGCCGCCGTACGGCCGCTCGGCCGCCGCAGGCACCCACGGCTCGTGGACGAGGCCGCCGAAGCCGGTCGTGTCCCCGGAGCCGGCGACGCCGAACATGCCGTGGCGCTCGACGCCGAACGCGCTGTCGCGGACCTCCTCGGCCTGCGGGGTGTCGAACGGCGCGGCCCGGTCGAGCGTCGACTCGACCGGCGGCGCGGCCTTGGCGATGGCGCTAGCGCTCTGCTCGGGAGCCGAGTCCTCCGGCACCGGACGCTCGGTCGGCCCGCTCATCGACGGCCTCCCGTCTCCTGCTGCCCGGTCACTTCGCGAACCGCGCGGTCGACGGGACGAGCTCGACCTTCTCGTCTTCGAGCCGCTTCGCCCGCTTGGGGCCGAGCGGCTCGTTCATGATCTTGTGGTGCAGCTTGAGGATGGCGTCGATCAGCATCTCGGGGCGCGGCGGGCAGCCCGGCAGGTACATGTCGACGGGCACGACGTGGTCGACGCCCTGCACGATCGAGTAGTTGTTGAACATCCCGCCGCTGCTGGCGCACACGCCCATCGCGAGCACCCAGCGCGGCTCGGGCATCTGGTCGTAGATCTGTCGCAGGACCGGCGCCATCTTCTGGCTCAGCCGACCGGCCACGATCATCAGGTCGGCCTGCCGCGGCGAGGCGCGGAACACCTCCATGCCGAAGCGGGCGGAGTCGTAGCGCGGCGCGCCGAACGTCATCATCTCGATGGCGCAGCACGCCAGGCCGAAGGTCACCGGCCACAGCGACGACTTGCGTGTCCAGTTGACGAGCTTCTCGACGTTGGCGAGAAGGATGCCGTCGGGGAGTTTCTCTTCGAGGCCCATAAGTCAGTCCCAATCAAGACCGCCGCGCCGCCAGACATAGGCGTACGCGACGAACACGGTGGCCACGAACAGGATGATTTCGACCAGGCCGAACAGGCCGAGCGCCTTGTTGGCCACCGCATAGGGGTAAAGGAAGATGATTTCGATGTCGAAGACGATGAACAGCATGGCCGTCAGGTAGTACTTCACCGGAAATCGGCTGGGCCCCATCGGTTGCGGCGTGGGTTCGATGCCGCACTCATAGAAGTCGAGCTTCGCCTTGTTGTATCGCCGCGGCCCGGTGAACGGTGCGATCCCGACGGAGAACACGGCGAACCCCGTCGCGAGCGCGAACAGCAGCAGGATCGGCAGGTACGGTGCCAGCATCTCAGAGCCGCTCCTCTCCGTCCCGGCGGGCAGCGCCGGGCCGCGTCCAGGCTAATAGGGCGCTAAGGGACATTCGCGCACTCCCTACCGGACCGCGGGGGTGATCTTGGTCAGAACCGCGATCACCCGGTCGGACAGGTCGCTGCCGCGCGGATCGCTGAGGTTGGCCATGAGCTTCAGGACGAAGCGCATCAGTGCCGGATGAGGCAATCCGTGGCGCGTGCACGCACGCATCACCTCCGGCCGGCCGATGAGCTTGACGAAGATCCCGCCGAGCCGGTAGTAGGCGCCCCACTCCCGCTGCATCCGTTCGGGATAGGCGTGCAGCGCCTGCTCGCGCTCGGGTCCCGGAGGACGCGTCAGCGCGTCGGCGATGGCCTCTGCAGCGAACTTCCCGGATTCGATCGCGTAGGGGATGCCTTCGCCGTTGAACGGGTTGACCGATCCGCCGGCATCGCCGACGAGCAGCATGCCGTCGACGTAGTGCGGGGTGCGGTTGAAGCCCATCGGCAGCGCCGCGCCGCGGGTCGGCCCCACCGCGTTCGGCTCGCGCAGCCCCCATCCCTCCGGGGTCGAGTCCAGCCAGGCCGTCAGCAGCGCCCGGTAGTCCGTGTTCTTGAAGCCCGCGCTCGTGTTCAGGACGCCGAGCCCGGCGTTGACCGTGCCGTCGCCCATACCGAAGATCCAGCCGTAGCCGGGCAGCAGGTTCGACGCGTTCGGCTCGCCGTCCCACAGTTCCAGCCACGACTCGAGGTAGTCGTCGTGGGTCTTGGGGCTGCGGTAGTACCGGCGGACAGCGACGCCGAGCGGGCGCTTGTCGTTGCGGTGCACGCCGAGCTTCTGCGCCAGCCGCCCGCTCACTCCCTCGCAGGTCAACACGATCGGGGCCCGGTACGTGACCGGCCGCTTGTTCGCAGTGCGCGCGCGCACGCCGACGACCCGGCCGGTGTGGTTGGGGGGGTCGGTGTCGGTGTACAGGTAGTGCAGGCGCGCCCCGGCCGTGACCCCCGGCGCCCCCAGCACGGCGGC
>JAICIE010000170.1 GCA_025924515.1 Jatrophihabitans sp. | reverse complement strand
GGAGGAGCCGCCGACGGACAGGCCGTGCCGGTACGGGTTGTGGGTCGCCCCGAAGACGGTGTTGGTGGTGTGCGATCCGGCCGCGAACTCGGGGATGTTCGTCTTGCCGACGCGGATCGCCCCGGCCGCGCGGTACCGGGCCACGGTCAGATCGTCGGTCGCCGGCACCGTGTCGGCGTGCAGCGGGGAACCCCACGTCGTCCGCATTCCGGCGGTGGCGTGGTTGTCCTTGTGCGCCACTGGAAGGCCGTGCAGCGGGCCGACGGGGGAGCCGTCGGCGAGCGCCGCATCGGCGGCTTCGGCAGCCGCTCTGGCGCCCTCCGGATCGAGCGTGACGATGGCGTTGAGCGCCGGGTTCAGCCGCTCGATCCGCTCCAGGTGCGCGTCGAGCAGTTCGCGCGCGGAGAGCTGCCGGCTCCGCAGCAGGGCCGCCAGCTCCGTCGCGGGCCGGAGGCACAGGTCGTCGTTCGCAGTGGTCACGGTGCGAGCGTCCCACGCGCGCACCGGACTCTTCGGCGGGAGGCGGACGCCCCCGCCGGGCGGGAGGCGTCACCGTCGGGGAACGATGGTCCGGTGAGTGACGACAGCACCGCCGAGGGAACCTTCGCCGATCTGGGGCTCCGGCCGGAGTTGCTGAGCGCCTTGACCGGCCTCGGGTACGAGGAGCCGACCCCCATCCAGCGCGAGGCCATCCCACCGCTCGTCGAGGGCCGCGACCTGCTCGGGCAGGCGGCCACGGGTACCGGCAAGACGGCGGCCTTCGCCCTGCCGGTCCTGCAGCGCCTGGCCGCCGACCGCCGCATCGGCGCACCGTCCGCGCTGGTGCTGGTGCCGACCCGCGAGCTCGCCGTCCAGGTGTCGGAGGCGCTGCACCGCTACGGCCGGGAACTGGGTGCCCGCGTGCTTCCGGTGTACGGCGGTGCACCCATCGTTCGGCAGCTGCGCTCGCTGGAGGGTGGTGTGGACGTCGTCGTGGCCACCCCGGGCCGTGCCCTGGACCTGGTGAACCGCGGCGCGCTCCGCCTGGGAGAGGTGCGCACCGTCGTCCTCGACGAGGCGGACGAGATGCTCGACATGGGCTTCGCGGAGGATCTCGAGGCGATCCTCGACCACACCCCCGACGAGCGGCAGACGGTGCTGTTCTCCGCGACGATGCCCCGCCGGCTCGACTCGCTGGCCCGGCGGCACCTCGACGACCCGGTGCGGATCAGCCTCGGCCGCGAGCGCACCGAGCCGGGGGAGGCGCCGCGGGTGCGGCAGACGGCGTTCGTGGTCCCGCGGGCGGCCAAGCCGGCCGCGCTGGGCCGGATCCTGGACGTCGAGGCGCCGACCGCCGCGATCGTCTTCTGCCGGACCCGCGAGGAGGTCGATTCGCTCACCGAGACCCTCAACGGCCGCGGCTACCGCGCCGAGGCCCTGCACGGGGGCATGAGCCAGGAGCAGCGCGACCGGGTGATGGGCCGGCTGCGCGCCGGGACGGCGGACCTGCTCGTGGCCACGGACGTCGCGGCTCGCGGGCTGGACATCGACCAGCTGACCCACGTCGTGAACTACGACGTCCCGTCGGCGCCGGAGGCCTACGTGCACCGCATCGGGCGGGTCGGCCGCGCGGGTCGGGAAGGGGTCGCGATCACCCTGGCCGAGCCGCGGGAGCACCGCCAGCTCAAGACGATCGAGCGGGTGTCGGGGGCCCCGATCGCCGTGGAGAGGGTGCCGACGGTCGCCGACCTGCGGGCCCGGCGGCTGGAGCTCACCCGCTCGGCGCTGCGGGAGACCTTGCTGGAGGACGCGTCGGAGGACCGGCTGGATCGGTTCCGGGTCGTGGTCGAGACGCTCACCGACGAGTTCGAGCTGATGGAGGTGGCGCTCGCCGCGGTGAAGCTGGCGCACGAGGCCGGGGGAGTGGTCGACGACGACGAGGAGATCCCGCAGGTCGGCTTCCGCCCCGACCGGCCGGACCGCGCCGATCGATCCGGGCGACCCGGCCGTCCGGCAGGTCGCGGTACCGAGGCGCGGGGGAGTGGCGGCCGCGCCTCGGGGGGTCCTGCGGCCCGGCTGTTCGTGGGCGCCGGGCGGGACGCGGGCATCCGGCCCGGCGACCTCGTCGGTGCGATCACGGGGGAGACGGAGCTCAGCGGCCGGGACATCGGCTCGATCGAGATCCACCAGAAGTTCGCGCTGGTCGAGGTGCCCGAATCGGCGGCCGACGGTGTCGTCCGCGCGCTGCGCGCCACGATGATCAAGGGCCGCAAGGCGACGGTTCGTCGCGACCGCGCCTAGGGCTTCGCCGGGTCCGGGGGCACGTTGGGGGGCACGTCGGCGGGACCGGCCTCCACCGGCCGGGGCCCGTCCTGGCGGTGCAGGCGCACGGCGACCAACGCGACGTCGTCCTCCGGTGTGCCGTCCACGAGCCGGTGCAGCAGCTGGTCGAGCAGGTCGTCGAGGGGCAACGCGGCCAGGTCTATCAACGCCTCCCGGAGCCGGACCATCCCGGCGTCCAGATCGGCGTCCCGCCGCTCGATGAGCCCGTCGGTGTAGAGCAGCACGGTGCTGCCGCGCTCCAGGCTGACCACCGACTCCGCGCGCACGGCGCTGGGGTCGACCCCCAGGAGCAGGTCGCCGTCCCACGGGGTGAGCTCGTCGACGCTGCCGTCGGGGTTCGCGACCAGCGGCGGGAGGTGGCCGGCGTTCGCCCACCGCATCCGGGTGACCCCGCGCTCCAGTTCCTCGGCGGTCTGCTCGAATCGGGCGACGGTCGCGGTGGCCAGGGTGTTCGTCTGCAGGATCGTCATCGAGGTGTCCAGGCCGCGCAGCACCTCGGCCGGGCCGGCATCGCTGTAGGTCGCGATGCCGCGGAGCAGGCCGCGCAGCTGACCCATGGCCGCGGCGGCCTCGGTGTCGTGACCGACGACGTCCCCGATGACGAGCATCGTGCTGCCGCTCGGCTGCAGGAAGGCGTCGTACCAGTCGCCGCCGACCCGGGCGGCCTCCGCGGCGGGCACGTACCGGACGGCGATCTCGGAGTGGTCCGGCTCCGGCGGCTCGGTGAGCAGGCTGCGCTGCAGGCCCTCCGCCAACTGCTGCTGGGCACTGTAGAGACGGGCGTTGTCCAGTGCCAGTCCGGCGCGATCGGCGACGTCCTGCGCGGTGGCCAGGTCCTCCTCCGACACGACGCGTCCCTCGTCGAAGTAGAGGGTCAGCAGCCCGAGCGTGCGGCCGCGACCGCGCATGGGGAGGACGGCTGCGGCCCCTGGGGCCAGCTGCTCGAACAGGTCGCGCGCCTCCCCGGGAGGCATCAGGGTGTCGACCTCGTCGAACGTGGCGCGCACGGCCTCGCCGTGGGCCAGGGCCCGGGCCACCGGGGAGGTCCCGGGGAGGGCTTCCATGCGCACGACGACGTACCGGTCGAGCAGCGCCCGGGTGGCGGGATCGCGGGACCATGCTCCGATGTCGCGCGGCCGGCCGTCGGCCTCCACCAGCGTGACGATGCAGGAGTCGGCCAGACCGGGGACGACGAGGCGCGGAAGTGCGGCCGTCGCGCCTCGCGCGTCCAGCGTGCCCGCCAGCTCGGCGCTGACGTGGGCCAGGATGGCCAGCCGGCGCGCCGAACGCTCAGCCTGCTCCTGCGCCAGGCGACGCTCGGTGACCTCGAGGAAGTACACCGACAGCCCGTCCGGGCTCGGCCAGGCGCGCACCTCGAACCAGCCGTTCAGGGGTGCGGGGTAGTAGGCGTCGAAGGACACCGGCAGGCCGCTGCGGACGGCGGTCTCGAAGTTCTCCGCGAAGTGGCTGTCCACCGCGGCGGGGAACGCGTCCCAGAGCAGCCGCCCGAGCAGGGCCTCCCGTCGCGTGCCGAACAGTCGTTCGGCCTCGGCGTTGACATGGGTGAAGCGCCACTCCCGGTCGACGCTGTAGAAGCCGGCCGGCATCGCCTCGAGGACACGGGTCACGCGGGCCTCACCCGTGCGCAGCACCGTGGTGTCCAGGCACGCGCCGAGCAGACGCGCGGCGCTGCCGTCCTCCGCGGCGACAGCGCGGCCACGCGCCTGGACCCAGCGGGTCTGGCCGTCGGGACGGACGACGCGGTACTCGGCGTCGTAGTTCCCGCAGCGGGCGATACACACCTGCAGGACGTCGATGACCCGCTCCCGGTCGTCCGGGTGCACTCGGGCGGTGAAGGCCGTGATCGTCTCGTCGAAGGCGTCGGGGCCGTACCCGAACATCGCCTTCAGCCGCTCGTCCCAGGTCAGCCGCCCGGTGACGAGGTCCCAGTCGAACGTGCCGATCCGGGCGGCGTCGATCGCGAGGCTCCAGCGGAGCCGGTCGTTCTCGTACTCCCGGACGAGCGCGGACAGTTCGAGCTCGGTGACCACGGACGTCGCGAGCTGTCGCAGCGTCGCGAGGTCCTGCTCCGACCACTCGCGCGGCTCGGGGTCGAACACGCAGAGGACGCCCACGGTCGCGCCGTCGCTGATCAGCGGCACACCGAGGTAGGAGCCGACCGCGCCGGACCGGACCGGGGGCAGGTCGCGGACGCGCACGTCGATCGTGGCATCGGGGAGCGCCAGCGGTGTTCCGCCGGCCGCGGTCACCGTGCACAGCGACTCCGCCAAGGGACTGACGGCGCCGACGGCGCCCTCCGCCAGCCCGGCACCGCCCGCGACGATCTGGACGTCCTCCAGCAGCGACACCTGGCTCGCGGCGGCGCCCAGCAGCCGCGCGGCGAGAGCGGCGTGCCGGTCGAGAGCAGCGACGTCGGCCTGCCGCGGCCGCAGCCTCCGGGTCTGGGCGACACGCTGCTCGTCGACGGCCAGCTCCGTCGCCGAGCACTCGGCGATCGGATGGTCGCCGACTGCGGCCCGGTCTGGGGTGTCGTCCACCGAAGCCCTTCTGCCGGCGGTGTCGCCGGATGCACAGATGGGCCGCCTCGTGTGTTCGAGCGACCCCGTCGACCGAGGTTATGTCACGTCGACTAGGACCTACGCAACAATCTGCATGCGCTCGACAGTGCGTCGCTGGTCAGGCGGGGACGACGAGGGTGACCGCGGAGTCACCGGCATGTTCCACGTGCAACCTCGCCCGTCTCAGCAGTCTCAGCAGTCGCACGACGTCGTCCGGTTCGGCCGTGGTCGTGGCCAGGAGCCGGGCGACCCGGCCCTTGTGCGCCTTGTTGAAGTGGCTGACGACGGCGCGGCTGCCGTCGGCCCGCTCGCTGAGCACCTGCATGGTGACCGCACCGGGCACGGGCGCGAGTGCGGCGTAGGACCCGCTGCGCAGATCGACGACCAGTTGCCCGGTGGCAGCCAGCACAGGGGAGAGGGCGGGTTTCCAGAGCGCGCGCAGGGTCGGCAGGCCGGGCAGGGTCGAGCCGGCGGAGAGCCGGTAGGCGGGAATCGGGTCCGCTCCTCCGAGGATCCCGAACAGCGCCGAGCCCACCGCCAGTCGCCGGCCGGCCCGCGACCGCTGGGCACGGGTCAGCGAGCGGACGTCGAGGGCGTCGTAGAGCACACCGGTGTAGCGGTGCAGCGCCGGCAGCGTGCCGCTGGTCCACAAGGCGGCGTTCCGGGCGATCTCGCCGTCCTGGTTCGGGGAGAGGCCCAGCGCGCTGCGGGCGGCCGGCACGTCGCCGGCGAGCGCGACCAGAGCGTCGGCGAGGGTCGCGCGCACCGGTGTCAGCTCCGGCGCCGTCAGCGCCGCCAGATCCAGCGGGGCGCCGTCCCCACCGGGGTGCTTGGTCTCCGACGGGGGCAGCAGGACCAGCACAGGGCGCCAGGCTACCGACGCCTGCACGCCGTCCTCGCGGAGGCTCCGCGCAGCCCTTGCGCCCACCTGGTCGCCCATTCCGGCGGTGTCGACAAAACGGCAGATTGCGGGCGCTGACCATTCTTTCCCGTCACGGTTGCACTACTTCGACCGACCGCCTCTGGCGTATCTCCAGCCCCATCCGTCACTCTTTCGGGGTCGGTGCCACAGCGCCGGGGAAATCCGAAGAATCAAGGAGTCCGGTGGGTACCAAGCAATTGCGGTTCCTGAGGCTTCGGGGTGCCGGCCGTTCCGTCGTCACCACGGTCGCGGCGCTCGCCTGCCTGTTCCTCGCTCCCGCGGCGGCGCAGGCCACCTCGTTCAACCCCACCGACGGGCAGATCAGCGCG
>JAICIE010000169.1 GCA_025924515.1 Jatrophihabitans sp. | reverse complement strand
GGGCGAGCCGTCGGCGACGGGGCCGATGCTGCGGGCGACCAGCCCGAGGACGACGCCGAGCACGAGACCGGCGAGCACCTGCGCCGAGAAGGGAATGCGACGAATTCGAGCAAGCACGAAGAGTGCCTTTCCTGTGGGTTGAGGACTACGGGCGACGGTGTGGCGTCAGCGGCAACAGCAGCCGCTGTGCACGCGGCCGAAGTCGACGACGCGGCGACGCGTCAGCCCCCACAGGTTCTGCACAGCACGCTCAAGTGAACGGTCGCCGCGCGCCATTCCCCTTGTGCGCCATGTCACGTTTCGTGCCCGTCTCATGCCGCACCGATGGTGCGCTGCGTCTGGCTCAGGACGCGAGGAAGATCGTGTCGCCGTGCCACTCGAGCGCTTCACGGGATGGTTGGTCCGCCCGACGCCGCGGCAGCAGGATCGGTCGTCGCTCCTCCGCTCGGGCATACAGTTCCTCGCCGTTGCCGAAGTCATGCCGCAGTCGAGGGCTCACGTGCACGTTCATGCGGGTGTCCACCGTGAGGTAGCCCAGGTCGAAGAGTGTGTGGATGTCCGAACGCAGGAGCAGCCCGTTGTCCACGCGGTGCTGGCCGCCGGCCGCTACCGGCCGGATGTGTGCCGCCTGAAGCGTCGGCCGGATCTTGTGCCCGGTGACCGCGCAGTGTGCCTCGTATGCATTGAGGACGAGCGCTCGGAACGCACCCTGGTGCAGCCGCGGCACGGTGAGAACCGGCTCCCCTCTGGTGGGTCCGCCGATTTCCACCGGTGAATCGTCGTCGTCGGGCGCGCTCCGGCCGTCGGCGAGACGACGGGAAACCGCCGCCTCGAGTGTCGATGCGCCGGTCAGCAGGGAGGAGACCGCATGGTCAACGACGGCGTCCTCGCCGGAGACGTACGTCTTGCCCTGGACGACGTTCGGAGCGAACGACGGCGGCGCCGGCACGGGAGCCGTGAACCAGACGACGTTGCGCAGCAGCACGCATCCGATCTCCGGGTCCTCGCCGGCATCGAGCCGTTCCCGCCGGTAGTGCGTGATCCTGCTGCGGAGATCCTCCCCCGAGGCGACGCCATTCCCCTCTCCGAAGAATCGCCATGCGTCACTGACCCGCAGGCGTACGAAGCCTTCGAAGAAGCCACCACCGATCAGCGAGTTGTGCGGGTAGTGCGTCTTGAACAGGAAAGGCTCCCCCGGCGTGAGCGCACTGAAGGCGGCCTTCGCGCCGGGGCGCCAGAAGTTCACTTCCTCCAGTTGCGCTCGGGCACGCAGGAACGACGCCCAGGCCGCGTCCGTGACCCCCACGTAGGTCCGCACAGGCTCATCCTGGCGCAGCCGGCTGCGGATCGCGGCCGCCCGGCTCTCAGTCGGGCCAGACGGGACGGCGCTTCTCGAGGAAGGCCGTCATCCCCTCGCGGGCGCCCGGCAGCTGGCTCGCGGCCGCCATCACCGGCTGCGCGATGTCGTAGGCATCGCCCTCCGGCCGGTCCAGCTGCGCGTACAGGGTCTGCTTCCCCCAGGCCTTGCTGGCCCGCGAGCCACGGGTCGCACGGCCGAGCAGGTCGGTGACCGCGGCGTCGAGTTCGTCGTCCGGCACCACCCGGTTGACCAGCCCCCAGTCCAGGGCGGTGCGGGCGTCGATGACGTCGCCGGTGAGCGCCATCTCCATGGCGCGCTTGCGGCCGACGTTGCGGGCGATCGCCACCATCGGCGTGTGGCAGAACCAGCCGCCCTTGCCGCCCGGCGCGGCGAACCCGGCCGACTCGCCGGCCACGGCCAGGTCGCAGGAGGCGACGAGCTGGCACCCGGCCGCCGTCGCGAGCGCGTGCACCCGGGCGACCACCACCTGCGGGACCTCCTGGATCGTCTGCATGAGCTCGGTGCACAGCCGCAGCAGGCTGCGCACGTCCTCGACCGGCTTACCGGAGACGTCGGCGAAGTCGTGCCCCGCGCTGAACACCGGGCCCTCGCCGGCCAGCACGATGCCGGTTGCGTCGGTGCCGCCGGCCTCGCGGAATGCGGCCAGCAGCTGCCCGAGGTGCTCGCGGGAGAGGGCGTTGCGCCGGGCCGGGCGCGTCATGGTGATGCAGATCGTGTCGCCGCTGCGCTCCACGCGCGGTGCGCTTTCGCTCATGTCGTTTCTCCCTCGATCGCCCCTCCAGCGACTCCATCACGCGCGGGGACGTCGGGCAATGCCTCCCGGATGCGCGCGGGCCGGGCGGTAAGGCACGGTTGCCGTGTGCAGCCCGAGCCGGTGACCGCCACTCCACCGAGGAACGTCGAGCGGCCGCTGCTGCGTCAGTCCTGGCGCGACGTCGCCTTCCTGCACTGGACGGTCGAGCCCGCCGTCGCGGCATCGCTGCTGCCCCCCGACGTCCGTCCGGACATGTTCGGCGGCCGGACGTTCGTCGGCGTCGTGGCGCTGCGCATGCAGAGCAGCGCACCGGTGGCGACGGTGCGCGTTCCGTGGCTCGGCAGGTTCGGGCAGGTCAACGTGCGGCTCTACACGGTCGACGGGGAGGGCCGCCGCGGCGTCGCCTTCCTGCGGCTGGACGCCGACCGGCTGCTGCCGGTGCTCGCCGGCCGGACGGCGCTGCGCCTGCCCTACGTCTGGTCGCGCACGCAGCTCACCGCGGACGGTGACCGCCGGCGCTACCTGGTCCAGGCGCACTCGGGGCGGGTGCGCGAGGAGGTCATCCTGCGCGTCGGCCGCCGGTATCACCCCAACCAGCTCGAGCGGTTCTTGGTCGACCGCTGGGGCCTGCACACCAGGATGGGCGGGCGCACGGTGTACCTGCCGCTCGAGCACGGCCCCTGGCCGCTGCACACGGCGGAGGTGGTGGAGTGTTCCACCGCGCTCGTGGCTGCCGCCGGGCTCGCGTCCGTGACCGGCCCGCCGATCAGCGCGCTGTTCTCCCCCGGAGTCGGCGACGTCCGGATCGGCTCGGCGCTGCGCTGACGGTCAGGCCGGCTCGGGCACCCTCTCGTCCAGGCCGTTCGACTCGCGGACGACGTCGACGATCTGGCCCATGATCTGGGTCAGTCCGAAGTCCTTGGGTGTGAACACCCGCGCCACGCCCTGCTCCCGCAGCTTCCGGGCGTCGCTCTCCGGGATGATGCCGCCGACGACGACCGGGACGTCGTCCAGACCGGCCTCCTTGAGCCCCTGGACCACCGCGGGCACCACCTGCATGTGCGAGCCGGAGAGCACCGACAGGCCGACGACGTGGACGTCCTCCTCGACGGCGGCGGACACGATCTGCTTCGGGGTCAGCCGGATGCCCTGGTAGATCACCTCGAAGCCGGCATCGCGAGCCCGGACGGCGATCTGCTCGGCGCCGTTGGAGTGCCCGTCGAGGCCCGGCTTGCCGACCAGGAAGCGCAGCCGGCCGCCGAGCTCCTCACCGGTGGCGCGGACACGTTCGCGGATCTCGGTCAGCGTCTCGTCCGCCTCGCCCCCGCCGGTCGCCGCGGCGACCCCGGTCGGTGCCCGGTATTCGCCGAAGACCTCCCGCAGCACCCCGGCCCATTCCCCGGTCGTCACGCCGGCGCGGGCGCAGTCCAGGGTCGCCGCCATGAGGTTCTCCTCCGTGCCGGCCACCTCGCGGAGCCGGTCCAGCGCCCGCTTCACGGGCTCCGGGTCGCGCTCGGACCGCCACTTCTGCACCGACTCGCAGGCCGCGGCCTCGACCGCGGGGTCGACCACCTGGATCGCGGCGTCGAGGTCGGCCAGCAGGGGGTTCTCCTCCGTCGACTCGAACTTGTTGACGCCGACGACGACGTCGTCCCCGCCCTCGATCCGGCGACGGCGCTCGGCGAGAGAGGCGACCAGCTGCCCCTTCATGTAGCCGGACTCGACGGCGGCCACCGCGCCGCCCATCTCGGCGACCCGGGCCATCTCCTCGCGGGCGCCCTCGACGATCTCGGCGACCTTCTTGTCCACCACCACCGAGCCGGTGAACAGATCCTCGTACTCGAGCAGGTCGGTCTCGTAGGCGAGCACCTGCTGCAGTCGCAGCGACCACTGCTGGTCCCAGGGCCGCGGCAGACCGAGCGCCTCGTTCCAGGCGGGCAGCTGGACGGCCCGGGCGCGCGCGTCGCGGGACAGCGTGACCGCGAGCATCTCCAGCACGATCCGCTGGACGTTGTTCTCGGGCTGCGCCTCGGTGAGGCCGAGCGAGTTCACCTGCACGCCGTAGCGGAACCGCCGCTGCTTGGCGTCCTCGACGCCGTAGCGCTCCTTGGTCAGCTCGTCCCAGAGCTGGCAGAAGGCCCGCATCTTGCACATCTCCTCGACGAAGCGGACCCCCGCGTTGACGAAGAAGGAGATGCGCGCGACGACCTCGCCGAAGCGGTCCTCGGGGACCTGGCCGGAGTCGCGCACCGAGTCCAGGACGGCGATCGCCGTCGACAGCGCGTAGGCCACCTCCTGCACCGGCGTCGCCCCGGCCTCCTGCAGGTGGTAGCTGCAGATGTTGATCGGGTTCCACTTCGGCATGGCCGTGACCGTGTAGGCCACCATGTCGGTGGTCAGCCGCAGCGAGGGTCCGGGCGGGAACACATACGTGCCGCGGGACAGGTACTCCTTGATGATGTCGTTCTGCGTCGTCCCCGCCAGCTCGGAGACCTCGCAGCCCTGTTCCTCGGCGACCACCTGGTAGAGCGCCAGCAGCCACATGGCGGTGGCGTTGATCGTCATCGAGGTGTTCATCTGCTCGAGCGGGATCTCGTCGAACAGACCGCGCATGTCGGCCAGCGACGTGATCGGGACCCCGACCTTGCCGACCTCACCCGCCGCGAGCTCGTCGTCCGGGTCGTACCCGGTCTGGGTCGGCAGGTCGAACGCGACGGACAGGCCCGTCTGGCCCTTGGCCAGGTTGCGGCGGTACAGCTCGTTCGACTTGGCCGGCGAGGAGTGCCCGGCATAGGTGCGCATGACCCAGGGGCGGTCGCGCTCCTCCGGCGCTGAAGGGAACGGCATGTCGCCGAAGTCTAGGGCGGTTACCGGCGAGTAGCACGAGGAGCCGAGAAGGTGTGCGGTGGCACACTCGGACGGGGGAACGGCGCGCATCTGCAGGACGGAGGCTCCGGTGCCCATCTACTCGGCCTATCCCATGGGGCCGGTGGTCGCCGTCGTCGTGATGGTGCTGCTCGTGCTGTTCATGCGCTGGGCGTTCGGTACCGGCTACGGCCGCGGGAAGCGCCCTCCGGCGGCGGCCGACGGGCTGCTGGTCCGCGTGGCGACCCTGTCCCGCCAGGAATCGGCGCTGGCCCTGCGCGCGGTCCTCTCCGACGCCGGCATCCGGTCGACGATCCGCACGCCGCTGCCGGGACGCGCTGATGTGCTGGTCTTCCCCGAGGACGCCGACCGCGCCCGCGCGCTCGCCGCCTCCTTCCCCGCCGCCGACTAGGGCCGCCCCGCTGGCGACATCGGCGATGTCGCACGCTTTGAGCAGGGAAACCGTGCGAGACCGCCGATCTCGTCGATCGGCTCAGCGCACCGGGTAGCGGCCGATCCAGGAGCCCGCGCCTAGCTTTTCGGCGCGGGGCACGAGTGCATCATCGGCGGGCTACCGCTCGTCAGCGATCGGCCAGACGAGCTCGGTGCGCAGCTCGGCGGGGTCCATGTCCGGCGACGGCTGGGTGACGTAGAACTCCCAATGCGCCTCTGCAGGCGACAGCCCCTGCGCGCGCATCCATGCCTCCAGCCGGTTCCAGGAGGCGGGCAGGCCTTCGAACCCGCCGAGGTGGGTCAGCCGGCCCGCTGTCCCGCCCGGGAGCGAGCCGGGCACGACCTCGCCGTCCGGCTCGACGTCGCCGTCGACGGAGAAGCCCACCTCGAGGTCGGTGCGGGTACCGAGCGGGCCAGGGAAAACACCGAAGGCCGGGCCGACGATGCCGATTCCCTGCCGTGAGATCGCCGCGTCCAGCGCGCGGAAGGAGTGATCGAGGAAGTCGCGAAGGCCCTCGACGGGCACCGTGCCGCGCACCACGGCGGTGCGGACGCTGCGCAGTGCGGTGAACAGCTCCGCTTCGGGGTCCATGGGCGGCTCAGTAGTCCTTGCGGACCCGCTCGACCTGGGCGCCGAGTCCCTGCAGTTGCTCCACGAAGTCCGGATAGCCGCGGTCGACGTGGTGCACCTCCTGCACCT
>JAICIE010000168.1 GCA_025924515.1 Jatrophihabitans sp. | reverse complement strand
GGTGGCGTGCACGCCGGTGGTGCCGCGGACCCGCCGGCGCGTGGCGTCGGGGTGGCCCCCCCCGACCCCACGGCGGGACAGCCGGACCGTCAGCGCGTCGGCGAACACCTCGCGCGCCGCGCGCGCGGCCTTCGGCGTGCCGATCAGGACGGTCTGCGCCACCGCGTTGAGGGAACCGGTGACGACGCCCAGGATCCCGGCGGTCGGCAGGACGGCGACAGCCGCGCGGTCGGCGAGGCGATCCACGGCGTCGGGCGGAAGCGGCTTGGGTCGTGGGGCGCGCGCCGGCTCCTGGTCGGCCACCGGGCGGTCGTGGTCGCAGAGATCGGCTTCGCGGGCGGCGAAAGCAGCCTGGCGCTCACGTCCTGCCTGCAGGGAGGACACGCGCTGTCCGGCCTCGACCGCCAGCGACGCCAGCCCACCGCCCAGTCCCAGCGCGACCGCGTTGCCGGCGGCGACCGCCAGCTGCGTGCGCGCGGGTCCCAACGCCTTCTCGAACGCGCCCCGAAGGTGCGGCTGTTGGTCGACGAGGGTGACGGCGGCGGCCGCGGCGGCGGGAAGAAGAGGAAGCCTGACGACCCGAGCGGCAAGCGCGGCTGTCATTCCTGCGCTGGTCAGCGCAAGAGAAACCGCGTCGGTGCGCACACTGCGCGGGTAGCCCGGTCCGTCCTCAGCCTCATGGCGATGTGCCGGAGCCGGGTCGTGCTCGTCGAGAATCGTGCAAAGCTCCTCGAACTCCAAGACCTCCGGTTCGAACTGGATGATCAACCGATGCAGGACGGGGTCGACCCGAACGGCGTGAACGCCGTCGCGCTGCCGGATCGCCTGCGCGGCCGCGCGGCCGCCGGCGAGGTCGTGAACCGCGAGATGCGCCCGGCCGTCACTTCGCCACACCTGCCGACGCTGGGCGGTACCAATTGCCTCGGCGAGCGCCGCGGCCGCTGCGGCGCCCGCGGACATCCGTCGTCCCGCGCGTGCCGCCCGGGCCGGCGCCGATACCAGCGCACCGGCGGCGCTCACCCCCACCCGAGCAGCCGTCAGCGCCAGCACGCGCGGCCCAACCGGTCTGACACGAAACCCCCGATACTTGTCCCCTCGACGTTACGGGCCGGGACGTCTGCCCCGGGCGTTCGGTCGCGAAGCGACGTCGAATCTCTCAGGACGCCTCAGGCGTCCTCGAGCGCCTCGCCGAACTCATCGAGCGCACGGTTGTGCCGCTGACTGGTGAGCGCGTGCCCGACCGCCAAGGCGACTGCCGCCGGCCACTCGACAAGCTCGAGCGCGGCCAGCGCGCCCAGTCCGGCGTAGTACGCCATGTTCTGCGGGTGCGGGAGCTGCACGCGGCCGAGGAGTGGCAGCGCGAGGGTCACGTGCTCACGCCGCTGAACGGTCGCGGCCGCAGCACGCCCCGGCGGGTGTTGCCGGGGGGAGGCGGTACCGACGCGCGCCAGGGCCTTGCCCGGAGCGGGTGGTTCGGCTGTCGCTGTGGTGGCGTTGGTGGTGGCGTTGGTGGTGCTTGCAGCGGGGGGCGCCGCCCGGAAGGCGCGGTTGGCCGCGCCCGCCGCGGCTGCTGTCGTGCGGTTTGCTGCTGCCTTGGTGGCCTTCGTCGTGGGGTTTGCTGCGCCTGCCACGGCCTTGGTGGGGTTTGCTGCGCCTGCCGCGGCCTTGGTGGGGTTTGCTGCGCCTGCCGCGGCCTTGGTGGGGCGGTTCGCGGACTGGCCCGGCACCTTGCGCGCGCGGGTCGTGCCTGGGGTCGTTCCCGGTTCGTTCACCACTCGTTCATCCCGTCGCAGTGCTCTGATCGCATCCGAGCTGGGTTGCTCGCCGACTCTTGTCCCTTCCGACGACCTGCTCGGCGAGCTGGGTGGAGCGTCGCTCGTCGATGCCGCCGCACTAGTGCTCCTTCCCGTCGTGAGAGGCCTCTACGCGGCTCTCGCCCGACTTGGCGTCGCCGAGGTCGAGGCTGAGAGCACGCTGCGGTTCAACTGGTGCGGATAACGGGCACCACACAATGCCGGTCGTGCCTGTGCTGGTCTTCTCGCCGTGGTCAGCGGGATTCCGGCGCTTATGTTTTACAGCGTCGTCCGAGCTTGGATGCGCCGGCCGTGATTGCCGTTTCCGGACGTGCGTGGGGAACTGGTACGCGGGCATACCGAGCGCCTGGGAGAAGGTGGCGACTGCGGGGGGTTCAATGCCGTCCTGACTCAAGGGCGTCTCGATGATCACCGTGAGATGCCATGCATTGCCGTTCAGGACGCACATGCTAAAGCGCCTCCTTGCCTGCAATGACGGCGCACCTCAGCTCGTGCGGGGTTGTGCACAGCGCGTCGGTTTGCGGCCGGAATCGTCAGAGGCTGTCGTTAGCGTTTTGGCATGTCCTTCCATTTCGACATCAACCCGTTCTCTTCGGCGTATGAACAGGCCGGTACTACCGGCGCCGCGTTCCCATCACGTCGCGGGTGATCTCCCGGCCGACCGTCGACGCAGCCGACCGCGCGAAGGATTGGAACGTCCTGCTCCGCAGCATCCGCCCGAGCGCAGCGACCGCCGGGTTCGCCGCCTCCTCCGCTTCCTCCGCTTCCGGTGGCGCCTCACGCCGGTCCGGTCGGTCACGGGTCGCCTTCGCACGACTCGGATGTGCGGCGCTTGTCGGGGCCGCAGCCGGTGGCGGGGCCAGCCGGGAGGCCAGGCGTTCATAGGCCGAGTCCCGGTCGACGGCCTGGCCGTACTTGGCCTGCAGCGGCGACGAGGCGACCGCGTGCTGCTGCTGCGCCGGGTCGACCTGTGCCATGAGGGAGTGCGGCGGCCGCATCCGCACCCATGCCACTGGCGTCGGCGCGCCCGACTCGGAGAGCACCGTCACGACGGCCTCGCCGATGCCCAGCTGCTGCAGTGCTTCGCTGAGGTCGTAGTCGGTCGTCCGCGGGTAGGTCCGCACTGCTTGCTGCAGGGCGGCCGCGTCGTCGGGCGTGAAGGCCCGGAGGGCGTGCTGCACGCGGTTGCCGAGTTGTCCGAGGACGGCGTCGGGAACGTCCTGCGGGTTCTGGGTCACGAAGAAGATCCCCACGCCCTTGGACCTGATCAGACGCACCGTCTGCGTGACCGCATCGAGGAACGCCTTGCTCGCGCCCGAGAACAGCAGGTGGGCTTCGTCGAAGAAGAACACCAACTTCGGCTTGTCCGCGTCGCCGATCTCCGGCAACTCGTGGAAGAGGTCCGCCAGCAGCCACATCAGGAACGTGCTGAACACCTGAGGGCGGTCCTGCAACCCCGCCAGCTCGATGGCCGTGATGGTTCCGCGACCGTCGGACGCCGTGCGCAAAAGATCGGCGGTCTCGAACTCCGGCTCGCCGAAGAAGGTGTCGCCGCCCTTGTCCTCCAGGCCGATGAGGTCGCGCAGGATCACGCCGGCCGTGCTGGCCGAAAGCCCGCCGAGGCCGCGGAGGTCGTCCTTTCCCTCGTCGCTGACGAGGTAGGACACCACCGCCCGCAGGTCCTTGAGGTCGAGCAGCGGCAGGCCGGCGCGGTCCGCGTAGTGGAAGACCAGATTGAGGCTGGACTCCTGGGTGTCGTTCAGCTCCAACACCTTCGACAGCAGCGTCGGGCCGAAGCTGGTCATCGTGGCCCGGAGCGGGAATCCCGTCCCGATCCCGCCGATCGCGGCGAACTCGACCGGGAACGCCGCGGGCGTCCAGTCCGCGTCTCCGCTGTCCTGCGCCCGCTTCAGGATGCGGTCGCCGGAGGCGCCGGGCGCGGAGAGGCCGGAGAGGTCACCCTTGACGTCGGCGACGACGACCGGAACGCCCGCGGCGGACAGCTGCTCCGCGAGCTGCTGCAGCGTCTTCGTCTTGCCGGTGCCCGTGGCGCCCGCGATCAAACCGTGCCGGTTGATCATCGAGAGCGGAACCCGCACCCGAGCGTCGGGATGAACCGCTCCGTCCAGGACGACCGTGCCGAGTTCGAGCACCGGCTCGGGGAAGGAGTAGCCCGCAGCGATCTGTTCCGCCGTCACCCCGGGAGCGTATCCACCTGCGAACGGCCCTGTCCGACCGTCAGAAGGCTGCGCGCTGCTCGGCTACGAACCCCGTCTCGGGCGACCTGTGCACCCGCCACACCCGGACGTCCTTGCCGGCAGCCGAGTCCTTCTCGACGAAACGGACGGAGTCGCCGTCCAGGCGCCCCACGCCGTGCACCCGTGACGTCCTCGTGCCGACGCTGAGGCCGAATGTCCGCTCGCCGACGAAGTCGTCGAGGCTTCCCGGCGAGCGCTCCTCGACATCTACGACGGTGTACGGCTTCCCGGACGCGACGGGCTCCGCTGGCATAAAGGTCATTGCTGCCTCCCTGTTGAGTGCTCGTTCGGTGCACTGCATACGGCGGAGTCGGCCGCGCACGGCGACTCCGGTCGAGTCCGCACCGTCATACCCAACGCAGCACAGGACGGACCCGCTAGGGCTGTGACCTTACTCAGAGAGCGCTCCCGCGCCGCGCAGGTTGTCGACGTCCTGATCTTCGAAGCCGAGTTCGGCCAGCAATGCTACGGTGTCTGACCCGACCGGACGCACGGCCCCCGCGTCGCCGTCGGTATGGGAATACCGCGGCACCGGACGGGCGACGCTCGCACCGGCGACCTCGGTGAAGGTCCTGCGCGCCCGGTTGTGGGGGTGCTCCGGCGCTTCGGCGAGCGTGAGGACGGGCGCCACGCAGGCGTCGAGCGGCGCGAAGAGCTCCGCCCACTCGTCCCGCGTCCTCGCCCGGAAGCGCTGCTCGAGCACGGCGGCGCAGGCGGCCCATTGCTCACGGAAGTACGGCGACGGCGTCGTCGCCGCGTCGAGGCCGAGACCGGACACCAGCGCGGACCAGAACTGCGGCTCCAACGCACCGACAGCGACATAGCGGCCGTCCGCGCACTCATAGCAGCGGTAGTTCGGGGCGCCTCCGTCGAGAAGATTGGCTCCGCGCTCGTCCGTCCAGGCGCCGGCGGCGGCGCACATCCGGGTCATGGTCCCGAGGTAGGCCGCGCCCTCCGTCATCGCCGCGTCCACGATCTGACCTTCGCCGGTGGCCCGGGCGTGCAGCAGCGCCGCGAGCAGGCCGGTGACGAACACCAGCGCGCCGCCGCCGAAGTCAGCGAGGTAGTTGACCGGCGGCACCGGAGGACGGTCCGGTGTGCCGATGCCGTGCAGCAGCCCGCTCACTGCGAGATAGGTGATGTCGTGACCGGCTGTCTGCGCCAGCGGTCCGTCCTGACCCCATCCCGTCATCCGCCCGTACACGGCGCGCGGGTTACGGCCCAGCACCTCCGCCGGTCCCACGCCCAGCCGCTCGGCGACCCCGGGACGGAACCCTTCGATCAGGGCATCTGACCGTTCCGCCAGGCGGAGGACGATCTCCGCGGCACCGGGCCGCCGCAGGTCCAGCGCCAACGAGCGGCGTCCCCGCCCCATCGCGCCGGCCGTGAAGGACTCGGCCAGCGCAGATGCCGTGCCGGGAAGGCGATCGACGCGAACGACGTCCGCGCCGAGATCCGCGAGGAGCATGCCGGCGAACGGCACCGGCCCGATCGCCGGAAGCTCAACGATCCGGGTCCCTGACAGCGGTCCGGCCACGGGAGGATCAGCGGTCAGAAGGTCTCGCCGTTGTCGGCCTTCTTGCGCAGCAGCGGGCTGGGCGCGAACCGATCGCCGTACGTCGCCGCCAACTCCTCCGCGCGCGCCACGAACCCGCCCACCCCGCCGGGATAGCCGTTGACGTATTGCAGGACGCCGCCGGTCCACGCCGGATAGCCGATTCCCATGATGGACCCGACGTTCGCGTCGGCCGTCTGCGCGATGACACCTTCCTCCACGCAGCGCGCCGCCTCGATCGCCTCGATGACCAGCATCCGTTCGGACAACTCGTGCAGGTCGACGGTGCGCGGGTCGACGGTGCCGGGAAACGTGTCGGCGAGGCCGGGCCAGAGCCCTGTGCGGGTTCCGGCGTCGTCGTAGTCGTAGAACCCGGCACCGCGCAGCCGCCCCGGACGGCCGAGCGACACCATCGAGTCGATGACGTTCTCGGCAGGATGCCGGCGGTAGTTGTCCCCGGCGGCTGCGCGCGCCTCGTCGCGGATTTTGACGAACAGTTCGAGGTTGAGCTCGTCGGCCAACTGCAGCGCGCCGACGGGATATCCCGCCTGCGTCGTCGCCTGCTCGATCGTCGCGGGCGGGATGCCCTCACCGAGCAT
>JAICIE010000167.1 GCA_025924515.1 Jatrophihabitans sp. | reverse complement strand
GGCGACCGTCGAGCTGCACTACGAGGACGACGGCGGCCGCCCCACCGGCGCGCCCGACCGCGCCAACGTCGGCCAGCGGGCCCGGCTGGTCGCGGCCAACACCGCGGCGGCGTCGTTCTTCGCCGAGCAGCTCGCCACGCCCGACGCTGCCCCCGCCCGGCAGTTCCTCGCCGAGCGGGGCTTCGACCGACAGGTCGCGGTGGACTTCGGTTGCGGCTTCGCCCCGAGCGGCTGGGACGCACTGACCCGTCACCTGCGCGGCAAGGGCTTCACCCAGGCGGAACTGGTCACTGCCGGGCTGGCCAAAGAGTCCTCGCGTGGGTCGCTGATCGATCGGTTCCACCGTCGGTTGCTCTGGCCGATCCACGACATCACCGGTGACGTGATCGGTTTCGGCGCGCGCAAGCTCATGGACGACGACCCGGGCCCGAAGTACCTGAACACCCCGGAGACCCCGCTGTACAAGAAGAGCACCGTGCTCTACGGCATCGAGCGGGCCAAGCGCGACATCGCGCGCCGGCACCAGGCGGTCGTCGTCGAGGGCTACACCGACGTGATGGCCTGCCACCTGGCCGGCGTCACCACCGCCGTCGCCTCCTGCGGCACCGCCTTCGGTGCCGAGCACATCAGCGTGCTGCGCCGCCTGCTGATGGACCAGGACGAGTTCCGCGGCGAGGTCGTGTACACCTTCGACGGGGACGCGGCGGGGCAGGCGGCGGCCATGAAGACGTTCGGGGAGGACCAGCGCTTCGTCGGTCAGACGTTCGTGGCCGTCGAGCCCGACGGGCGCGACCCGTGCGAGCTGCGGCAGGAGCACGGGGACGCCGCGGTGCGTGACCTGGTGGCTCGCCGGACGCCGCTGATCGCCTTCGTGCTGAAGACGACGCTGGCCGGCTACGACCTCGACACGGTGGAGGGGCGGGTCGCGGCGCTGGAGAAGACCGTGCCGCTGGTCGCGCAGATCAAGGACCACGCCCTGCGTCCCGCGTACGCGCGGCAGCTGGCCGGGATGATCGGCAACACCGACGAGGCCGAGGTGCTCGACCGGGTGCGCCGGCTCACCGGTGACGGCGGCGGTCCGGAGCGGGGCCGTCCACGGCCGCGGGCGCCGCAGCGGACCCCGGACGACGCCGCGGTGGAGGTCGAGCGGGAGGCGGTGAAGGCGGCGCTGCAGTGCCCGGAGATCGCCGGCCCCTCCTTCGACGCCGTCGCGCCGAGCAGCTACACCCACCCCGACTACGCCGCCGTCGCCGCTGCGGTGCTGGCCGCCGGTGGCGCGGCCGGCGCGACGGTGTCCGGGGCGGCCTGGCTGGACGAGGTGGGCGCGCACTGCGATCGCGAGTCGGCGCGTGCCCTGCTCACGGCACTGGCGGTCGAGCCGATGCACTCGGTGGGGGAGAACGACCCGGGCTACGTCAACGCGCTGATGGCGCGGCTGCACGAGATGGCCACCGTGCGGGAGATTGCGGCACTCAAGGGCAAGCTGCAGCGCACCAATCCCGTCGAGGCGCAGGACGAGTACATGAAGGCGTTCAAGCAGTTGATGGACCTCGAGCAGCTGGCGATCTCGCTGCGCAAGCGTGCTGCCGGGGGGCTTGCCCCGTGAGTCTCGTGGAGAACGTGCGGCGCCGGTTCGCCCGCCCGCCCGAGCCGGTGCGGGCGGCTGTCCGAGCCGGGAACCCCGATGAGCGGGTCCTCGCCTGGGGAGTGCTGTCCGGCGACGACGGCTGGCTCGTGGCGACGTCCCACGGCCTGCGTACCGTGCCGGCGGAGGGCGCGACAGGGTCGGACGACGTCCTGCGCTGGCACGAGGTGGGGCATGCCCGCTGGTCGACCGGCGAGCCCGGCGGCGGCGTCTTCCGGGTGACCGCGCTGGCCGAGGTGGAGCCCGGCGTCCAGGCTCGGCAGCCCGAGCGGCGGTACGTGCTGACCGACGCCGGCGACCTGCCCGCGACCGTGCGCCGACGGGTGGACGAGACGGTGGTCGCCAGCCAGCGGGCGCCGTTGCCCGCCGGGGGAGGGGTACTCCTGGTGGCCCGGCGGATCCCCGGTCAGCCGGGGCGGGAATGGACGGTGGTGTTCGACGACGACGCCGACCGGTCGGACCCGGTGGCGCGCGAGATCGCGCAGCAGAAGCTGGCCGACCTCGTCGCCGCCGAGCAGCCCGCCTGAGCCGGCGGGACGACGCTCAGCGGGGGACGTCGTTGCCCATCTTGTTGCGCAGCGAGGCGACGACGTCGTCGGCGCGCGCCTGCGCGATCCCCGCGAGGCTCTGCAGCCGCGGGTCGTCCTTGGCGTTCTCCCAGCCGCGCCGGATCTGCTCGTAGCGCTCACGTCCAGCACGCGCGCCCAGCACGTAGCCGGCGCCGAATCCGGCGAGGAACGACAACTTCGCCACGAGGACCTCCCACGACCCGTCGAGCTGGCAACCGGCGAGAACGCTACCCGGCACCCTTCGCGGGGAGACACGTGCGAGCCCTGTCCGACCCGCCCGACAGCGTGCGGTAACCTCGGCGGGCCAGCGGGCAGCGCCCGCTCATCCCCCGTAGCTCAATTGGCAGAGCATGCGACTGTTAATCGCAGGGTTAGTGGTTCGAGTCCACTCGGGGGAGCCTTGTGGCAGGTCAGCGGCCGATCAGTCCGTCGACGAACAGCTCGTGGGCCCACCATTCGTGGTCCGGCCGCAGACGAGCATCCTGGGTCCTGGTCGGCATCGCCCTGGCCCGCAGTCCCGGTACGTCGTGAGGACGGCGGTCGAGCAGGTCGGTGCGTCCGGTTGACTCTCCGTCCGCTCGCCCCGATGCTGCGGAAGGATCGGGCGGCCGGCGCTACCTGAGGTCGCGAGAGGCTGTTCAGGCTCATCGGGTGCGTCGTCAGGGTGACCTGCGATGCTCCCCCGAGTCGGCTCATCGACAGGGAAAGAGGCTCACCGATGTTCAGCCGGATCGCAGTGGTCAACCGAGGCGAGCCGGCGATGCGCCTCATCCGTGCGGTCCGCGAGCTGAACGCCGAGTACGGCTACGGCACCAGGGTGATCGCGTTCCACACCGAGTCCGAGCGCCGGGCGACGTTCGTCCGCGCGGCCGACGAGGGCGTCGTCCTCCGCGAGATCGGCACCGGCAACCCCTACCTCGACCACGAGGAGCTCGGCCGCGCGCTGCGCGAGAGCAAGGCCGACGCCGCATGGGTGGGATGGGGCTTCGTCGCCGAGGATCCCGCATTCGCCGAGCTCTGCGGCTCGCTCGGCGTCACGTTCATCGGGCCGCCACCTGAGGCGATGCGCCTGCTCGGGGCGAAGATCGAGGCGAAGGTGCTCGCCGAGCAGACCGGGGTGCCGGTCGCGCCCTGGAGCGGCGGGCCGGTCAAAGGCATCGAGGACGGACGGCGGCACGCGGCGACCATCGGCTATCCGCTCATCGTCAAGTCGCGCAGCGGCGGCGGCGGGCGCGGCATCCGCATCGTGCGCGACGAGGCGGAGCTCGCCGACGCGCTGACCCGCACGCAGGCCGAGGCCGAGCGCACCTTCGGCGATCCCACGATCTTCATGGAGCGGCTGGTCGAGGGTGGCCGCCACGTGGAGGTGCAGATCATCGCCGACCAGCACGGCAACGTCTGGGCGCCCGGCGTCCGCGACTGCTCGGTGCAGCGACGCAACCAGAAGGTGATCGAGGAATCGAGCTCGCCGGCGCTGACGCCCGAGCAGTCGACGTCCCTTCGCGAATCGTCCGCGGCCCTGGTCAAGGCGGCCGGGTACGTCGGCGCGGGCACGGTGGAGTTCCTCTACCAGCCCGAGGAGAAGCTGTTCACCTTCCTCGAGGTCAACACCCGCCTGCAGGTCGAGCACCCGGTGACTGAGGAGACGACCGGCCTCGACATCGTGAAGCTGCAGCTGCACGTCGCCGACGGCGGGCGGCTCGACGGAGATCCGCCGCGCGAGTTCGGCCACGCCGTCGAGGCCCGGCTCAACGCCGAGGACGCCGAGCAGGGGTTCGCGCCGGCACCCGGACAGGTCGAGCTGCTGCGGTTCGCCACCGGCCCCGGCATCCGCGTCGACACCGGCATGAGCGTTGGCGACGTCATTCCGCCCGCCTACGACTCGATGATCGCCAAGGTCATCGCCTGGGGGCGCGACCGGCCGGAGGCCCTGGCCCGGCTGCGCGTCGCACTGCGTGACACGACCGTCGTCCTCCGCGGCGGGACGACGACCAAGACCTTCCTGCTCGACCTGCTCGACCGTCCCGAGGTCGTGGCCGGCACGGCCGACACCGGTTGGCTGGACCGCACCGGCTCGGCGGGCACGGCCGAGCCCGCGCCGTCGGCCTACGCGGCGCTGGTGCAGGTGGCCATCGACGCCGCCGACGCCGAGGAGGCGCTGGAGCGGGCCGCCTTCCTCGCCTCGGCCCGCGGCGGTCGTCCCCGCGCCCGGCACGAGGTCGGGCGCACGCTGGAACTGGGCTACCGCGGCCAGGTCTACCGGCTGACCGTGACCAAGGTCGGGCGCGACCGCTACCGGATCGAGCTGGACGGGCGCTACGCCGACGTCGACGTCGACCGGCTCAACGCGCTGGAGAGCCGGCTGCGGGTGGGCGGCGATCGCTTCGCCGTCGTCTCCGTCGAAGCCGTGGGATCTCACCTCGTCGAGGTCGACGGCGTCACCCACCGGGTCACCCGGGACGCCGGGGGAGTGGTGCGCGCGCCGGCGCCGTCGGTCGTCGTCGCGGTCCGGGTCGAGGTGGGACAAGAGGTCGAGGCCGGCCAGACGATCGTCGTCCTGGAGAGCATGAAGATGGAGACGGCGGTACGGGCGCCGTTCGCCGGCCGGGTCCGCGAGGTCCTGGCCGCGGCCAACTCCCAGGTCGATGCGGGTGCGCCGCTGCTGAACCTCGAGAAGCTCGGCGCCGACGTGGAGGAGGCGTCCGGTGACCGGGTCCAGTTGCCCGGCGCGCAGCTGCGCTCCGGTGGGCAGCGCGACTACGCCCTGTCGCTGCTGGCCGCGCTCCAGGCGCTCATTACCGGCTACGACGTCAGTGCCCGGTACGCCTCGGAGCTGGTCGCGGAGTACGACACCGCCCGCACCGAGCTGCCGCACGACGACCCCGAGCTGCTCCGCGGCGAGCTCACCGTCCTCACCACCTTCGCCGACCTCAGCGAGCTCTCCCGCAACCGCCCGTCGGGCAGCGAGGAGGAGGCCGACCAGCAGGTGCACAGCCCGCGGGAGTTCTTCCACGCCTACCTGCACTCCCTGGACGTCGACCGTGAGGGGCTGCCCGACAGCTTCCGCAGCCGGCTCTCGCGGGCGCTGTTGCACTACGACGTCCGCGACCTCGAGCCCGGCCCGGCGCTCGAGGAGGCCGTGTACCGGCTGTACCTGGCCCAGCAGCGAGTTTCCGACCAGCTGCCCGCGGTCCAGGCGCTGCTGGAGCGCTGGCTGCAGGCGGAGCCGCCGGTGGCGCCGGCCCGCGCGGAGGTCGCCGACGTCCTCGACCGGCTCGTCGTCGCGACCCAGCTGCGCTACCCGGCCGTCGGCGACCTGGCCCGGGCCGTGCGCTACCGCTACTTCGAGGAGCCGGTGGTCCGGGCGAACCGGGAGGTCATCCTCGGCCAGGCAGCCGGGCTGCTCGCCGAGCTGGAGGAGACCGGCGTCAGCGGGGACGACGACGAGGCGATGCGCCGGGTCGAGGCGCTGGTCGAGAGCCCCGAACCGCTGATCCGGCTGCTCGCCCAGCGCGCCGAGCGGGAGTCGACCATCCCCGACCCGGTCGTCGAGGTGCTGACCCGGCGCTACTACCGCAGCCGCGACCTGCAGCACGTGCACTCGGAGATGTTCGCCGGCCGGTCCGCCGTCTTCGCCGACTACGACCTGCGGGGGCTGCGGCTGCATCTGCTCGCCTGGATGGGACCGGTGCGCGACCTGCCCGGCGCGCTGGACGAGGTGGCGCGCCGGTCGGTCGACGCTCCGGAGCGCACGCGCCTGCTCGACCTCTACGTCGCGTGGCCCGACCGTCCGGCCGACGCCGACGAGCTGGTCGCCTCCCTGCACGAGATGCTCGCCCCGCTGGAGCCGTTAACCGCGATGCGCCGGGTCACCGTGACCGTGTGCGCCGAGGGCCGTGAGGTCGAGGTGGTGACCTTCCGGGCGTCGCCGGACGGGCTCGCGGAGGACCGCATCATCCGTGGGATGCACCCGCTGACCGCGCAGCGGCTCAATCTCTGGCGGCTGAAGAACTTCGACGGCGAGCGGGTGCCGTCGGCCGAGGACACGTACCTGTTCCACCT
>JAICIE010000166.1 GCA_025924515.1 Jatrophihabitans sp. | reverse complement strand
GAGCGCACCAACATCACCGGCTCGGCGCGGTTCCGCAAGCTCATCAAGGCCGAGGACTACCCGACGGCGCTCAACGTCGCCCGCCAGCAGGTCGAGTCCGGCGCCCAGGTGATCGACATCAACATGGACGAGGGCATGATCGACGGCGTCGCGGCCATGGACCGCTTCGTCAAGCTGGTCGCCTCCGAGCCCGACATCTCGCGGGTCCCCGTGATGATCGACTCGAGCAAGTGGGAGGTCATCGAGGCCGGGCTCAAGTGCGTCCAGGGCAAGCCGATCGTCAACTCGATCTCGATGAAGGAGGGCGTCGAGCCCTTCGTCGAGCACGCCCGGCTGTGCCGCAAGTACGGCGCTGCCATCGTCGTGATGGCCTTCGACGAGCAGCTCGTAGGCACGGCGACAGACGGAGGTACGACGGTCCAGGTTGTCGGCCTGCCCGTCCTCGTCGAAGGCCATCACCACGACGGCGGTGCCGTACTTGCGGCACAGGCGGGCCTGCTCGAGGAACCTCTCCTCGCCCTCCTTGAGCGAGATGGAGTTGACGATCGGCTTGCCCTGCACGCACTTGAGGCCGGCCTCGATCACCTCGAACTTCGAGGAGTCGACCATCACCGGGACGCGGGAGATGTCCGGCTCGCTGGCGACCAGCTTGACGAAGCGGTCCATCGCCGCGACGCCGTCGATCATCCCCTCGTCCATGTTGATGTCGATGACCTGGGCGCCGGACTCGACCTGCTGCCGCGCGACGGACAGCGCGGCCGTGTAGTCGCCCTCCTTGATCAGCTTGCGGAACCGCGCCGAACCGGTGATGTTGGTGCGCTCGCCGACGTTGACGAACAGGGAGTCCTCGTCGACCGTCACCGGCTCGAGACCGGACAGCCGCAGCGCGGGCCGCACCTTCGACGGGATGCGCGGTGCCTGGCCGTCGACCGCCTTGGCGATGGCGGCGATGTGCTCCGGGGTGGTGCCGCAGCACCCACCGACCACGTTCACCAGTCCGCTCCCCGCGAACTCCTCCAGCACCCCGGAGGTCTGGTCCGGCGTCTCGTCGTACTCCCCGAAGGCGTTGGGCAGGCCGGCGTTCGGGTAGCACGACACGAAGGTGTCGGCGATCCGGGAGAGCTCGGCGACGTACGGGCGCAGCTCCGCCGCGCCCAGCGCGCAGTTCAGCCCGATCGCCAGCGGACGCGCGTGCCGGACCGAGTTCCAGAACGCCTCGGTGACCTGGCCGGACAACGTGCGGCCGGAGGCGTCGGTGATCGTGCCGGAGATGATCACCGGCCACCGACGGCCCAGCTTCTCGAACAGCGTCTCGAGCGCGAAGATCGCGGCCTTGGCGTTGAGGGTGTCGAAGATCGTCTCGACGACGAGGAGGTCCGCGCCGCCGTCGACGAGCCCGCGGGCCTGCTCGAGGTACGCCTCTACGAGCTGGTCGTAGGAGATGTTCCGCTTGCCGGGGTCGTTGACGTCGGGCGAGATCGAAGCCGTGGTGTTGGTGGGCCCGAGCGCGCCGATGACGAACCGTGGCCGGTCGGGGGTCTGCTCGCTCATCGCGTCGCAGGCCTCTCGGGCCAGCCGGGCCGACGCGACGTTCATCTCGTAGACGAGGTCCTGCATGCCGTAGTCGGCCTGCGAGATCCGCTGCGCGCTGAACGTGTTGGTCTCGACCAGGTCCGCGCCGGCTTCCAGGTACTCGCGGTGGATGTCCCGGATCACGTGGGGCTGGGTCAGGCTGAGCAGGTCCGCGTTGCCGCGCACGTCCCGGGGCCAGTCCGCGAACCGCTCACCGCGGTAGCCGCCCTCGCTGATGCCGTGCCGCTGGATGACGGTGCCCATCGCGCCGTCGAGGACCAGGATCCGCTCGCGCAGCAGCCCGCAGATCGCCTCGGTGGCGTCGGGTCGGTGCTGTGGTTCGGTCTGCGGCTCGGTCAAGGGTTCCTATCGCTACGGCGGGGTGCGCTGTCCGCACCGGCGTCCTCGCCAGCGTAGGGAGCGGTTGCCGGACCGCTCGGCGCATTTCGAATGGCGGAAGGTCGTCTCACATAGTGTCGGCCGCCCTGTTCACGGTGCTGTCTGCACCCGGGCCCGCCGCTTGGGCACGGCGCTGCGCGGCCGGTTCCCGCCACCGCGCGGGACTAGGCTGGACGGGTGATCGAGATCGAGGACGTTCCCGCGCTCAGATCGCCGGTTCTCATCGCGGCGTTCGAGGGCTGGAACGACGCGGCGGACGCCGCCTCGTCGGTGGTGGACCACCTCGCGGAGGTATGGCAGGCGCGGGTGGTCGCCGCGATCGACCCGGAGGACTTCTACGACTTCCAGGTCAACCGTCCCACGGTCGGCTCGAACGAACTCGGGCTGCGCCGGATCACCTGGCCCTCCACGCAGCTGTCGGTGTGCTCGCCGCCCGGCTCGTCGCGAGACGTGATCCTGCTGCGCGGCATCGAGCCGAACATGCGCTGGCGGCAGTTCTGCGCCGAGCTGCTCGCGGCCGCCGAGGAGCTCGGCACCCAGCTCGTGGTCACGCTGGGTGCCCTGCTCGCCGACACCCCGCACACCCGGCCCGTGCCCGTGTCGGGAACGGCCACCGACCCCTCGACCGCGGCGCGGCTCAAGCTCGAGCAGTCCAACTACGAGGGGCCGACCGGCATCGTCGGCGTCTTCCAGGACGCCTGCGCGCAGCACGACGTGCCCGCGGTGTCGTTCTGGGCCGCGGTGCCGCACTACGTCGCCCAGCCGCCCTGCCCCAAGGCGACGCTCGCCCTGCTCGGGCAGCTCGAGGACCTGCTCGAGGTCAGCATCCCGCTGGGCGACCTGCCCGAGGAGGCCCGGGCCTGGGAGCGCGGCGTCGACGAGCTCTCGCAGGAGGACGAGGAGATCGGCGACTACGTCCGGGCGCTGGAGGAGACCCGGGACACCGCCGAGCTCCCGGAGGCCAGCGGCGAGGCGATCGCGCGTGAGTTCGAGCGGTACCTCAAGCGCCGCGACACCGGCCACGACTGACCGCCGAGTTGGCGCATCTGGCGCCCCACACCCGCCGAGTTGGCGCGTCTGGCGGCCTAGAGGGTGATGCCGAGGCGAGCGTCGAGGAGCGCGCGCACGAGGTCGGGGCCGGACTCCCCGCTCGAACCTTGCGAGCCGCCGGAGCCGCCGGTTCCGGCTGAAGCGGCGACGCCGGCCGCCCAGGCATCGACCGCGGCCACCGCGGTCGGGGCGTCGAGGTCGTCGGCCAGGGCGGCGCGCACCTCGCCGAGCAGCGTCACCGCGGCGTCGTACGACGTCGCGCGGACCGCCGTGCGCCAGGTGTCGAGCCGGGTCCCCGCGGCGGCGAGGTCCTCGTCCGTCCACTCCCAGTCCGACCGGTAGTGGTGCGCGAGGATCGCCAGCCGGATCACCAGCGGGTCGACGCCGGCCTCGCGCAGCCGGGAGACCAGGACCAGGTTGCCGCGGGACTTCGACATCTTCTCGCCGTCGTAGCCGACCATCCCGGCGTGCACGTACGTCCTGGCGAACGGCCGGCCGTCGAGCGCGACCTGCGCGTGCCCGGCGCTCATCTCGTGGTGCGGGAACGCGAGGTCGGACCCGCCGCCCTGCACGTCGAAGGTGTCGCCGAGGTACCGCAGCGCTATCGCCGAGCACTCCACGTGCCAGCCGGGCCGGCCGCGACCGATCGCCGGGTCGCCGGAGTCCCACGACGGCTCCCCTGGCCGCTCGCCTCGCCAGACCAGGCAGTCCAACGGGTGCTTCTTGCCGGGACGGTCGGGATCCCCACCACGGGACGGGAAGACCGACAGCATCCCGGCCTCGTCGAGGCGGGAGACCTGCCCGAAGGCGGGGTCGGCGTGAACGTCGTAGTACAGGTCCCCGTCGACCTCGTAGACCGCGCCCTGCGCCTGCAGCCGCTGGATCAGCTCGACGTCGAGCGGGATGGACTCCACGGCGCCGATGTAGTGATCGGGCGCGAGCACCCGAAGGGCAGCCATGTCCGAGCGGAACAGCTCGGTCTCCCGCTCGGCCAGCGCCGCCCAGTCCTCCCCTGTGGCGGTCGCGCGCTCGAGCAGCGGGTCGTCCACGTCGGTGACGTTCTGCACGTAGCGCACCTCGTGGCCGGCATCGCGCCACGCCCGGTTCAGCAGGTCGAAGGCGACGTACGTCGCCGCGTGGCCGATGTGGGTGGCGTCGTACGGCGTGATCCCGCAGACGTACATCCGCGCGGGCCCGGACGGCTCGACCGGCACCACGCCCCCGGTCGACGTGTCGTGGAGGCGCACCGGCTCGGCGACCCCGTGGCCGAGCCGGGGAAGCTCAGGGCTCGTCCACGCACGCATGCGCGCAGCCTAACCGGCGCCGGTCGGCCGCCCTCAGAAGGCCGGCCACGGGATCGACGGCCGCCCCCGCGACGGCACCGGCATCACGTTGCGGCGCAGCAGCAGCTCGCAACGGGTCAGCGTCGCGGCCACCTCGTACCCGACCAGCAGCTCGTGCAGCCGGGCGACGAGGTCGCTCGCCGGCTCGCAGAGCTGGTCGCGCAGCGCCCGCAACCCAGCGGCATCGTCGGGGTCGAGCGGCTCCCGCGCCCACCCCCACAGCACGGTCCGCAGCTTGTCGTCGACGTTGAAGGAGACGCCGTGGTCGACCCCGAACCGGTGCCCGTCCGGCATCGCCAGCACGTGCCCGCCCTTGCGGTCGGCGTTGTTGACCACCACGTCGAACACCGCCATCCGCCGCAACGGGTCGCTGTCCTCGTGCACCAGGGAGACCGGGCGATCGTCCGCGTCGTACGCGTCGAGCACGTGCCGATAGCCCGACGGCACCTCGGACGGCCGCACCAGGTCGACCGGGTCCTGCCGGGGGTCGGGCTCCCGCCAGGCCTGCACCATGCCGGCCCCGGCGGGCGCGTCGGCGCGCAGCACGGTCGGGGGTACGACGTCCCAGCCGAGCGCCTCGGAGACGACGTACGCCGCCACCTCCCGCCGCGCCAGCGTCCCGTCCGGGAAGTCCCACAGCGGCCGCTCACCGGCGACCGGCTTGTAGACGCACTCGATGCTCTCGCCGTCCAGGGTCGCCGTCCCGAAGAACGTCGCGTTCGACGCGGGCATGATCCGGCCGGTGATCTCGATCTCGCCGCGGTTCAGCAGCTCGTGCTCGTCCATGGGTGCGAGCGACCGGCGCTGCTCAGGCCTCGGGCTCGGCGGTCGTCCGGCGGAAGCCGTTGGCCCGCGGGCACAGGTGGCCGGACGGGTCGAGCGGGGCGCCGCAGAACGGGCACGGCTCGCGTCCGGCCGACACCACCGCCTGGGCCCGCTTGCAGAACGCCCGGGCCGCCCCGGGAGGCAGGCGTACGACGAACATCTCCTCCGGCTCCGCCTCCTCGATCTCCTCCTCGGGGGCGCCCGGCTCGATCACGGTCTGCTCGGTGAACGGGAACACCTCGACGACCACCCGCTGGTCCTCGGCGTCCCAGGACAGCGTCATCGTGCCGGCGCGGAACTCCTCGACGATCGGCTGCTCGAGGGGGTCGTTGTCCTCCAGGGACACCGGCGAGACCGCCGGGATCGTCGAGCTGCCGTCGGCACCGGAAGCGCGCAGCAGCTCGTCGAGGAGCTCGTCGATCCGCTCCGCGAGCACCGAGACCTGCTGCTTCTCGAGGGCGACGCTCGTGACGCGGGGACCGGTTCGCGCCTGCAGGAAGAACGTGCGCTGTCCGGGCGGTCCGACCGTCCCGGCGACGAACCGCTCGGGCGGGTCGAAGTTGTGGATCACCGAGGGCATGTCGCCGAGCCTAGGGGGTGGTCCCAGCGCCCGCGCCGGACCCCGCACCGCCGCCGACGGCCGCGTCGCTGCTGGCCCGGTGCCGGCCGCCGCGCCGCTTCGGCGGTGGCTTCAGGTGGGAGAGGTCGCCGGCGGAGGTGTTCATGTTCACCACGAACGGCCGCAGCGGGGTGTACCGCACGACCGACAGGGACGCCGGGTCGACCATGATCCGCTGGAACGCGTCGAGGTGGATGCCGAGCGCGTCGGCGAGGATCGCCTTGATCACGTCGCCGTGGCTGACCGCCAGCCACACCGCGTCCGGCCCGTGCTCGGCCTCGACGCGCGCGTCCCACCGCCGGACCGCGCCGATCGCACGCGCCGACATCTGGGTCATCGCCTCGCCGTCGGGGAACTGCGCGGCCGAGGGGTGCGCCTGCACGGTCTTCCAGAGCGGCTCCTTGGCGAGCGTCTTGAGCTCGTGCCCGGTCCACGAGCCGTAGTCGCACTCGAGGAGCCCGCGCTCGCTGCTCATGGGCGGCGGCTCGTCCTGGACGCGCAGCATCTCCCG
>JAICIE010000165.1 GCA_025924515.1 Jatrophihabitans sp. | reverse complement strand
CTGTGCGGTCACGGGGTCGGGCGGCGGCACGCGGCTGGCTGCTGCTGGTCGCGGTCCTGTCGGTGCTCGTCGCCGGCTGCACCTCGACGGGCCGGCAGAGCTCCTCGAGCGCGCCGAGCCGATCGCCGGCGAGGGCAGCGGCGCGCACGACGGCCGTGACCCCGGTTCCCTCGGCGTGGCAGATCACCGACCCGGGCCCCGAGCATGCGATCGAGGGCTTCGCCGACCACACGAGCGTCCACCCCGGCCAGAGGGTGCGGCTCTTCGTCTCGACGACCGCTGCGCGCTACACCGTGACCGCGTTCCGGATCGGGAACTACCCGCCCACCGGGGGAGCGCGGGTCTGGCGCTCGGCGTCGCAGCCGGGCGTCCAGCAGCCGGCCGCGATCGTGCAGGAGCCGCGGCACACCGTCGTCGCGCCCTGGACGCCGTCGCTGACCGTCGACACCACCGGCTGGCCGCCGGGCGACTACCTCTTCCGCCTGGACGCCGCCGGCGGTGGACAGCAGTTCGTCCCGCTCACCGTGGCGACGCCGGACAACACCGGGCGCATCGTGATCGTCAACGCCGTCGCCACCTGGCAGGCCTACAACCGGTGGGGCGGTTACAGCCTGTACGACGCGCCGGACGGCCGGCCCGCCGACCGCTCCCGCGCCGTCTCCTTCGACCGGCCCTATCAGGCCAAGGACATGCAGGGCGCCGGGGACTTCCTCTTCTTCGAGCGGCCGTTCGTGCAGTTCGCGGAGCGCAGCGGGCTGAAGCTCGGCTACGCCACCGACGTCGACGTGCACGCCGACCCGCACCTCCTCGACGGCGCGGCCGGCATGATCACCCTGGGTCACGACGAGTACTGGTCGCAGGCGATGCGCGACAACGTCACCGCCGCCCGCAACCGCGGCGTGAACCTGGCCTTCCTCGGCGGCAACGAGATCTACCGGCACGTCCGCTTCGAGGACAGTCCGCTCGGACCCGACCGGGTCGAGGTCGACTACAAGGTCTTCGCCGAGGATCCGATGAGCCGCACCGACCCGCCGGAGGCGACCGCCCAGTGGCGCGACCAGCCCTATCCGCGGCCGGAGAGCGTGCTGCTCGGCAACATCTACCGCTGCAACCCGGTGGACGGCGACCTCGTCGTCGCCGACTCGAGCAACTGGCTGCTGCAGGGCATCGTTACCGACGGACAGGTGCTGCCCAAGCTGCTCGGCAACGAGTTCGAGAACGTGGACCTCAGCTATCCGACGCCGCGGCCCATCCAGGTGCTGTTCCACTCGCCGGTCACCTGCAACGGGTGGCACACCTTCGCCGACGCCAGCTACTACACGACCGGCAGTGGCGCCGGAGTGTTCTCGGCCGGCACCCAGTACTGGGTGGGCGCGCTGGAACCCGGCTACCGCGGCGTCGACAACTCCGTCGTCGTGGGGGCCATCACCGCCCGGCTGCTGGACGCCTTCGCGCGCGGGCCGGTCGGGCGGGTGCATCCGGCGCAGGACAACCTCGCCGCGCTCGGCATCACCGCCGCGACCCCGTGACCCGGTGCGCGGCGAGGGCGAGTTCCACCGCGCTCGCCGGCGTGCCGCGGTACGCGGGGCCGTGGCCGGGGACCACCACGTCGGCGGGCAGATTCCGCAGCGCCTCGAGGGAGCGCAACGCCGCGGCTTCGTCGTGGTTGAACATCGGCGGCAGCAGCTGCGGCCCCGGCCGCCCCGCGGTCGCGTGCGCCGTCATCAGGGCGTCGCCGGCGAGCAGCACCCCGCGATCGGGCAGGTGGAACGCGCAGTGCCCTGACGTGTGACCCGGCGTTGCCACCGGCACCAGCCGGCCTGGGACGTCGAGCGGCCGGTCGGCCGGGAAGGGACGGATGTCGGCCACCCGCTCGACGTGCGCGCCGCCGGCCCGGACGATCCGCAGCGCCCACAGGAAGACGCGGGGACGCCAGGCGGAGCGCAGGATGGCCAGCTCGGACACCTGCTCCACCACCTCACCACGTGCGTGCGCGGCCTCGTCCTGGGCCACCCGCACGGGGATCTCGTGCTCCCGGCGCAGCTGCTCGGTGCCGCCGAGGTGGTCGGGGTGGGCATGGGTCAGCACGATCGCGGCCACGTCGGCCGGGCCGCGCCCGATCCGGGCGAGGGAGGCCAGCACCGCGGGCAGGTCGCCCGGGTAGCCGGCGTCGACCAGGGTCACCTGCTCGCCGTCGGTCACGAGTGACCAGTTCGTGTCGGTGCCGGTCACCTGCCAGACGCCGGACGCGACCTCGTCCATCCGAGGGTCCACTCGATACCTCCTGCGGTGGTGGGCGCGGGGGCAGTATGAGCGGGTGGACATCGACTCGGGCCTGGAGCCGGATCTCGAACCGAACCTGGAGGAATTCCTGCTGGCCCGGATCGCCGAGGACAAGCGGATCGCCACCGACGCGGCCGCCGCCCCCGACGACGGCTCGTCCCGCTACGCGAAGCGGTTCGACCCGACGCGCATCCTCGCCGAGTGCAAGGCCAAGCGGCGGCTGCTCCTGGCCTGCCGGGAGGCGCGGCCCGACCTGCACTTCCTGGGCCGGCGCACCGGGGGAGCGGCCGACTTCCCGCTCTCGCCGCGCGACCCGCACCAGCTGGCCGCGCTGGCCCTGGCGCTGCTGGCGCTGCCGTACGCGGACCACCACGATTACCGACCGGAGTGGCGGCCCTGACGTGCGGCTCTGGGTCGGGGAGTGCTGTGCAGCTACACCCGGTTCCCCCGCCCAGTACTGGATGCAAGCGCACTTCACCGGACATGAGCAAGACCTAGGGATCGATGACGACTTTGCCGTGCATGTGCCGGCCCGACTGCAGTTCGACCGCGTGGCGGATCTGATCGACCGGGAAACTGGCGGCGATGGGCACACGGAGCCGCCCCTCTGCGACCAGCCGGGCGATCTCCTCGATCGCGCCGGGGGCAGCATTGGCGCCGTTGGCCGGCGTGATCCCGTCGACCTGCGCGGCGATGGTGGTGATGCGTGCGTTCGGCACGCCGAGGTCTCGTGCCGCCTGGACGGTGTCCGTGCCGAACAGATCGATGGCGGCGGTGACGCCCTCGGGCGCCAGCGCGCGTACCCGGTCGACCAGGCCGTCGCCGTAGGTGACCGGTTCAGCCCCGAGGGCTCGGAGGGCGTCGGCCGACGACGCCGATCCCGTCCCGATCACCCGTGCGCCCGCGAGGCCGCCAAGTTGGACGGCGAATACGCCGACCCCGCCTCCTGCACCGCCGACGAGCAGCGCGTCGCCGGGCCCGGGATCGACCACGGCCAGGGCGGCGGCTGCTGTGCAGCCCGCGATGGTCAGGACGGCGGCGGTGCGGTCGTCCAGCCCGTCGGGGGTGTGATGTGCACTGCCGCCCATGGCGATGGTTCCCGCCTCCTCGACCACCACGTAGTCGGCGACCGCACGGGACATGGCGCCGCCGAACACCCGGTCGCCGACAGCGAACCCGCTGATGCCCTCGCCGACCTGGTCCACGACGCCCGCATAGTCGGTTCCGAACCCGCACGGCAGGCTCAATCCGAAGCGGGCGGCCGTGTCCGCGTCGGAGGTCATGAACCAGTCCATGGGGTTCAGTCCGGCGGCGGTGACGCGCACGCGGATCTGGCCGGCGCCGGCCTGCGGGGCCGGTACGTCGTTCACCTTCAGGAGTTCTGGACCGCCGAAGGACTCGAACTGGACGGCTCGGCTCCGGGTCGCGGACGCGGCGGCGCTTGACTCCTGCATGGCTTCTCTCCCTCAGGAAACGGAATCACCGAAGTGGCATCAGTGGGGGATTGCGCGCTCATCCACGTGTCAGAGGCCTCCGAGAGGTGGATGTGCGCGCAATGGCGCGCGCAATGGCCATGGAAGCGGGCGTCGGGTGTTGGGGCTTGACGCGGCAATTGAACAGTCCTTCAATTCGTGACGTGGGTCGCAGAGCCGGAACGACGGCGGGTGAGACGAGGGACCGGCTGCTGCGCAGCGCCGCCGACGCCTTCGCGCGCCGCGGCTACGACGGCACCCGGGTCGCCGACATCGCCGAGGCCGCCGGCCTGAGCAACGGGGCGCTGTACGCCTACTTCGACAGCAAGGGGGAGTTGCTGGTCGAGGCCCTGCGCAGCCACGGACGCCGCCAGCTCGCCGATCTGGTGGCCGCGGCGCCGTCCCGGTCGATCGCCGACCTGCTGCTGGAAGCCGGCCGTTCGCTCGCCGCCCGGCGGGACGCCGAGGGCTACCTGGTCATCGAGGCGCTGGCCGCGGCCCGTCGGGACGACGACGTCGCCCGGCCGATGCGCGACTACGTGCGCGAGCGCGTCGACTGGCTGTCCGCGCTCGTGCGCGAGGCCCAGGAGCGCGGCGAACTGGACCCGGACCTGCCGCCGCACGCCATGGCGTACTTCTGCCTGTCGCTGGCCGTCGGCACCGCGCTGGTGACCCCCGACCTGGACGACGTCGACGACGAGGACTGGGGCGGCTTCCTCGCCCGCCTCGTCACGGCGCTCGCTCCCACCCCCTCAGTTGCGCGCACCGAGGCACAGGAGAGTTCTGCATGAGAGTTCTGATCGATCCCGAGCGCTGCCAGGGCCACGGCCGCTGCTACTCCCTGGTGCCCCAGCTGTTCGGCGAGGACGACGAAGGCTACGGCCGGGTGCTCGTCGACGGCCGATTGACCGAGGAGCAGGAGCACGACGCCGAGCTCGCCGTGGGGAACTGCCCCGAATCCGCTATCGAGTTGCACGAGGAGGCCTGAGATGACCAGCACCGACGATCGGTTCGCGAAGGACTGGGAGCAGTTGCGGCGCGACCCGGCCCTCAGCATCTACAACGAGATCATCACCGGGCCCGTCTCGGACTGGGCGACCGACTTCTCGCACATGGAGGAGGAGTGGTCGCAGCGCGCCCCGGAGATCTGGGACGACCTGCGGCAGCGCTGCCCGGTCGCGCACACCGAGCGGTTCGGTGGCGCCTGGTTGCCGACCCGCTACGAGGACGTCGCCGAGGTGGCCTACGACACCGACCACTTCTCCTCGCGGGCGATCATCGCCAGCAACTTCCGGCCGCCGAAGGACATCGCCCCCGTCGGTGAGGTGCCGCCGATCTCCTCCGACCCGCCGTTCCACCACGACGCGCGCAAGCTCCTCCTGCCGGCGTTCACGAGGACCGCCATCGGCAAGCAGGAGGACGCGACCCGGGCGTTCTGCAACTCGCTGATCGACGGGTTCGCCGGCCGCGACGTCGTCGACGCCGCCGCCGAGTACGCCCAGCACATCCCGATGCGGGTCATCGCGGACATGCTGGGGTTCCCGCCGGAGGACGGCCCGCGGTTCGCGCGGTTCGTGGAAAACGCCCTCGAGGGGATCAACCGATCGCCGGAGGAGCGGATCGAGAGCGGCTCCCAGCTGTTCAACTACCTGTTCGAGCAGGTCCGCGACCACGTCGAGAACCCGCGTGACGACCTGACCGACTTCATCATCAACGCCGAGCTGTACGGGCAGAAGCTCGAGCCGATCCACGTCGTCGGCACGATGGCGCTGCTGCTCATCGCCGGGATCGACACCACCTGGAGCGCGATCGGCGCTTCCCTGTGGCACCTGGCCAGGACGCCGGAGGACCGCAGGCGGCTGGCCGCCGAGCCCGAGCTGATGTCGACCGCCATCGAGGAGTTCCTCCGCGCCTACGCGCCGGTCACCATGGCCCGGCTGGTCAAGGACGACCTCACCTGGCGCGGCGTCGAGATGAAGGCCGACGACTGGGTCCTGCTGCCGTTCCCGGCGGCCAACCGCGACCCGGAGCAGTTCGAGCGGGCCGACGAGGTCGTCATCGACCGGAAGGTGAACCGGCACGCGGCGTTCGGGCTGGGCATCCACCGCTGCCTCGGCTCCCACCTGGCCCGGATGGAGCTGCGCGTCGCGATCGAGACGTGGATGCAGCGGATTCCCGAGTTCACCCTCGAGGACCCGTCGGCTGTGGCCTGGTCCACCGGTCAGATCCGCGGCCCGCGGAAGCTCCCGCTGCGCATCGGCTGAGATGAGCGACCCCGCCCGCTTCGTCGCCCGCGTCATCGAGGAGTCCGACAACAAGATCCACAGTGACGACGTCGCCCGCCGGTACGGGTTCTCCGGTGCCCTCGTTCCCGGCGTCGAGCTGTTCGCCCGCGCGACGACGCCGCTGGTCGCCGCGTGGGGCGAGCAGTGGCTGGCCGGGGGCCGGATCGACCTGCGGTTCCGCCGCCCGGCCTACGACGGCGAGGCACTGACGGTCGCACTCGACGACGAGCGGCTGACGGTCACGGGCGGCGACGGCGAGGTCCGCTGCGTCGGTTCCGCGGCGGCGACCTCGCCCCGACCGGACCTGACCGGCTTCGCCGAGACCCCGCTCCCGGCGTCGCCGGTCGACGATCCCGTCGTCGGGCCG
>JAICIE010000164.1 GCA_025924515.1 Jatrophihabitans sp. | reverse complement strand
CGGTGGTGTAAGAGACCACCAGCGCCCGAGGTGACTCGGGCGGCTCGGCAAACCCCACCCGGAGCAAGGTCAGACAGGAAGCGTTCGAGGGCGGCCCGCCCGAGCTTCCGGGTAGACCGCTAGAGGCTGTCGGCAACGGCAGCCGGAGAGGGATGGCCGTCGCTCACGCTTCGGCGTGAGGCACAGAACCCGGCTTACAGGCCGACTCGTCCGCCGCCAGGCCTCTGACCTGCGGTTTTACCTCGACCAAGATCGCTAAGTCCGTGAATAGTCCGGATGATCTTGGACCGGTTCCGGCGTGAGCGCCTGGTCGAGGACGCCGCGCCCGTCCTCCTCGGCCATCGGGAACAGGTGCCCGTAGGTGTCCAGGGTCTCGACGATGCTGGCGTGGCCGAGCCGCGACTGGATGGTCTTCGGGTGCAGGTTCGCCGCGATCAGGGTCGAGGCGTAGAAGTGGCGCAGGTCGTGGAAGCGAGTGCCCTTCGGCAGGCCCGCGCCGGCGACCGCGAACTTCCACCGGTTGCCGAACGACGACCGGCGTACCGGCTTGCGCAGCCGGTTGGTGATCAGGAAGCCCTCGGGGCTCGGCGGGAACTTGCGGATGTGCTCGGCGATGCCCTCGAGGACGACGTCGTCGACGGGGACGATGCGGCGCGACGCTCTCGTCTTCAGTGGGGACAGGACGGGTGCGGTGCCGTCGCCGGTGAGCTGCTGCTCGACGTGGATGCGTCGGCGTAGGAAGTCGACGCGGGGCACCAGCAGTCCGAGCGCTTCGCCTTCACGAAGGCCGGCGCCGGCCGCGAGGAGAACTGCGACGCGGTAGCGCGCCGTGATCGACTCCATCAGCGCAAGCACCGATTCCGGCGGGAGCGGGTCGATGACTCGCGGGTCGACACGGGGGAGCGGGACGCGAGAGCACGGGTTCGCGGGAATGAGCTCATCGTCGACGGCCGATTGCATGATCGACCGCAGTACGCCGTAGACGGTGTGCACAGTGGCGGGCGCCAGTTTCTTCGCCAGGTCGGCGACGAACGCCTTCATGTCCGGTCGTCGCAACGTGCCGATCGCGCGGTCACCGAACGCGGGAAGCACGTGGTTCTTCAGGTGCTGCCGGTAGAGGTCCTGCGTGTTGGGCCGTAAGTGGACCTGTGCCGGTAGCCAACGCTGCTCGGCATAGTCGCGCAGCAGCACTCGATCGGCGCGCGGGTCGATGTAGGTGCTGGTGACGAGGCTCGTTGTCATCTCGTCCAGCCAGCGCTGCGCGTCGGTCTTGCGGTCGAAGTGCTTCGCCCGCTCCCGGCCTGACGGGTCCGTGTAACGCACACGCCACGCGCCGTTCGGCCGCTTCTGAATGCTCGCCACTGCAACCTCCGGAGCGGCGAACCCTAAAGCGGCCGAACGGCCGTGACGGCCGTCGCCGAGCAATCTGTGGACAACGAAATGCGGTCAGCTGCTCAGCCTGAGCTGACGCGGCCGGGCCGGGACACGGCCGGCAGCGATGAAGGCTTCGATCACGTCTGGCTCGAAGCGCACCTTCGTGCCGCCGAGCTTGACGAACTCGATGCGGTTCTCCGCCACGAGCCGTCGTACGTACCGTTCGCCGGTGCCCAGGCGCTCGGCCGCCTCTTCGACGGTAAGCAGTTTCATGCTGTCTCCTCTCCTGCGGCGCCTACTGGTCTGCGTCGGGAAACGGCGCCGCGTTTCGGACAGGATGCGACCTACGACGGGCAGAAACTGACCCCAGCGAATTGGGGGCTCCTCCGGGGCTGAGCGTGGGCTTCGGAAGCGTGTGGCACCAAGGGGCACCGTGTGGCACCAGTGGGCACGAGAGGGCTATCGAAAAAATCTCGGAAATGTTGCGCCGCTTGGGCGTGTCGCGCATGTTGTGGACCGCGGGTTGCGCGGTCGCACCGCCGGTCGTACCGTGGACGTATGAGTGTGGTCAAGCGGTCGGTGTCCGTCGACGCGGAGCTCTGGGACGAGCTGGTCCGAGAGGCTGGCGCCGGTCCGGTGTCGCCGCTCGTCAACGACGCGCTGGCGCACTACCTGCGCCGCCAACGCGGGCTGGCGGCGGTCGCGGCCTACGAGGCGGAGCACGGGCCGTTCACCGAGGAGGAGCTCACCGAGGCCGACCGCATCCTCGACGAGGCGGGAGTCGTCGACCTCACCACGACAGCGAAGCCGAAGCGGGTCAAGAGACCGACGGTCCCGCCGTCCCGGCGTCGCCGCGCGTGAGCGGTCTCACCTACGACACCGGGGCCCTCGTCGCGGCAGAGTCGAATGACCGTCGGATGTGGGCGATCCATGCCCGAGCGGTGATCCGTTCGCACGTGCCGACAATCCCGGCCGGCGTGCTCGCGCAGGGATGGCGCGGGGGACCGCAGCCTCTGCTCGCACGGCTGATCGAGGGATGCGTGGTGGAGTCGCTGGACGAGTCCGGCGCGAGGCTGGTCGGCGGCACCCTGGCTCGCGCGGGAACAGACGACGTCATCGATGCCAGTGTCGTCGTCGGCGCACTTCGGCGGGGTGACTCAGTCGTGACCAGCGATCGTGCCGACATCGAGCATTTGGCGGAGTCAGTGCGTCGCCGAGTTGACGTCATCGGAATCTGAGCCTCGCGACACGCCCAACCGTGTTTCATGATTTCGCCAGATCTTGCTTGCCGATTTCTTTGGCCGCCGTTGACCGCTGTTTCCCCCGTGCTACCAACGGTTCCGGCCATACCGACCCCCGCCCGTCGGCGCAGCACAGAAGGCGCAGACATGTGCATCGGGGATGCGTACGGTGCCGCGCATGTTGTCGACGGCGAAGATCCGCACCGGGTCGTGGCGCTACTACGCCGACCAGGTCGAGCGCGGCGCGTGCGAGTACTTCCTCGGCCTCGGTGAGGCACCCGGTCGCTGGTATGGCCGCGGACTCGAACCCTTGGCGCTCGAGGCCGGCGCGATGGTCGGGGAGCGGGAGTTGGAGGCGATGTTCGGCCGGGCGTTGCACCCGGCCGCGCATGTGCAGCTCGGTCGCGGGTGGCGCGCGGACGGTGTCACCGGTTACGACCTGACGTTCTCCGCCCCGAAGTCGGTGTCGGCGCTGTGGGCGCTCAGTGATGACGGCGTGTCGTCCGCGGTGCGCCGCGCACATGCCGCTGCGGTCCGCACTGCACTGGACTATCTGGACGGGCATGCGGCGTTCTCCCGCACCGGCCGAGACGGCCACACTCAAGTCTCGTCGGACGGGTTCGCCGCCGCGGTGGTCGATCACCGCACGTCCCGCGCCGGTGACCCGCAGCTGCACACCCACGCGTTGGTGTTGAACAAGGTGCGCTGCGCGGACGGCGGCTGGCGGACGCTGGACGGGCACGAGATCTACGCGCACAAGAAGTCCGCCGGCGCGCTCTACCAAGCAGCCTTGCGCAACGAACTCACGCGCACCCTCGGCGTCTCCTGGACGCCAGTCAGCAAGGACGGACAAGCCGAGATTGCTGGTGTGCCCGCTGCGTTGATGCGCGTTTGGTCGAAACGCACCGAGCAGACCCTCACCGAAGCGGCACCTGTGATCGACGCCTACGAGCAGTTGCTCGGCCGTCCGCTGTCCTCCGCGGAGCGGGTCGCGGTGGAGAAGGTCGCCGTGATCAAGACCCGCCCGCACAAAGACGCCGTCGACATCGTCAGCCTCAACGACCGCTGGCACGACGAAGCCGAAGCGTTCGGCTGGACACCGGCACGGCTGCAGCAATCAGTGCGTGACGCGGTCGCACCACGACCGGTGCAGAGCGAGGTGCTCGCGGCGGTCGACCGCGCACTCGTCGACGCCGTGACGGCGGCCGGCGGGCGACGGGCGGTGTTCACCCGCTCCGACCTCGCGGTCGAGGTCGCCGCGCGGCTGCCGGTCGCCGGGTTCACCAGCGAGATGACTCAGGAGCTGCTCGAGCGGCTCACCGACCGCGCCCTCGACACGAGCGAGGCGGTGCGGCTCCGCGACGACACCGACGGGCCCGCGCGCGGCTCCGACGCCCGCTACGCCTCCCGCACAACGTTGAATCGGGAGCTGGAGGTCCTCGCCGTCGCCGACACCGGTCGCCGTGATGGTGTCGCTGTCTGCGACCTGGACACGCTACGAACGTTCACGGTCGGCCGTGGCCTGGACTTTGCGCAGATCGACGCCGTCGCCAGCATGTGCGCCGACGGCGCGACCATCAGCGTGCTGGTGGCGCCGGCCGGCACCGGCAAGACCACTGCGCTCGGTGCCGCGGTCGCCTCCTGGCAGCACGAGCTGCACTCGGTAGTTGCGCTTGCTCCGTCCGCCCGGGCCGCCAAAGAACTCGGCGCCGCGACCGGACTGCCCGCGGACACGGTCGCGAAGTTCCTCCACGAACAACATCGGGAGCGGAACCCGCGCGACCCGGACTGGCTGCGCTACCGGGTCAGCGAAGGCACCGTGGTCATCGTCGACGAAGCCTCGATGCTGCCCACCGTCGATTTGCACGCGCTGGCCAGGATCGTGTGGGAACGGCGCGCGAAGCTCGTCCTCGTCGGGGACCCCGCGCAAATTCACGCGATCGACCAAGCCGGCGGGATGCTGCCCGCGCTCGCCCATCGGCTCGGCGCCCCCAGCCTGGACACCGTGCACCGGTTCAGCGCCGCGTGGGAGCGGCACGCCTCGCTACGACTGCGTGACGGCGACCCTTCCGCCATCGGCTGCTACCTCGACAACAACCGCGTGCACGCCCCCGGCGGCAGCGACACGGACACCATCACCGCCATGTTCCGCCACTACACCGACCTGGCCGGTGATGACCGGCGGGTGCTGATGCTCGCCCGCAGCAACTGCGACGTCGACGAGCTCAACGCGCTCGCCCGCGAGCACGCCATCGACACCGGCGCCGTCCACGGCGAACCACTGCTCACCGCCGGTGGCCGGGAATGGCGGGCCGGCGACCGGCTGCGCGTCACCCGCAACGACCGGCACATCCCGGTTGGCGGCGACTACCTCCGCAACGGCGACACGTTCACCGTCACCGGCAGCACCCACATCGGGCTCACCGTCAGGCGACTCGACAGCAATGACACCGCCGAGCTGCCCGGCCACTACGTCGCCGAGCACGCTCGCTACGGCTGGGCGTCCACCATCGCCAGCGCACAAGGCGCCACCGTCGATGACGCGCTGCTACTCGCACGGCCCGGACTAGACCGGACCAACCTCTACGTCGGCATGACCCGCGGCCGCGACACCAACCACGTCTATCTCGCCCCTGAGCCTGATCCGGAGATCGCCCCGCGCAGCGCCGACCGCGCCCGCGTCGACGCCGCCGAGCGGATCCGGCAGATGCTCGCCACCAGCGCCGACGCGGCCGCGGCGCACACGCGGCTGCCTGAGCGTGCCGAGCCCGCCGCGGTCGACTGGCCCCGCCGGCAGACCAGCGCGGAGCTGCTCGCCCAGGTCACCTCGGCACCGCGGCGGCGCGACCTCGGGATCGACCCGCACCACATCGCCAACTCCTACCCAGAGCGCGGCTACGGGCGCGACTTCGGCCGCTAGAACGAGCCGGCATGCAAGGCGCGGAACAGTCCCGCCGTCAGCTCGACCAGCACCGCCCCAGACGGCGCCGGATACCCATGCCGGACCAACACCTCGCCCACGTCCAGCACCAACGCCAACGTGAACCGATCATCCGGTGCCGACACCCACGGATAAGCCCGGTACTCCTCGTCCATCACCGCCTCCGCCGGCAGCCTCCACGACGTCTGCCCGCTGGCGACGCCACGAGCGGTCACCTGTGGACCGGCGCGAGGGTCGTCAGGCGGCGTCCTTGCCACGACGCGGCGCAGGTTGACGTACGGTCCGGTCGTGGCTGAGGACAGCGACGGTGACCGCCGGACTGCCGAGAAGGCCGAGCGGCACGCCGCGCGTGAACTCGTGAACAGGTATCACCGGACAGAGCTGCGCAAGCTCCTCGACCACGTCCGCGAAGGCTTCACGCGCCTGGACTCGGGCGAGATGGACGAATTCGAGTTCGACGACCTCATCCACCAGTACAAGAAGGCCGCAGCCAAGCTCTGGTCATTCTGCGGCTCCAGCGGGAATCAATGGGTCCAGGCCGCGAACGCTCTGCGGCGCCTCGAAGACTTGGGCGAACCCATCCGCGACTGGTGGGAGGAAGCTGCCCCGCGCCGATAAGAACGCAATATCGCTACGGTGGTCACCGGACGTGACCGAGAAGAACCGGCGCTCCCCTACTTCCACTTCGGATACCTGGGAACCAAAAATCGGGCCTCGGCGTCCCTGAAAGTGGTCCTCCGCTATCCGAAGTGGGTGTAGTGAAGGTGCCGTTACATCGCACCTCAGCTACGGCCCGGCCGCGGTCAACGCCGCCTGTTTGCGGGCGCTCGAGCTCGATGTCGTCGACGTCACCAAGATCGCGCGGCTGCTCGAGCAAGCCCGCGAACACCAACCAGTCGAGTCGACCGCGAACGCCGTCGTGGG
>JAICIE010000163.1 GCA_025924515.1 Jatrophihabitans sp. | reverse complement strand
TCCTCGGGCGACTGGTGGACCGCCCGCTGGTCGTCCGAGTGGTGATTCGTCCCGGCGACGAAAGACCTGTCTAGTGATTGAAGAGCTGGAGGCCGCGAAAAACTGCGGCCTCCAGCCTTCGGCCGTCACGGCACAGCGCAGCGCCGATCCGATCGCAGGACGCGGCTCGGCGCTCATTACCTGCACGCGATTCGGTCAGCTGGCGCCGTCCTCGTTGCCGAGGCGATCCCGGACCGGTTCGCCGGTACTCTCGATCCGATCTTGGGAAAGGCGTTCGTCGTCCTTGGGCAGGCCCGCCGCGTCGCGACCCTGACTGAGATCCCCGGCGTCTTCGGCCGTATCGGGGGTGCTCTCGTTCTCCCGCTCGCTCATGAGGACAGCCTCCCCGGCCCGCTGCACCGGTACACATGCCGGGGAAATGCAAGGAACCGAAATAGATGCAGGCCGCTGAACTCCGTGCCGCCGACCCTGATTAGTCGACGCTCGTCAGTCCGAGTGGTCCCGCACCAGCTCCGCGGCTGCGTCCTGCTACCGGCGGCTCGTCTCGCCATCGCCCTTGTCCGCCGCTATCGGGACACCTTCGCAACGCCTTCGGTCCCGCCATCCGATCACAGGTCGACCAAGAAGCGCCCGGGAACACGGTCAAGCTAGGGGTCGCCGTTCTGGCCGTGAAATACCCGAGCCGCAACGCCGGCGCGGCGCCTGACGGCCGCGCGGCAACCCGCACCGCGGGAGCCTGCGCGGTGCGCTTCTCGACGCGGGACTGATGCTCCGGCCCCGTTCGGCCGTGCGACGACGGGAAGGCCGCGGCCCGCGCCCGTAGACCGATCTTCGGCGGGCATCGTAGGCTCGCGGACTGTGACGGAACTGAGCGACCTCAAGCCGGTGAAAGACATCCCCGGCTGGTTCCCATGGCTGGATCAGCGGCTGTTCGCACACTTCCTCTCGGAGGACGCGGTCGTCCCGCGCGGCGACCTGGTCGAGCTCGGCACCTACATGGGCAAGAGCGCCGCCTTGATCGGACAGTTCCTGAACCCCGGCGAGACGTTCACCGTCCTCGACCTGTTCGGTGCCACCCCGGGGGACGAACCGAACGCCGTGGAGAACGCCCGCTCCTACTCACGACTGACCCGCGACCGGTTCGAGCAGTACTACCTCAGCGTGCACGACGAGCTGCCGGTCATCGTCCAGGACTACAGCTCGGCCATCGTCGACCACGTCAAGCCGGGGACGGCGCGGTTCGTCCATGTGGACGCGTCCCATCTCTACGAGCATGTCGCGGTAGACGTCGGATCGGCGCGTCGGATCATGCTGCCCGACGGTGTGGTCGTCTTCGACGACTTCCGCAGCTGGCACACCCCCGGCGTCGCAGCCGGGGTGTGGGAGGCGGTCATCGACCGCGGATTGCGCCCGATAGCCACTAGCCTGCAGAAGTTCTACGGAACCTTCGGAGACCCCGCCCCACACCAGGACCGGCTGATCGGATGGGTCCGGTCCCATCCCCGCCACCGCTTCGAGACGGTCGAGATCGCCGGCCACCCGCTGGTGCGTGTGTGGGACGACGAGTCGGTGGCGCGGCAGAAGGGCGGTGGCGACGCCAAGTCGGCGAACCTGAGCCGGATCAGCGCCGACGTCGCGGCGCTCGACAAGCGCCTGACCGTCATCGACAGGCGCCTCGCGGCCGTGCAGCGCGACCTGGCCGAGCGCTCGCAGTCGACCGGTCGGCGCGCGCTGCGGGCAGCGCGGCGCTGGGCCGCGTCCGCGCGCCGGTGACCGAGCGGTCGCAGCGTGCCGGGGCGCTTTCCGAGACGCGACGTCGGCTCAGCCCCTCGCCGGAACGCGGGAAAGAATTGCTCCTACGGCAACGGTCCGGGCACGAGAGTGGCCGGCCGGAACGCTGACTGCTCACCTCGGCCAGGTCGGCCGCAAACGGCAAGCGCCCGAGCCGGTGGTCGTCGAAAGGACCCGAGGCCCGGCGTCCGGAGCCGCCCGCTCGATCAGCTGGTCCGACTCAGTCCAGGTAGTCGCGCAGCACCTGCGACCGCGACGGGTGGCGCAGCTTCGACATCGTCTTCGACTCGATCTGCCGGATCCGCTCGCGGGTGACGCCGTACACCTGCCCGATCTCGTCGAGCGTCCGAGGCTGGCCGTCGGTGAGGCCGAACCGAAGCTTGACGACTCCGGCCTCGCGCTCGGAAAGCGTCTGCAGCACCGACTGCAACTGGTCCTGCAGCAGCGTGAAGGACACCGCGTCGACCGCAACCACAGCCTCGGAATCCTCGATGAAGTCGCCGAGCTGGCTGTCGCCCTCGTCGCCGATCGTCTGGTCAAGGCTGATCGGTTCGCGCGCGTACTGCTGGATCTCCAGGACCTTGTCCGGAGTGATGTCCATTTCCTTCGCGAGCTCCTCGGGAGTGGGCTCGCGCCCGAGGTCCTGCAACAGCTCGCGCTGAATCCGCCCGAGCTTGTTGATGACCTCCACCATGTGCACCGGGATACGGATGGTGCGTGCCTGGTCGGCCATCGCGCGGGTGATCGCCTGCCGGATCCACCAGGTGGCGTAGGTGGAGAACTTGTAGCCCTTGGTGTAGTCGAACTTCTCGACCGCGCGGATGAGGCCGAGGTTGCCCTCCTGGATCAGATCAAGGAAGGCCATGCCCCGGCCGGTGTAACGCTTGGCGAGCGAGACGACGAGCCGGAGGTTCGCCTCGAGGAGATGGTTCTTGGCGCGCTCGCCGTCGTTGACGATCCAGCGCAGATCGCGGCGGATCTGCATCGGCAACTTCTCGGTGCGCTCCTCCGCCTGCCGCATCCGCTCGGCCGCGTACAGGCCGGCCTCGATGCGCTTGGCGAGGTCGACCTCCTCCTCGGCGTTCAGCAGGGCAACCTTGCCGATCTGCTTCAAATAGGCCCGCACCGAGTCGGCGGAGGCGGTCATCTCGGCGTCCTTGCGCGCCTGGCGCAGCGCCTCCGACTCCTCCTCGTCCCACGCGAAATCAGCCGTCTCGTCCTCGGCCGCGTCGACCTCCACGGCGACGACCTCGACCTCCACGTCGAGGTCCGCCGGCGCGTCCGCCTCGAGATCCTCGACAGCCACCGTCTCCGGCGCGGGCGCGCCGTCGGCGGGTGCCGCGCTCTTCCGGGCGGTCTTGGCCCCGGTCTTCGCCGTGCGGTCGTCGGCCGGCGTGCCAGCGGGCGCCTCGGCCAGGACGGCCTTGGCCGCCCCCTTCCGTCCTCCGGCCCTGGCGACGGGATCGGCCGCCGCGACCGCCGTGCCCTTGGCGCCGGCGGCTAGGTTCTCCGGCTTCGGCGCTGCGCTGCTGGGGTCGATCTGATGCTCAGTGGAGACCACGGACAACCTTTCACCATGGGCGGGCGGGGCACCGGCGACGACACGTCACGAGACCGTCAGTGAAGGATCCGCAGCGGCGTGTGCATGAGGATGAGATGGGCAGCAGGCCGTCTGTTTTGTCGCCTCAGACTCGAGTCCAGTACGTGCGCAGTTCCCAGGGACATATTGTAGCCACGCCCACGAGCTACGCGACCCGGGACGAAAGGCCCCACCGCCCCGCGACTCACTCCCCGTGCCGCTCGATTGCCGCCATCGCGGCGCCGACGATTCCCGCTTCGTTCAGCAGTTGGGCGGGTTTCACCGGCGTGTCGAGGTTCAGTAGCGGCAGCCACTTAGCGGCGTCCTTACTGACACCGCCGCCGACGACGAAGAGGTCCGGCGTGAACAGCCGCTGCACGTGATTCATGTATCGGTCGACGCGCTTGGCCCACTCCTTGTAGGACATCTTGTTCTCTTCGCGCACCGACGCCGCGGCGCGTTTTTCCGCGTCGTGCCCGTCGAGTTCGAGATGTCCCAGTTCGGTGTTGGGGACGAGCACGCCGTTCATCAGCAGCGCGCTGCCGATGCCGGTGCCGAATGTCAGCATGATCACGACCCCGCGGACGTCCTTGGCTGCACCGAAACGGGCCTCGGCGAGTCCCGCCGCATCCGCGTCGTTGAGGACGTAGACGTCGGTCGCGGACGGGGCGGCCTCGGTGAAGACGGCGTCGACGTCGGTGTTGATCCAGCTCTTGTCCACGTTGGCCGCGCTGCGCGCGACTCCGTGTTGAATGACCGCGGGGAAGGTCGCCCCGACCGGCCCGTGCCAGTCGGCCCCCCGCAGCAGCGTCGCCACGACCTCGGCGACCGCCTTGGGCGTGGACGGCCGCGGAGTCGGAATCCGCACCCGCTTGGTGACCAGCGTGCCGTCGGTCGTGTCGACGATGGCGCCCTTGATGCCCGACCCGCCGATGTCGATGCCGAACGCCCGCGACGTATCTGCCACGTCCACAGTCCCGTCTCCCGCCGGCCCGTCTCTCGTTGGCCTGTTTCTCGTCGCCCGAGTTCGCTCGCCGGGCTTCCCGGCGCCCGCGCGCCGCTGCCGCGTCACCCTATCGTCGCCCGCGGATCCGGCCGTGATCCGATGGTGCGGTGGATCCCGCCGAGCGAAGGCTGTCCGAGGAGCTCGCCGGGCTTTGCGTCGAACTGGCGACCGGCGCCGCCGACCTGGTGAGGCACACGGTCGCCGGCAGGATCGACGCCAAGTCGACGAACACCGACTTGGTGACCGCCGCAGACCGGGCCAGCGAGAGCTGGCTGGTGCAGCGGATCCGCGCCGCGCGCCCTGACGACGCGGTGCTGGGGGAGGAGAGCGGCGAACGGGACGGGACGAGCGGGGTCCGCTGGCTGCTCGATCCCATCGACGGCACCGTCAATTTCGTCCTCGGCCTGCCCCAGTACGCCGTTTCGGTGGCCGCCGAGGTCCGGGGGCGCACGGTGGCGGGCGCCGTCTGCAACCCGGCCACCGGCGAGCTGTTCACCGCCGCGCGGGGTTCCGGAGCGTTTCTCGACGGGACGCGCCTCGACGGCCCGCGCGACGTGCCGTTGGAGCGCGCGGTCGTCGCGACCGGGTTCGCCTACGTGGCCGCCGTCCGCGCCCGGCAAGCCGCCGTCGTGGCGGCCCTGCTGCCGCGCGTGGCGGACATCCGACGGTTGGGGTCGGCCAGCCTCGACCTCTGCGCGGTCGCCTGCGGCCGCGTCGACGGGTACTTCGAGGCCGGGCTCAACCCGTGGGACTGGGCGGCGGGCGCATTGATCGCCGAGGAAGCCGGGTGCGTCGTCGCGGGACCCCCCGGGCGGGAACCGTCAGCGCCGCTCACCGTCGCCGCCGGGCGAAACCTCGCCGCGCCGCTTCAGAACCTGCTCGGTGAACTCGGCGCAGGCGACGTGCTGGACGGCTGAGCCGGCTCGGGAGCTCACCCGGTGCAGGAGCGGGATGCCGTCGCGGTCGAAGCGGCGGCGCTGGGAGTGGGCCGGGCGGCGTCGGCGCGCGCCCGCAGGGCCCGGCTCACCGCCGTCCTCGGTGCCAGTTTCTTGAACTTCCGGCCGAGCGCGACGATCACCGCGGCTCGCGTCGACTCGGTGGGAACGAGTTTCGCGCCGGGAAGGTAGTAGGACAGCAACTCGGCGGACGGCCGCTGAGCCGGGCCGTAACGGATCTCGCCGACACCGCGGATCAGACCGTGCCCGCCGTACGACGGATCGTCGTTGTCCTCGCCGCTGACCGTGAACCCGGCACGGGCCAGGGCCTTCCCGGTGCCGGCGGCCAGTCCGTTGCGCTGGGTCGAGTTCAGGACGAGCACGTCGACGGCCCCGGGACGGGGCAGCGCCGTCGGGGCAGCCGGCGTGGAACGCGTGGCGCACGGAGTGGCCGACGGGGTCTGCGCTGCCGAGCCGTCGCGGTGGAGCACGCGGTACCAGACGATGCCGCTGAGCAGCGTCAGCGCCGCCAGGAAGACCAGCGCGGGCAGCGGACGCCGCCGGTCCGAGCTGGTCATCGCCCGCGATTCCTCTCGTCCTCGGCAGCTCTCCCCCGCCGCCGACGACACGCAGCGTAGCCGCGCGCGGCGACCACTGACCGCCACGGGAAGATAACGGCAAGACCCGGTGTTTGAGGCTCGTCGCAGCGCGGTACCGTTCCGGCTTCCGACCCGCATGCGGGAAGGCGCCGGTCCGGAACCCGGTCGCGGCCGGCGTTCGCCGGGGCCCGTTTCGGATCCCGACGAACGGCGGGCACCGAGTGCCTCTCCCGAGCGTTTGAGCGCGGGAAGGCAGCCGGTACCGTCCGGCGAGCCTCCCGGCTCAGCCGGGAACGATGACGGATGGTTGGCGGAGGTGTCGCGGAATTCAACCCGCTGACTGCGCTCCACTCGGCGCTTCCCGGCGGCGTGCGCAGGCACGCGGCAACAGCACGACGAACAACGACCACGCCGGACCGGAGCGCGCTCCTGGCGGGGTGGTTCCCCGAGGAATTGAGGTAGGGAATGGCAACTGATTACGACGCGCCACGCCGCGGCGACGTCGACGAGCTGGGCGAGGACTCGCTCGAGGAGTTGAAGGCTCGACGCGCGGAGGCCCAGTCGGGCTCCATCGACGTCGACGAGACCGAACTCGCCGAGTCCCTGGAACTGCCCGGGGCAGACCTCTCCAGCATGTCCGGTGAGGAACTCACCGTGCGGGTG
>JAICIE010000162.1 GCA_025924515.1 Jatrophihabitans sp. | reverse complement strand
TCCGGGACTTTCTGTACAGAAAGTCCCGGACCGGCCGTGGTGGTACTGATCCGCGGGTCAGTCGGCGCGGTGGGCGCCTCCGGCCACGGGCTGGGCGTTGGCGACGCCGTCGCCACGCGTGCCGTCACCGGCCGCCGGTGCATTGGCCGGTGAGAGCGACGTGGGCGCGGACGCGCCCGCGGCCTTAGCCGCCGTCTCCAGCGAGGAGTCCTCCCCGGTGTCGGCGGCCGCGTGCCGGCCACCGCCCGCCGATTCCTGCTGCGCCTGCAGACCCGACACGGTGCGCAGCTCGAGTTGTGGCAGGAACACCAGCACCAGGAACCCGATGGCCACGACGCCGGCCGCGATGAGGAACACGAGGTCGATCGAGTTCGAGAACCCGGTCCTGAACGGGTGCACCAGGAGCGGGAACCGGCCGATGGCCGAGGTGTTGCTCAGGACGTCGGCGCCGGAGGTCTGCAGCGACTTCGCCTGCGCGAAGACCTGCGGGTCATGCGCGCCGGCGCTGGCGATCGCGCTCTCGATCTTGTGCGGAAGGGTCGTGAACAGGATCGAGAGGAACGCCGCCGCCCCGAGGGTGCCGCCCATCTGGCGGAAGAAGGTCACCGAGGAGGTGGCCACGCCCATCTCCCGCGGAGAGACGGCGTTCTGCACCGCGAGCACCACCGGCTGGAAGTTGAAGCCCAGGCCCAGCCCCAGCACCACCATCAGCGGCGCGAGCGACCAGAACGACGTGTCGGCGCCGACGACGAACGACAGGGCGACCAGCGCGGACACCATCAGCACGATCCCGACCAGCGGGAAGGCCTTGTACTTGCCGGTCTTGGAGATCGCGATACCCGAGCTCAGCGAACCGGTCATGATGCCGAAGACCAGCGGGATCATCTGCAGCCCGGACACGGTCGGGGTCGAGCCGTGCACGATCTGCAGGTACTGCGGAAGCAGCAGGATGCCGCCGAACATGCCGGCGCCCAGCACGATGCTGCCGATCCCGGCGATGGTGAAGGTGCGATTGCGGAACATCCGCAGCGGCAGCAGCGCCTCGTCGCGGTAGGCGCGCTCGGCCAGGATGAACAGCACGAAGCCGACCGCGGCGATGGCGTAGGCGATCAGCGACCGGGTGGACGCCCAGCCCCAGGTGCGGCCCTGCTCCGCCACGATGAGCAGCGGGATCAGGAACGTGATCAGCGCCAGCGAGCCGGGCCAGTCGATCCGGTGCTCGCGCCGCGTGTGCGGCAGGTGCAGCACCCGCGAGACGACGACGAACGCCAGGATGCCGAGCGGCACGTTGACGTAGAAGATCCACCGCCAGCCGGAGAACCACAACAGGGTGTGCTGGCCGGCGAGGAACCCGCCGATGACCGGGCCGAGCACGCTCGAGGTCCCGAAGACGGCCATGAAGTAGCCCTGGTACTTGGAGCGCTCACGCGGCGGGACGATGTCACCGATGATCGCCAGCGCCAGCGACATCAGGCCACCGGCGCCGATGCCCTGCAGGGCCCGGAATCCGGCCAGCTCGTACATGGACTGCGAGAGGCCGCAGAGCATCGAGCCGATGACGAAGACGGCGATCGAGAACAGGTAGAACGGCCGGCGGCCGTAGATGTCGGAGAGCTTGCCGTAGAGCGGGGTCGCGATCGTCGAGGTGATCAGGAACGCGGTGGTCGCCCACGCCTGCAGGTCGAAGCCCTTGAGGTCGTTGGCGATGACCGGGATCGCGGTGGCGACGACGGTCTGGTCGAGCGCGGCCAGGAACATGCCGAGCATGAGGCCGGCCAGGATCGTGATGATCTGGCGGTGGGTGAACATCCCGTTGGCATCCGGCGCGGCGGCTGCCGCGCGGGCGTCCCTGCGTTCGGCCGCGCTGCCTCGGGCGGTGGTCTGGGTCATCGGGTCCTTCTCTGGACAGGGGTGGCGGAGGTAGGCGAGGCGCCGTTCAGGGACGCCTCCAAGTCGTCGATGAGGCGGCCGAACAGCCGCGCGAAGATGGCGAGGTCGGCGGGATCCCAGGTCGCGGTGATCCGGTCCAACTGGGACTCCCGTTCCTTGCACAGGCCCTCGAGGGCCTTCTGCCCCGTACCGGTGATCACCAATCGGCTGGCCCGCCCGTCGGATTCGTCGGCGATCCGGCTGACCAGGCCCTGCTCGACGAGGGTGGTGACGTGCCGGCTGACCGTGGACGGGTCCGCGTGGACGAGTTCGGCCAGTGCGCCCTGCCGGAGCGGGCCGAGCCGGCGGATCGGGAACAGCAGGACCAGAGCGGCGCGGTCGCGACCGTCAGTGGCCAGCTGGGACTTGTGCGCGGCGGCCGCCCGCATGAAGCGCGGGAGAAGGTTGGACAGAGCGCGCACGTCCTCGAGCCGGCCGACCGCATCGGTCGCTCCGTGGGGTGTGTCCGAGGCGGTCATCGGGCCTCCAGTGGCAGGGGAAACACATGCACGCTACAACCCGTTGCAGGACGCATGCAACCATTTGCGTGATTCATGCACTGTGACGCCGGACGCACGTGCCCGGATGGGATCCTGGAGCCTCCCACCGACATCCGGCGGCACCCTCCGACCCGAGCTTCCGAGAGGACCGCGGCCCCACCGTGAGCTCTTCCGACCCCCGCGAAGCGCCGGGCGCTCTGCGCGCGCGGCTGGCCGGGCTCACCCTTGCCGATGAGCACCGGCTGCGGCGGCGTCTGGACGGACTGCGGCGCACCCGTGACGCGGACGCCCGGTCCCGGCAGCGGAACAAGGTCCTCGCCGACGTCGCAGCCGCCGAGGAGCGCGTCACCCGCCGACGGGCGGCCGTGCCCGCCGTCACCTACCCGGAGGAGCTGCCGGTCAGCGCCCGGCGCGAGGACATCGCGACCGCGTTGCGCGAGGCCCAGGTCGTGATCGTCGCCGGCGAGACCGGGTCGGGGAAGACGACGCAGCTGCCCAAGATCGCGCTGGAGCTGGGCCGCGGCGTCCGCGGACGGATCGGTCACACCCAGCCGCGGCGGATCGCCGCCCGCAGCGTCGCCGAGCGGATCGCGGAGGAGCTCGGCGCCGAGCTCGGCGACGTCGTCGGCTGGAAGGTGCGGTTCACCGACCAGGTGAGCGACACCACCCTGGTCAAGCTCATGACCGACGGCGTCCTGCTGGCCGAGATCGCGCACGACCGGCTGCTGCGCCAGTACGACACGATCATCCTGGACGAGGCGCACGAGCGGAGCCTCAACATCGACTTCCTGCTGGGCTACCTGGCCCGGCTGCTACCGCGCCGGCCGGACCTGAAGCTGGTCATCACGTCGGCGACGATCGACGTCGAGCGCATCGCGGCCCACTTCGCGGGTGCACCCATCGTCGAGGTCAGTGGCCGCACGTACCCGGTCGAGGTCCGGTACCGCCCGGTCGTGGACCCCGAGGACCTCGAAGCGGATTCGGACCGGGACCAGGTGAGCGCGATCGTCGACGCCGTCGACGAACTGGTCGCCGAAGGGCCGGGCGACGTCCTGGTGTTCCTGGCCGGCGAGCGCGACATCCGCGACACCCAGGACGCGCTCGAGGAACGAGCCCTCCCGAACACCGAGATCGTGCCGCTCTACTCGCGGCTGTCGGCCGCGGAGCAGCACAAGGTGTTCGCGCCGCACACCGGGCGCCGGATCGTGCTGGCGACGAATGTCGCGGAGACGTCGCTGACCGTGCCGGGCATCCGCTACGTCGTCGACCCCGGGACGGCGCGCATCTCCCGGTACAGCCATCGGACCAAGGTGCAGCGGCTGCCGATCGAGCCGATCAGCCAGGCCTCGGCCCGCCAGAGGTCCGGCCGCTGCGGGCGGCTGGGCCCCGGCATCGCCATCCGGCTGTACACCGAGGAGGACTTCGACTCCCGGCCCGAGTACACCGACCCGGAGATCTTGCGCACCAACCTCGCCTCGGTGCTGCTGCAGATGGCCGCGATGGAGCTGGGCGACGTCGAGGACTTCCCGTTCGTCGACCCACCCGACCGGCGCTCGATCGCCGACGGGCTCGCGCTGCTGGAGGAGCTGGGCGCGCTCGACGACACGGGCGCCCTGACCTCGGTCGGGCGCGCCCTGGCCGCGCTGCCGCTCGACCCGCGGATGGCTCGCATGGTGGTCGAGGCGGACCGGCGTGGCGTGCTGGAGGAGGTCCTGGTCATCGCCGCCGGGCTCACCATCCAGGACCCGCGGGAGCGGCCGGCGGACCAGCAGCAGGCGGCGGACGAGCTGCACGCCCGCTTCGCCGACGAGAACAGCGACTTCCTGGCCCTGCTCAACCTCTGGCGCTACCTCTCCGAGCAGCAGGACACGCTCTCGGGCAACCAGTTCCGGCGGCTGACCAAGCGGGAGTTCCTGCACTACCTGCGGATCCGCGAGTGGCAGGACCTCCACGGCCAGCTACGCGGAACCGCCCGCCGGCTCGGGATGACCACCGGGGAGCTCGCGGCCGAGCCCGACGAGCGCGGCATCCACGCCGCCCTGGTCGCCGGCCTGCTCTCGCACGTCGGCCTGCAGACCGACCCCGCCAAGGGACTTTCTGTACAGAAAGTCCCGTCGGGGGGTCGGCGGCGGGGGAGCCGGGAGTACCTGGGTGCGCGCAACAGCCGGTTCGTGATCGCGCCCGGGACGCCGCTGGCGAAGAAGCCGCCGCGCTGGGTGGTGGCGGCGGAGCTGGTCGAGACCAGCCGGCTGTTCGCCCGCACCGTGGCCCGCATCGACCCGGAGACCGTCGAGGGGCTGGCCGGGCACCTGGTCAACCGGCAGTACAGCGAGCCGCGGTGGGACGCCAAGCGGGGCTCCGTCGTCGCCACCGAGCGGGTGACCCTCTACGGGCTGCCGCTGGTGGTCGGACGGCGGGTCCAGTACGGGTCGATCGACCCGGTGGTCTCCCGGGAGCTATTCATCCGCTCCGCCCTCGTGCAGGGCGAGTGGCAGACCCACCACCGGTTCTGGGCGGAGAACCAGCGGGCGATCGAGCGCGTCGGCGAGCTGGAGGACCGGGCCCGGCGTCGCGACATCGCGGTGGACGACGAGACGCTCTTCGAGCTCTACGACGCCCGCGTCCCGGCCGACGTCGTCTCCACGCGGCACTTCGACAAGTGGTGGAAGGCCGCCCGGCGGCAGACCCCCGACCTGCTCACCTTCACTCCCGAGATGCTCACCAACGCCGCGGCGGCGGAGCAGGTGCGGCCGGAGGACTATCCGGACGCCGTGGAGCTCACGCAGGGGTTGACGTTGCCGCTGTCGTACGCGTTCGCGCCGGGAGCCGACGACGACGGCGTCACGGTCGACGTCCCGCTCGCGGTGCTGGACGCCGTCGCCGAGCGCACCTCGGGGGAGTCGCTGGCCTTCACCGTGCCGGGCCTGCGGGAAGAGCTGGTGACAGCGCTGCTGCGCACCCTGCCCAAGCAGGTGCGCCGCGCGCTCGTCCCCATCCCCGACCGGGTGCGCGAGGTCCTGCCGCGCATCGATCCGGGCGAGCCGCTGCTGCCCGCCCTGGAGCGCGAGCTGCGCCGGGCGGCCGCGGTGGTGATCCCGCCGGACGCCTGGCAGCCCGGGCAGGTGCCGGACCACCTGCGGGCCACGTTCCGGGTGCTGGACGACGAGCGCCGGCCGCTGGCGCAGGGCAAGGACCTCGCCGCCCTCCGCCGCGAGGTGGCGCCGCAGAGCCGGGCCGGTCTGGCGGCGGCCGCCTCGGACGTCGAGCGCACCGGCCTGACGTCGTGGTCGCTCGGCACGCTGCCGCGCACCGTCGAGGTACGCCGCGGTGGGCACGTGGTCACCGCGTACCCGGCGCTCGTCGACGAGGGGGCGACGGTCGGCGTCCGCGTCGTCCCCACCGAGGTGGAGGCGACCCGCCTGCACTGGCGCGGCGTGCGGCGACTGCTGCTCTTGGCGGCGGGGTCGCCGGTCCGGGCCGTCGCGAAGGGCCTGTCACCGGCCACCCGGCTGGCGCTGCAGTTCAACCCCGACGGCGAGATCGCCGACCTCGTCGCCGACTGCGCCGACGCCGCGGCCGACGAGCTGATCGCCGCGGGTGGTGGGCCGCCGCGAGACCCGGAGGGTTTCACGGCGCTGGTGACGACGGCCCGGGAGCAGCTGCTGCCGCTGACCACCGACACGGTGCGCCGCGTGGAGGCAGTGCTGACGCAGGCCCGGGAGGTCGCGATTGCGATCGGTGCCGCGCCCGGCCGGAGGGTGCCCGACGCGGCGATCGCCGACCTGCGCCGCCAGATGGGTGGCCTGCTGCACGGGGGCTTCGTGGCCGGCGCCGGCCGCCGTCGTCTGCCCGACGTCGTGCGCTACCTGCGGGCCATGGCGCACCGGCTGGAGAAGCTGCCGGCCAACGCCGCCCGCGACGCGCTGTGGATGCAGCAGGTGGCCGCAGTGACGGCGGAATTCGAGCAGCTGCGGGGTCAGGTGCCCGCGACGGGGACGCCGGACGACCCCGTGGCCCGGATCCGCTGGATGATCGAGGAGCTGCGGGTGGGCCTGTTCGCCCAGACCATCGGGACGCCGCGGGCGATCTCGGAGCAGCGCGTCTACAAGGCGATCGACCAGCTCACCGCCTGAGTCAGTGGTGGTGTGCGCATCTGCCTACTTCTGAGCGCCCAAAATTA
>JAICIE010000161.1 GCA_025924515.1 Jatrophihabitans sp. | reverse complement strand
ATTCGCGGTGATCGCCGGGCACCGCCAGACCCGCACCTACAAGCCGCCGGCAGACCTCTGCCCGCTGTGCCCCTCGCGGGACGGCCGCTCGACCGAAATTCCGGCCGCCAGCTATGAGGTAGCGGTTTTCGAGAACCGGTTCCCGTCCTTTTCGTTGGGATCTTCGGAAACCGTGCCGACGCACGACGAGTTCCCGTTCGTGTCCGGCCCCGGTGCCGGCCGGTGCGAGGTCGTGGTCTTCACCGACGCCCACGACCGCCCGTTCTCCGCTCTCGACCCCGCGCACGTTCGCACCGTGATCGACGCCTGGGTCGACCGGACCACCGAACTCGGACGGGTGCCGTCGATCGACTACGTCTTCTGTTTCGAGAATCGGGGCGAGGAGATCGGCGTCACGCTGAGTCATCCGCACGGCCAGATCTACGGCTATCCGTTCGTGCCACCGCGCTTCTCCCGCGTCGCCGACGCGCTGCGTGCCCATCAGGAGCGCACCGGAGCGTGCCTGCAGTGCGACCTGCTGCAGGCGGAACTCGACGCCGGCGAGCGGATCGTCTGCCAGTCCGCGCGATGGGTCGCCTACGTGCCGTTCGCGGCCCGTTGGCCCTACGAGGTGAGGCTGGTGCCGCGCCAGCACGTTCCCGACCTGCCGGCGCTGGGCGACGACCTCCGCGACGACCTCAGCGCCGTCTATGTCGACGTGCTCCGCCGCTTCGACGGGCTCTTCGACACCCCCACGCCCTACATCGCGGGATGGCAGCAGGCGCCGGTGCGCCAGGACCGCGACCTGTGGCACCTCGCGGCCGAGATCTTCACCATCCGCCGGGCGCCCGGGAAGCTGAAGTACCTCGCTGGGTCGGAGTCCGGGGCCGCCGTGTGGATCAATGACGTGGCTCCGGAGCTGGCGGCGGCGCGGCTTCGCGGCGAGGACCCCCCGTAGCCGCTCGCGCTTCGCGCAGCACCGCGGCCCCGCCCGCCGGCACCTGCAGCCGGTTGGCCGCCATTCTGGTGAGCAGGTCGGTGCCGGCCGCTTCCACGGTCACGTCCTCGCCGGTGTGGTTGAGCACGAATAGATAGGACGCGTCGGGCGAGCGGCGCCGCACCGCTTCCACGCCCGCAGGCAGGTCCGGCAGGACGGGTGTGACCCCGCCCTCATCGAGGACGAGGCGCAGCAGCGCCGTGCGCGCGTCGTCGTCGATCTCGGTGCCGACGTACCAGGCCGTGCCCCGACCGACCCGGTTCCGGGTGACGACGGGTGATCCGGCGACCGGACCTTCGTCGTACGTCGCGAGCACCTCGGCGCTCTCGGCCCGGCCGAGCTCGCTCCACACCCGGCCCGGTCCGAATCGGGACAGCCGCACCGTGGCCCTGGCGGCAAGGGGAAAGAACTCTTCGATCCGCACGCCCAGCAGGTTGCGCAGCGCTCCGGGATATCCCCCGAGGCGCACCCGGTCGTGCTCGTCGACGAGCCCGCTGAAGTAGGTGACGACCAGGTGGCCGCCGTCCTCGACGAAGCTCGTCAGCGCCGCCGCGGCCGGATCGGACATCAGGTACTGCACCGGCACGACGACGACCCGGTAGTCCGACAGGTCCTGACCGTGGCGGGCGAAGTCGACCGCGACGTTGCGCTTCCAGAGCGACTGATGCCAGCGCCGCACTGCGGGGCGCACTTTCACGTCGGAGGACGGGTGTGCGTCCAGCTCGGCGGCCCACCACGACGACCAGTCGAACAGGATCGCCACCCGCGCCGGATCCGGCAGGGTTCCTGCCAGCTCGGAAATCTTCGCCAGGTCGTGGCCGAGCTCGACGACCTCGCGCCATATCTTGGTGTCGGTGCCGGTGTGCGGTAGCAGCGCCGAATGCCATTTCTCCGCGCCGGCGCGAGACTGCCGCCACTGGAAGAAGAGCACACCGTCCGCTCCTCTCGCGACGTGCTGCAGGGAGTTGCGCCGCATTTCGCCGGGAGCCTTGGCCAGGTTGCGGGTCTGCCAGTTCACCGCGGACGTCGAGTGCTCCATGAGCAGCCACGGGTGACCGCCGGCGAGGGACCGCAACAGGTCCGCGGTCATTGCGAGGTCTTGGTGGTTGGCCGCGTCCTCGGCCATCAGGTAATGATCGTTCGAGATCAGGTCGAGGTCGGCCGTCCACGACCAGTAGTCGTGCGTCTTGCGCATCCCCATGAAATTGGTGGTCAGCGGCTGCGGCGCCCGTTCTCGTACGGCCGCGGCCTCCGCCCGGTAGCACTCGAGCAACTCGTCGGACGAGAAGCGCCACCAGTCCAGCCGCATCCCCGGGTTTGCGAAGGTGCTGTAGGCGACCCGGCGTGGTGCGGGGATCTGCGCCCAGTCGGTGTAGTGCTGGCTCCAGAATGCCGTACCCCAGGCGTCGTTGAGCGCGTCGAGCGATTCGTACCGGCCGTGCAGCCACCGCCGGAACGCGTCGGCCGAGACCTCGCAGTAGCACTGCCAGTTCTGGCAGCCGTACTCGTTGTTGATGTGCCAGAGGACCACCGCGGGATGCTCGGCGTACCGCTCGGCGATCCGGCCGGCCAGGTCGGCCGCGGCGTCGCGATACAGCGGCGACGACGGACAGAACCCCTGACGGGCGCCGAAGCTGCGGGCGAGGCCCTGTTCGTCGACCAGCCGGGTCTCGGGATGGTTTGCCGTGAACCACGGCGGCGGCGACGCCGTGGCGGTGGCGAGATCCACCGCGATGCCGCCGTCGTGCAGGAGGTCGAGCACGCGGTCGAGCCAGCCGAACGTGAACCGCCCGGGCTCGACCTCGATCAGCGCCCACGAGAAGACCGCGACCGTGACCAGGTTCACGCCTGCTTGCTGCATCAGCGCGACGTCCTCGGCCCAGGTCGACTCGGGCCACTGCTCGGGGTTGTAGTCGCCGCCGAAGGCGATACGACCGCCCAGAGCGTCGGTGAGCTGCTGCATGCCGGGCCGACCGATCACGGGCCGACCCTACGGCGATCAGGTGATCTGCGGATTGCGGACCGGGTCGGAGTCGCGGCCGGTGGCCTGGCGCAGATCGTCGATGCGCTCGGACGCCTCGGCCTTCGTGATGTCGTCCGGCAGTTCCTCGCCGGCTTCGCGTGCCAGCGTCTCGAGGTAGGCCTTCTGCCGCTCGGTGGGAGGCTCCTCGCCGGTGCGCCAGGTGGCCGGGTCGGGAACCTCGGAACGCACGTCGTGCGGGTCGGTGCTCGGTTGCTCGGTCATCGTCTCCGTCCTCGCTCGGGTGTTCGATTCGGCGGGGAACCTACCCGACGACGGCGAGGACGAAACCCGTGATCAGCTCAGCGGGCGGGTGGCGCCGAAGTAGCCGGCGTCGACCCGGGCCAGCGGGGTGACGCGGACGATGTCGCCGCTCTGCGGAGCCTGCACGACGTTGCCCTCGCCGACGTAGATGGCGACGTGGTGAATGCCCGCGGCGCTGCGGTTGCTGCTCCAGAATACGAGGTCGCCCGGGCGCAGCGCGGCGAGCGCCGGGTGTACCCGGCCGGAGCGGTACTGGTCCGCGGCGAAATGCGGAAGCGAGAGGTAGGGCGCCCAGCCGTAGAGGGCCAACCCGGAACAGTCGAACCCGACGACGTGGCAGTCGTTGGCCGCCGCGCCGGCGGCGCAGACCCCTCGGGTCGGGCCCGCCGCGTTGCCGCCGTCCCAGGCGTACGGCGTGCCGATCATCCGCAGCGCCCGCCAGGCGGCGGACGCCCCGACGACCGTCGTCCAGCGCCCGGTGCCGGGAACGACCGGATCGCCGACCTGCGCGGCAAGGCGCGCGTAGTCGCGGTTGAGCTGCGCGGCGCGGTGCGGATCGGCGACCGACCAGCCCCCGAGGAACTGGGACAGCAATTTCTCGGCCTGCCGTTTGGTGGCCTGCGCCTGGATCAGAGCGGATTTCAGGCTGTGCAGGGCAGATTCCGATTCGAGGAGGGAGCGCGCCGCGCTCTGCCGGAGCCGCTGCATCCGGGTGGTCTCCGTGGTGATCTCCCGCAGGGCCGCCCGCTGCTGGCGCACCGCCCGCGACCTGGCCGCCACGGCCTGCCGCACCGAGTCGAGGACGTTGCTCTGGTAGGCGTCGACCTGCTGCTGCGTCACCGCGGTGTTCAACAGGGTGCCCGGGTCGCTGGAGGTCAGCAGCGTCGTCACGGACGTCACGTCGAGCGACCCGTATCCGCCTGCGTTCTGGTAGTTGCTGACGGCCACCGAAACCAGGTCGGCTTGGGCGCGTCGATACTGCCGCTGCGCGGCGCGCTCGTGCGCCCGCGCCGCGCGCAGGGATTCCTGGGCGCGGTTGCGCCGGGCGAGAGCGGTGTTGTAGTGCTGCTGCGCGTCGCCGAGTGCGGCGGTGGCGGCGTCGAGCTGAGCCTTCTGCGCGGTGACCTGGCGTTGCAGTGCGGTGACGGCGTGCGCGGCGGCCGTAGTCCGGCGAACCGGGTCCGGGGGAGCGGCGCCCGCCCCGGTCGTCGGGGCGAGGCCGACCGCGACCGCCGCCGCGAGGGCGACCGCGAGGGCGGCGCGGATCCGCCCCGCGCGCCGCGTTCGGCAGCAATCCACTATCTGCGTCTCTTTCAGAAGTCCGCCACCCATACGTGCGCGGCCCGCGCTATCCGACTAGGAGGACGAGGCGTCAACCGGCCGGCGTTGCCGGCGCCGCCCCGTCCTCTTCCGGACGATCGACGCGGCGGGGGTCTTCTTGAGCGGGCCGGCTACCGGGCGAACGCGCCGCGGAGGACTACGGGCCCCGGCCTCGGCACGCCGCCGTAGCGCTGGGCCGACACGACGACGAGCGGGTAGGCGGACAGTTCCAACCCGGGCGGGATGGTCCAGACGCCGCGGTGTTCCGGGCCGAGGGTCCCCATGGCGACGAGGTCGCGCTGCTCCGGGTCGGCGAGCCACACCGCGTAGTAGCCCGCGGGTGCGGGCAGCCCGGAGGCGTCGATGGTGAGGAGTCGTCCGGTGTCGTGGTCGCGCACCCGGGCGATTCCGTGGGCCTCCGGCTGCCCGGGGGACCCCTCGAGGATGGCGCTGTACGCCGTCGGGTCGGCGGCGTACCCGACGGCGGCCGCGATGCGGTGCCACACCCGCTGCGGCGGCATCTCCTCGACGCCGCCGGCCGCGGCCGCCGCCCGCGCCAGACCGATGACCTGGCGGTAGGCGGCCAGGTCGGCGGCGCAGGTTGAGCAGCGGGCCAGGTGGGCCCGGGCCGCAGGTTCGAGCGAACCGTCGAGGGCGGCGGTCGCGATCTCTGCGCGGTGGGCGAGGTGCTCCGCGTCGGCCGAGCCTTGGTCGGACCCGCCGGGCGCCGACGGGTGGTCAGGCTGGTCGGGCACTGTCCACCTCCCAGCGGCGCCGGAGCGTGGCGAGGCCGCGGCGCACGTGCCCCTTGACGGTGCCGAGCGGCAGACCGGTGACGGTCGCGATCTGCACCTGCGTCAGGTCGTCGAAGAAGGCGAGTGAGAGCACTTGGCGCTGGGCCTCCGGCAGCCGGGACAGTTCATCGATGACGGTCATCCGGGCGACCACCTCGTCGACGGTCCCCTCGATGCTGGGCCGGGAGGTCGCGTCGACCCCGGCGGCGGCGTCGTCCAGCCGGCGTTGCCGCTCGAGGCCGCGGAGCCGGTCGACGGTGCGGCGCCGGGCGATGGCCGCGAGCCAGGCGCCGAGGGTCCCGCGGTCGGGGTCGAAGGTGTCGCGGGCCTGCCAGGCCGACACGAACGTGGCCTGGGTGACGTCCTCGGCGTCGGCCGGTACGGCGAGGGACGACCGTGCGATGCGGTACACCAGCCTGCCGTAGCGGTCGTAGGCGGCCCGCAGCGCCTCGGGAGTACCGGTCGCGAACGCTTCGCCGAGCTCGTCGTCCGTGGTGGCCCGGTTGTCCCCGGTGTCGGTCTCGACCGCGCCGCGGCGAGGGCGGGCCGGGTCGCCGGCGGTCAAGCCGGGACCGCCGCGGGATGTGCCACGTCCTCCAGGGTGCCGTATCGGTCGAACCGCCGCCCACGGCGGCGTCCGGGGCCGCTCGGGTCGCGTTATCGACGACCGTGCGAAGGACCGGTATCAGGTGACGGTGATCGGGACGGTTGCGGAGTCCGCGTTCGCGTACCCGACCAGCCCCGTCACCCGCGCGATCAGGTTTCCTGACTGCTGGGGGAAGACGGTGCCGGTGTAGGTCCCGTTCGGCGCGGTGGTCACCGTCCGCAGGAGCAGGTCTCCGGCGGCCGTCCTCAGGTAGATCCGAACCGGCATGCTCGCAGCCGGACCGCTGGCGCCGCCGTAGGTGCGGGTCACGCTGCCGCTCACCTTGTCGGCCGCGCCCTTCAACGGCGCGGAGTACTGCGCGGTGAGCGTGACGGTGGGTGTCCAGGTGCCCACGGTCAGCGGGCCGAGGTCCACACTGGCGACCGGCTGGCCGGCGGCTCCGGCGTAGACCGCGCGGAGGGATCCAGACGTCCTCGCTGCACCGGACACTGACCAGCTGCCGTCCGCGGCCACGGTCGCTGATCCGATCCGCTGTGCCGAGCCGCCAGCGGCTGGCGTGACCTGCAGTGTGACCGCCGAGCGGTAGAGCGGCAGGTCGGTGCCACCCTCGTTGCGCAGGAGAGTGCCCCTGGCAATGACAGGGGTGCCGTATCCGACGTCGGCGGTGCTGGTCAGGCTCGCCGCCATGTCGGTCGTCGGGGT
>JAICIE010000160.1 GCA_025924515.1 Jatrophihabitans sp. | reverse complement strand
GACGACTCCGGTATCGACCCGCCGAGCGCGGTCGCTGCTCTGGCGGATCCCGCTGGCGCGACCCCCAAAAAGGGACGAAGGCCCCGGAACTCCGGGGCCTTCGTCGTCGTAGCGGGGGCAGGATTTGAACCTGCGACCTCTGGGTTATGAGCCCAGCGAGCTACCGAGCTGCTCCACCCCGCGTCGGCACCACCCAGTCTAGCGAGTGGCGCGAGGACGAGCTACCCGGACCCCGGTCGGGTCGCGGTACTGCGCGTGGGCGAACCCGACGGCGTCGGCGCAGCCGGATGCGAGCGCTGCGCGTTATAGCGCTGCACCAGTTCGTAGAGCTGCTGCTCGGCAGCCCCGATCTTGGCGGCGTCACCGGATCCGTACGCGTTGTGCAAGGTGACGATCGCCTGGTTGATCTGCGCCACGGTGACCTTGCCGTTGCCCGGGGCCGGCGGTGGCGTCGTGCTGGAACTCGCGCTCGACGAGGACGACGACGGCGACCCGCTCGGCGGCCCCGATGTGGAGCTGGTGCCCAGCCCCGGAACGGTGTGCCCGGTGCTCGCGCCCGGCGCGAAGTCGGAGAAGGCGTCGGCGAGCGTCTGCCCGTAGCCGATCCGGTCGTTGTAGTAGATGATCACCCGCTGCAGGCTCGGATAGGAGCCCCCGCTACCCGAACTGCTCTGCAGGTACAGCGGCTCGACGTACATGAAGGTCTTGCCGAGCGGCAGGGTCAGCAGGTTGCCGTGCAGGACGCTGGAGCTGTTGCTGTTGTTCAGGGTGTCCCGGCGGATGGTGCCGTTGGTGGTGATGGTGTTGTAGACCTGCTCCGGTCCCTGGACGATCGACTGACCCTTCTGCAGCCGCAGCACCGTGATCTTCCCGTAGTTGGACCCCGGATCGCTGTCGACTGACACGTACGCGGCGAGATAGCTCGAGTTGTTCACGCTCATCGGCGAGGTGAGCTGGAACTGCGCGTTCGGCCCGCCGGTCGGCGGCGCGGCGAGCACGTAGTACGGCGGCTGACTGCCGGCGTCGTTGGTCGGATCGCGGGGGACCGTCCATTTGTCCCCGACGTTGTAGAAGACCACCGGAGTGTCGTTGCCCTTGTGGTACATCCCCAGCATGGCCCGCTGCACCTTGAACAGGTCCTCCGGATAGCGGACGTGGTCGCGGATGTCCGGCTGCATCTTTGTCCGCGGCAGCACCGTGCCGGGGAAGATCTTCATCCACGACCGGAGCACCGGGTCGTTCGGGTCCCATGCGTAGAGGGTGACCTTGCCGGTGTATGCGTCGACCGTGGCCTTCACCGAGTTGCGGATGTAGTTGATGGTGTCGTCGGGCTGCTGCGCGGTCTTGTTGGTCACCGACAGCGAGTCGCCGGTGAGCGAGGACAGCGACTGCCGCTCCGAATACGGGAAATTGCTGATCGTCGTGTAGGCGTCGACCATCCAGACGATGTCGCCGCTCTGCTGGTCGACGATCGGATAGGGATCGCCGTCGACCTTCAGGTAGGGCGCGACCTTCTGGACCATCTGGCGGGGATCGCGGTTGAAGATGATGCGCGCCCCCTTGGCGCTGGCCGCGTCGTTGAGCACGAAGTTGCCCTGTTTGTAGTGCGCGGCGAAGGCCAGCCGGGTGAACAGGTTGGTCAGAGGGACTCCGCCGGAGCCGGCGTACCGGACCTTCGGCAGGCTGCCGTTGAACTCCTGCTTCGTGCCGGCCGCGCCCACGATCGAGTAGTCCGGGAGCAGCTCGCCGAAGTACACACCGGGATTGGGGAGCCGCAGCGGCCCGTTCTGCGGGATGTCCCCCTCGGTGAACGACCCGTTGCCGGGGTTCGTCACGTCGATGTCCGCCTGCGCGGCGACGAACCCGAGCCCGTGCGTGTAGTTGGTGTGCTCGTTGATCCAGTTGGTCTGGGAGCCGTTCAGCTTCGTCCGGTCGAGCTCACGCACCGAGACGATGTAGTCGTGCCTTGTGTTGCCGATGGTGTACCGGTCGACGTCGAGCTTGGGCGGGAACCCGAAGACGTTCGAGCCGCCCTGCTGGAACCGCTGGAACGTCAACGAGATCAGGTTCGGGTCGAGGATGCGGATGTTGTCGAGGGTGGCGTTCGGCTTCTCCCACTGCTGGTACAGACCGCCGGCGTCGGGGTTCTTCGGCGGGTTGTACTGGTCGTAGACGACGTCCGTTCCGGTCTGGATGCCGTAGGCCGCCCGGGTGGCGGAGATGTTGCGCGCGATGTAGGGCGCCTCCTTGGTGCTCGCGTTGGGCTGCACCGAAACCTGCTGCACGATCGCCGGGTAGATCCCGCTGATCAGAATGCTGAGCACGAGCATCGACACGAACCCGATCGCGGGGACCAGCGTGCTGCGCAGCCAGAGGCTGCCGAGCACGGCCGCGGCGAGGATCAGCGCGATCCAGAACAGGATCGTGCGGGCGGGAAGCACGGAGTGGATGTCGGTGTAGGACGCCCCCGTGAACTTGCTGCGCTCGCTGAACACCAACCCGTACCGGTCGAGCCAGTAGGCGATCGCCTTGAGCAGGAGGAAGACGAAGACCAGCAGCGTGAGGTGACGCCGGGCAGCGAGCGTGACCTTCGGCCCGGGGGTCTGCAGCCGGATCGCACCGACCAGGTAGTGCACGGCGGCAGCGAGGACGAGCCCCAGCAAGACGCCGGTGAACCCGAAGCCGAGCAGCAATCGGTAGACGGGGTAGTCCCACGCGAAGAAGGAGATGTCGAGGCCGAACTGCCGGTCGCGCTGCCCGAACGACGTTCCGTGCAACCAGAGCTGCCACGTGCCCCACTGACTCTGCGCGGACATCCCCGCCGACAGCAGCGCGATCGCCGCGACGATCCCGATCAGCAGCCGGCGTCTCGGCTCCACGAACAGCCGGTACCGCTCGACGTTCTGCTGTTCGGCGGACATCGGCCGGAACGGCGGCCGAAGCATCCAGGCCAACGCCATGTTCCCGGCAAGGATCAACGCCATCGCCACGCCGAAGATGAAGAAGAGCGCCAGGCGGGTCCAGAAAACGGTGGCATAGACACTGCGGTATCCCAGCGAGCCGAACCACAGCCAGTTGACGTAGACACCGGTCAGCTGCAGGAGCAGCACGATGAGCGCAATGAGCACGACCACGACCCAGATCGCCGCTCGGGCGCGGCGCGAAAGGCTGAAGCCGGGCATGGGCGGCCGCATGGCCACGGGGCGACTCCCTTGAGCGAGCGAACGTCGGCCTCAACGTACCGACCGGTGCTGTGGTTCCTGGGCGATCAGCAGGACGGGACGGGGCGTCGCGCCGCGAGGTCCTCGAGGTCGGCGACCGCGCCGTGCAGGGTGGAGACGCGGACCACCTGCAATCCGGAGGGAACGTTGCCGCGGACGTCCGGGCAGTTGGCCGCAGGAGCCAGGAACACGGTGGCCCCGGCGCCGCGGGCGGCGATCATCTTGAGCTGGATGCCGCCGATGGGCCCTACCGTGCCGCTCGGGTCGATGGTGCCGGTGCCGGCGATGAACCGACCGTGGGTGAGGTCGGTCGCACCGACCTTGTCGAGGATCCCGAGCGCGAACATGAGCCCGGCGGACGGACCACCGATCTGGTCGCCGAGGCCGAGGTCCACCGAGAAGGGCAGCTGACACAGCTGTCCGAGCTCGATGCCCAGCGACCCGCTCGTGCGGCCCTCGATGGGCCCGCCCAGCTTCACCCGGACCGTCCTGCGGGTGCCTTCCCGCAGCACCGTGAGGGTGACGGTGGAGCCCGGCGGGTGAGGGTTCAGCGTCCTCGTCAGCTGGGCAGCGTTGGTGATCGGCGTGCCGCTGAGTGCAGTTATCTCGTCGCCGGGTCGGAGCTGCTTCGCGGCGGGCCCGGCGGACTGCACCCCGGTGATTCCCAGGCGCCTGGGATAACCCAGCTCGCAGGCGGCCGCGGTGATCGCGCTGTCCTGCGAGGCGGTGAACTGCGCATGGTTCTGTTGGTCGACCTGCCGTTGGCTCTCGCCCGGCGGATACACCGACGAGCGCGGCACGACGACCTGGTTGTGTTGCAGCCAGCCGCTGAGCGCCGCGATGACGCTGATCGGGTGGGTCGACACGTCGACCGTCGTCATGTTCAGGTTTCCGGTGGTCCGGCGGGTTTGCGTGCCTGAGATGACGATGATGCGGTGACCGGCGTCGTCGGTGCCGAGGGTGTTGTAGGTCGGCCCCGGGGAGAGCACCACGTACGGGACGTGCAAGGTCAGGAGGAGGGCCAACAGCACCAGGAACACGACGGCGGACAGGACGAGCGTGCGCACCCGACGGCTGAGGCGGCCGAGCACCGGAGGTGGCGCCGTCGTCACCGCGCCTCGCCCGCATTCACGATCTGCAGGCTAACCGCCGTCGCTGGGCAGGTCGCCGCCGTGCTCTTCGCAGAGCGGCCGGGCCGCGCCCCGAGCGGGCGTGGCAAGCGCGTCGAGGTAGCGCTGGTGCGCCGTGATCGCGGCGTCGGTGTCGAGCGGGGCCGGCGGGCGGCCGCGGATCCACGCCCACAGCGCAGCGAGGGCCGTCGCCACGAGCGGAACCGCCAGCCAGCCCGCCCACGCCACGGACGGCGACGTTACCTGTGCGTTCGGTCTCGCTCTGGGCGAAACGCGGAACGCCGGTACGCGGCGCTTCGTCGCTACTACCGTGAACCCCATGGCAAACCTGCCGTTCGGCTTCGGCCCCGGCGATCGAGAGCCGCGTCCCGAGGACTTCGCCGCAGCGATGCCGCTGTTCGCCGAGCTGCAGAAGCTGTTGTCGTGGTCCGGCGGCCCGGTGAACTGGGACCTGGCCCGGCAGCTCGCCGACAGCGCGCTGTCCGGGCAGAGCGCAGCGGTGACCCCGGCCGACCGCGCCGGAGTGGCCGAGGCCGTCCGGCTGGCGGACCTGTGGCTCGACCCGGTCACCGACCTGCCGTCCGGGGTCCGGAGCGTCGAGTCGTGGACCCGCGCCGACTGGCTCGACCGGACGCTGCCGGTATGGCGGGCGCTGTGCGACCCGGTAGCCGCCCGGGTGGTGTCAGCGATGTCCTCCGCGCTGCCCGCCGAGCAGCTGCAGGCGCTCGGACCGGGCAACCCGCTCGCCGGCATGATGAGCCAGGTCGGCGGCCTCATGTTCGGCGCGCAGGTCGGCCAGGGTCTGGCCGGGCTCGCACAGGAGGTCGTGTCGGCCAGCGACATCGGCATCCCGCTCGGTCCGAGCGGCGTCGCGGCGCTCGTCCCGCAGAACGTCGCGACGTTCGGCGAGGGTCTCGAGCGGCCCGCGGACGAGGTACGGCTCTATCTCGGGCTTCGGGAAGCAGCCCATCAACGCCTGTTCGGCCATGTGCCCTGGTTGCGCCAGCGCCTGCTCGACGCGGTCGAGGCCTACTCCCGCGGCATCACCGTCGACCTCTCGGTGATCGAACGGGCGATGGGCGATATCGACCCCACCGACCCGACGAGCATGCAGGACGCGCTCGCGGGCGGGCTCTTCGAGCCGGAGACCACCGAAGAACAGAAGATCGCACTGCGCCGGTTGGAGACCCTTCTCGCGCTCGTCGAGGGCTGGGTCGACTCGGTCGTCGCGGCCGCCGCCGGCGAGCGGATGTCGGGCGCGGAGGCGCTGCGGGAGGCCTCGCGGCGTCGGCGGGCCAGCGGCGGTCCGGCGGAACAGACCTTCGCGACCCTCGTCGGCCTGGAACTGCGGCCGAGGCGGCTGCGCGAGGCGGCCGCGCTGTGGTGGGCAGTCACCGAGAAGCACGGCGTCAGCGGCCGCGACCGGGTGTGGTCGCACCCCGACCTCCTCCCGGTCGCGGAAGATCTCGACGATCCGTTCGGCTTCGCCGACGCGTTCGACACGGGCCCGACCGTGCCGGAGGCCGAGACCGACGGGAACGCTGCCTCCGCCGACTGAGGTGCCGACGCGCCGTCAGCGCGGCCGCGGTCGAGCGGGTGTCTGGTCGATCCGCGCGTCCGGCGCCTCGACGGTGTCGTCGGCGTCGTCGCCGTCGCGAGCGCCGTCGGTGCCTTCGGTATTACCGGTGTCGTCCGTGTCGTCCGTGTCGTCCGCGTCCGTGTCGTCGGTGTCGTCGGCCAGGTCATCGCCGAGGCCGAGACCCGCGGCGGCGCTCACGCCATCGAGGTATCCGCGGGCCCGCTCGGTGCGCGGATAACGCGCGACGAGCGACCAGAACCGGGTGCCGTGACCGGGCACGAGCAGGTGTGCCAGTTCGTGCACGAGCACGTAGTCCTGCACCCAGTCGGGCAACTCCCGCAGCCGCACAGAGATGCGGATGACCCCGGTAGAAGGCGTGCAGGACGCCCACCGGGTGCGCATCTCGGGCACCCAGCGGACGCGGGTCGGCACCGCCTTCGCGTCGAGGTAGGTGCTGGACAGCTCGACCGCCCGCCGTTCAAGTGCGGCATCGCCGCCGCCTCGGCTGCGCGCGGCGCGGACGTTGAGGCGGTCGACCATCTGGCGCACCAAGCGGTCCTCATCGGCGGGTCGCAGCCGCGCGGGCACGAGGACGATGATGCGGTCGCCGTCTCGGTAGGCCGACACCGTGCGGCGACGGCGGGCGCTGCGCCGGATCTCGACGTTCGCCGGCAGGTCAGCCGAGCCGGACGGCAATGCGGAACCAACGGGCACGGGCAGCACCCTAGGGCGCCCCGGCGACAACCCCTGGCGCTCGTCCACAGGCTCGCCGCCG
>JAICIE010000159.1 GCA_025924515.1 Jatrophihabitans sp. | reverse complement strand
GCCGATGGTTCGAGTAAGACCGTCTTGGTCGGGGTGGCGGGATTCGAACCCACGGCCTCTTCGTCCCGAACGAAGCGCGCTACCAAGCTGCGCCACACCCCGAAAGTGCGACCGCGCCAGTCTAACCGGTGCCCGAGCGCGGGCCCTTCGTCGGTTCGCTGCGTGGGAGCAGCGTCAGCAGTGCGGCCTCCGGCCGGCAGGCGAACCGCACCGGTTGCCACGGACTCGTCCCGAGCCCGGCGCACACGTGCAGCCAGGTGTGGACGTTCCACCGGTGCAGCCCGCGGGCGCGCCACACGTCAAGCCCGCAGTTGGTGACGATCGCGGGGCCGAACGGAACCCGTACCTGGCCGCCGTGAGTGTGACCGGCCAGTATCAGGTCGTAGCCGTCCGCCGCGAACTGGTCGACGATCGCCGGCTCGGGGGAGTGGGTGACGCCGATCCGGACGGCCGCCGATGCGTCCGCCGGGCCGGCGATGTACTCGTACCTCGCCCGATCCAGGTGCGGATCGTCGGTGCCGGCGACCGCAACCTGCACCGATCCCACCGACAGCGACTCCCGCCGGTGGGTGATGTCCAGCCACGATCCCTTGGTCATCGCTTCGGACAACTCCGGCCACGGCAGGGCCGGCCCGTGCACCCTGGTGCGCTGGGGCATGAGGTAACGGGCCGGGTTCTTCGGCCGCGGGAGGTAGTAGTCGTTGTTGCCGGGGACGAACGCGCCGGGAATGTCGAGCAGCGGCTCGAAGGCGTTGAGGACGGCCGGAATGGCGTCGGTCGACGCCCAGGTGTCCCCTGTGTTGAACACGAGGTCAGGACGGAGAGCAGCGAGCCCGCGCGTCCACTCCTGCTTGCGCTCCTGCCGCGGCAGCAGGTGCAGGTCGGAGATGTGCAAAATCCGGATCGGGGTCGTCCCGGGCGCGAGGACGGGGACGTCGAAGCGGCGCAGCGTGAAGGCGTTGCGTTCGACGAGGCTGCTGTACGCCAAGGCCGCGGCTCCGGCTGCCGCCGTCCAGACGGCGGTTCGGGCGCGGTTCGGCACGCGTCAACCTTACGGAAGCGGTGATCGGGGAACAGGGAGGCAGCGAGCACGCGCCCAGATGTCGACCGCGGTCCGCCAGGATCGCTACCGAAGGAGGCGCGATGCCCCGGTACGGTGCCGCTCATGGCGAGCCTGAAGGACCGGTTGCAGCGCGACCTGACCGCGGCGATGAAATCCCGCGACGAGCTGACGACCGCCACCCTGCGGATGGCGCTCACGGCGGTGTCGACCGAAGAGGTGGCCGGCAAGGCGGCGCGGGAGCTCTCCGACGCCGAGGTGGTCAGCGTGCTGACTCGCGAGGCGAAGAAGCGCCGGGAGGCCGCGGAGGCGTTCTCCGGCGCCGGACGCCCCGAACTCGCCGAGCGTGAACAGGCCGAGAGCCGGGTGCTCGACCGCTACCTGCCCACGCAGCTCTCCGATGCCGACCTGACCGAGCTGGTGAGGAGCGCAATCGACGAATCCGGGGCGACCGGGCCGGGACAACTGGGTGCCGTGATGCGCCTCGCGCAACCCCGGGTCGCCGGCCGCGCGGACGGCCGGCGGCTCAGCGACGAGGTGCGACGACAGCTCACCGCCGGACAGGGCTGAGCCCGACCGTAACGCCGGACAGCTGGGCTCAGTGGCCCGGCCCCTTGGTCTTCGTCGGCTTGGGCTTGCTCGGCTTGACCTCGGTCGGACTCGGCTTCGGCTTGACGACGGGCGAGCGCGTATGCGTCGGTTGCGGCGCGCTGCTGGAGCTCGAGGTCGCCGGGTTCGGCTGCGGCGCCGGAGCCACCGTCGTGGGCGGCGGTATGTACGTCGGCGGCGGCGGGGGCGGCGGCGGGACGTAGACGTCCTGAGGCGCACCCGACGACGGGCAGACCGTCACGGTCGTGCCCTTCGGCGCGCGGTGCGGACCGTAGAAGGCGACGTTCCCCGTCGTCACCGTGCTGGCGCAGGCGAGGCCGTTCGCCGCGTCCAGCTGGTCCATCCGGAACCCGGCGGACGCCAGCCGGTTGCTGGCCGCGGGCAGCGACAGGCCGCGGACGTCCGGGACGGTGACGCCGGCGACCGTGTCCGGGTTCGGCCACGTCCAGTGCTGGGTGTGCAACGACGGCTGCAGCGCGGAGAGCCACACCCCGGCCGCGTACTCGCCGTAGGCGTCGTGCGACGGGTCGGACACTCCCGGCAGCCCGCTCGCGGGCGCGCTGGGCGAATTCAGGTTGACGACCGCCGAGCTGGCCACGAGCTGCGGCGTCATCCCGACGAACCAGAGCGCGGCGTTGCGGTCGGTCTCACGCCCGTGCACGACCGCGACGCTCGTTCCGGTCTTGCCCGCCACGAGGCTGGAGTTGGTCGCGTACCAGTTCTCGAACGGCGCCGTGGACGTGCCTGGGTAGCGGGTGTCGCCGGTGAGGATGTCGACCGCCTGCGCCGCCACCTGGGCCGGGAGCACACGGACGGCCGGCGAGCGCTTGACCGCGACGTTGTGGCCGGTCACGTCGGTGATCCGGCGGATCGGCGCCGGCGGGTGATACACCCCTCCGTTCGCAACCGCCGCGTAGGCGCTGGCAAGTTCCAGCGGGCTGGTCGCGAGGTCACCGAGGACGAGCTGCTGGGCCCGCTGCAGGTTCATCACGGTCTGGGCGATGGTCTGGTGCGCGACGTCGCTCGGCTGCGCCAGCGAGCTGACCCCCAACTGCTGCGCCATCTGCACGATCGGCTTCAGGTCGCAGCCGAACAGCTGGTCGGCCAACCCGACGAAGAAGGTGTTCGACGACTTGGCGGTGGCCGAGCGCAGTGTCTCGTTGCGGTCGTAATACTCCTGCGCGTCGCCGTTGGTCGTCTTCGAGGCCGAGCTGCAGTTGTACGGCTTGTACGGGCCGGTCGGGGTCTCCAGCTGCCAGTCGCTCGGCACGCCGGTGAACAGCGCCGCCAACAGCGGGAACAGCTTGTAGGTCGACGCGCCCTGCGCGACGTACGACGTGAATACCGGGTAGCTGGTGTGGGCGTGGTCCTTGATCGACGTCGTGTTCCCGTAGAGCTTGCTGGTCGCCATTGCGAGCACGTCGCCGCTTCGCGGATCGACCGCGGGCATGATGGCGGTCATCGGCGAAGTGGCCGGGAGTCGGCGGGCGATCCCTCGCTCCATCGAGTTCTGCAGCCGTGGGTTCAACGTCGTGATGATCTTGTAGCCGCCGGTCTGCAGGTCCGGCAGCGAGATGCCCTGCACCCGCTGCAGCCAGTTCACCGCGTAGTCGCAGAAGAACGCGGCGTTGCGGACCGTCTTCGGGGCGTTCGCACAGCCCTCCCGGAGCTTCGGCGGCGATGACGTGGCCAGCGAGATCGGCTGTCGTGCGTACACGTTCGCCTGTCGCTGCGTCAGCTGATTGTCGTCGACCATGTTCTGCAGAACCTGGTTGCGCCGTTCCCGGGCCGCCGTCGGGGCGACGAACGGATCGAACTGGCTCGGTGCCCGCAGCAACCCGACCAGCAGCGCCGACTGCGGCGGGCTGAGCTCACGGGCCGGCTTGTCGAAGTACGTCTCCGAGGCGGTCTCCAGCCCGTAGGAATTCTCGCCGAAGAACGCGATGTTCAGGTAGTTGTCGAGGATGGTCGCTTTCGACTCGCGCTTCTCGATGGAGATCGCGCATTTCGCGTCCTCGATCTTCCGGTTGATGTTCTGGGAGATCGCGGCCTGCTGCTGCTTGACGTTGGTCCCGGCCTGGTAATAGCGGATCTGCTTGACGTACTGCATCGTCAGCGTCGACCCACCCTGCGTGTCGCCGCTGCTCGTGCTCACCGCCGAGCGGACCAATCCGCGCATGTCGACGCCGTGGTGGCTGTAGAAGCGGCGGTCCTCGGTCGCGACGAGAGCCTTCTGCAAGAAAGTCGGCACCTGAGTGAGCGGGATCGGCTGCCGGTCCTGCGTGAAGATGGTGGCGAGGAGCGTCTTGCCGTCGCTGGCGAAGAGCTGGGTCTTCTGCGGCGGCGTCGTCTCCTTGAGGTCGCAGGACGTGTCGAGGAACTTCTGCGCCTCGGACTTGGCCGCCAGGCCGATCCCCCCGAGGTAGGGCAGGAAGAACCCCGCCGCGAGCATCCCGGCCGCGACGAGCGCGCCGAGCAGCTTCGACAGGGTCAACCACGGATTGGGTCGGTCCACGGGTCCCCAGGGTACGGCGGCGCAGGGCCGGCCGGACCTCCGCGGTCAGGCGGCCGACGCCTCGGCGGTGAGCAGCGAGCCGATCGTGCGCAGTCCGTCGAGGTCGTGGACGTCGGCCGGAAGGGCCGGAACCGAGACGATCGGCACCTCCGGATGGGCGGTCGCGAACCGGCGTGCCATCCGTCCGTCGTGCTCGGCCGCCTGCGCGATCTCGCTGTGCACCCGCAGCGCGGCTTCGGCCACGCCGGTCAGCCGGTCGGCGCCCTTGGCGCTCAACGCGTCCGCCGCCGCCTCGGCCCGGGCCGCCGACAGGGTGGTTCCGGTCGAGTCGAGAACCGTCCGGCGCACCCGGTTGAGGACGAGCCCGGCCAGGGGCATCCGCTCGGCGGAGAGCCGCTCGACGAAGTAGGACGCCTCCCGCAGCGCGTCCGGTTCCGGGGACGCGACGACGACGAACGCGGTGCCGGGCGTCTTGAGCAGCTCGTAGGTCTGCTCTGCGCGTTGCCGGAACCCGCCGAACATTGTCTCCAACGCCGACACGAAGCTCGACACGTCGGTGAGCAGCTCGGTGCCGAGGATTCGGGTGAAGACCTTGGCGAACATCGCCACCGAGGCGCTGACAACCTTCAGGTAGGCCTTGCCGCCGGCGCGGGCCGGCATCGTCAGCAGGCGGATCATCCGGCCGTCGAGGAAGCGACCCAGCCGGTTCGGCGCGTCGAGGAAGTCGAGGGCCGAGCGCGACGGCGGGGTGTCGACCACGATCAGGTCCCACTCGTCCGCGGCGACCAGTTGTCCGAGCTTCTCCATCGCCATGTATTCCTGCGTCCCGGCGAAGGACGAGGACAGCGAGACGTAGAAGGGGTTCTGCAGGATCTGCGCGGCGCGGTCGGCCGGGGCGTGCTGGAGGACTACCTCGTCGAACGTCCTCTTCATGTCGAGCATCATCGCGAAGAGCCGGCCGTTCTCGACGCCGCGGACCTCCCGCGGGGTGTTGTCGAGCTCGGTGAGTCCCATCGACTGCGCCAGCCGCCGCGCCGGATCGATCGTGAGCACGACCGTGCGCCGCCCGGCCTCGGCCCCGATCAACGCGACCGCCGCGGCCGTCGTGGTCTTGCCGACCCCGCCGCTGCCGCAGGTGACGATCACGCGGGTCCGCCGGTCTCGGACGAGCGCGGCCAGGTCGAGGCGCTGTTCCCCGGTCACCGAGGCGCGTCCTCGGACTCGGCGCGGAAGACGCGGGCGAGCTCGTGCAGTTCGCTGATCTCGACCGGCGGGTTCAGGTCGGGGACCTCGATGCGCGGTGCGTCGACCTTGCCGAGCCGGCGCTCGTTCTCCTGTTCGACCCGCAGCCGGTCGGCGTAGTCGCTGACCTCGCGAGCGAGGCCGGCGGCCAGCGAGGCAGGCAGGTTGACCTGCTTGAGCCCGTCGGCGACGAGCTCCGGATCGACGGTGTGACCCGGTTCCAGCAGCTCCTCGGGCAGGACGCACGGACGGGCCCGGTTTACGATCACTGCGCCGAGCCGGAACCCGGCGTCGGTGAGCTCCGCGGCCGCGTCGACGGTCTCCTGGACCGGCATCTCCTCCAGGAGCGTGACGATGTGGATCGACGTCTGCTTGCCGCGCAGCAGCGAGACGACGCCCTCGCTCTGTCGGCTGATCGGACCGACCTTCGCCACCTTCGAGACCTCGCGGGTGGCGTTGAGGAAGCGGGTGATCCGGCCGGTCGGCGGGGCGTCGACCACGACGGCGTCGTAGGCCAGGTGGCCGTCCGGATTCGTCCGCGTCACCGACTCCTTGATCTTTCCGGTGATCAGCACGTCGCGGAGCCCGGGAGCGACCGTGGTGACGAAGTCGACGGCGCCCATCTTCCTCAGCCCGCGGGCCGAGCGTTTCAGGCCGTAGAACATGTCCAGGTATTCGATCAGCGCCTGTTCCGGGTCGACCGCCAGTCCCCACAGCGAGCCGTTGCCGGGAACGGTGAGGAGGCGCTTCTCCTCGTAGGGCAGCGCCGGGACGTCGAAGAGCTGGGCAAGAGACTGGCGTCCCTCCACCTCGATCAGCAGGACTTTCCGCCCGGTGCTGGCGAGTGCGAGGGCCAGCGCGGCGGCGACGGTGGTCTTGCCGGTGCCGCCTTTGCCGGTGACGAGGTGCAGCCGGCTGCCGGCGGATATCTCCGGCCGCAGTCCGGCGGCGCGGGCGCGGGAGATCGGCGCAGCCATTCTTCGAGCGTACGGATCCCGGCTGGCAGGTAGCGTCCGAGTTCATGGGGAGGACGTTGACTCGTCTGGCGGAGCTCGGCATCGAACTGCCTGCGGTCGCGGCGCCGCTCGCGGCGTACGTGCCAGCGGTCCGCTCCGGGGATCTGGTCTACACCTCCGGTCAGTTACCGCTCGTCGACGGGGCGCTGCCGCACACGGGCAAGGTCGGCGCCGAGGTCGACCCGACCGCCGCCGCCGACCTTGCCCGGACCTGTGCGCTCAACGCGCTCGCCGCCGTGCACGACCTGGTGGGCATCGACAGCGTGGTCCGGGTGGTGAAGGTCGTCGGATACGTGGCGTCGGCGCCCGACTTCGCCGGGCAGCCGGGAGTCGTCAACGGCGCGAGCGAGCTGCTGGGCGAGGTCTTCGGGGAGGACGGCCGGCACGCCCGGTCGGCGGTCGGCGTG
>JAICIE010000158.1 GCA_025924515.1 Jatrophihabitans sp. | reverse complement strand
CGGGTCGCGCACCGGCCGGGGCCGGGCCCCACGCGGCCCCCGCCGCCGCGGCCCCCCCCCCCCGCCGGGGGCTCCAACACCTCAGCCGGGGGGGGCGGGCATCGCCCCGGGTCAGCGTCGGGCTCGACTCCGCCACGGCCACAGCCACCCGCGGCGGCGACGAGGCCGGCTGGGCGCGGGCGGCGCGCCAGTGCCGTAGGTGCTCGTCGACGTCAAGCGGACGCACGCGCACCGGCGGGCCGACGGGCGCGATGAGGACGGCGGTGCGGATCCTCTTGTTGAGGTCCTCGACGACCTCGCGCACCCGCCGCTCGGAGCGCTCCCGCGCCAGCCGCCCCGGGAGCAGTTCGACCTCGCGCGCGAGTGCCAGCGCGGGCGGCAGCAGCGCCGAGACGTCCACGTCCTCACGCCGCAGCTTCGCCGCGATCCAGTCGAGATCGCTGCGCGGCCGGTCGAGGTCCGGTAGCGGCTTGCCGCTGCCGGGCAGGTTGGCGAACGCTCCCTTGGCCTCCGCAGCGCGAATCTGCTGCTCGACCCAGGAGGCGACCGGCATGTTGGCAGGCTTGCGCTCGGTCATCGCCGGCCATTGTCCGCGCTGCGCGTGCTCGGCGGTCTGGCAGCATGACGGGCCGATGCGCGACTACGAGCGGTGGCACGAGCAGTACGACGACCCTGCCGCGCCGCTGTCCTGGCGGCTCGGGGTCGTCCGGGCGGCGATCGACGCCGACCTCGACCGCCGCTCGGGGCCGGTGCGGGTGCTCAGCGTCTGCTCCGGCGACGGCCGCGACCTGCTCGGCGTCCTCTCCGGACGACCCGACGCCGGCCGGGTCACCGGCACCCTGCTGGAGCTGCATCCGGCGATCGCCGAGCGGGCGCGGACGGCGGCGGCGCCTTTCCCGGGGATCGAGGTGCGCACGGCCGACGCCGGCGACAGCGGCTCCTACGTCGGCGCGGCGCCGGCCGACCTCGTCCTCGTCGTCGGCGTTCTCGGCAACCTCAGCAACGCCGACCTGATCCGCACCGTCGCGGCCACGCCACAGCTGTGCACGGCGGGCGCCACGTTGGTGTGGACCCGCGCCGTGCGTCCGGACGCCGGCAACGACGAGATCCGCCGCGGCTTCGCCGCGGCCGGCTTCCGTGAACTGACGTATCTCGAGTTCGGCGGGCCGGGCGCCGACCAGCCGGCCGTCGGGGTCGTTCGCTTCACCGCGACCCCGGTGCCGCTCGAGGTCGGGCCGCGACTGTTCACGTTCGTCCGGTGACGAGCCGGTACCGGCCGTGACGCTGCTGGGTCCCGCCGACGTGCGGCGACTGGCCGACCGTCTGGCACTGCGTCCGACGAAGAGCCTCGGGCAGAACTTCGTGCACGACCCCAACACCATCCGCCGCGTCGTGCGCACCGCTCAGCTGCGTCCGGCCGAACGCGTGCTCGAGGTGGGGCCCGGCCTCGGATCGCTGACCCTCGGCCTGCTCGAAGCGGGACATCCGGTCACCGCGGTCGAGGTGGACCCTCGGTTGGCGGAGGCGCTGCCGGAGACGGTCGGCGAGCGGCTGCCCGGCGCTGACCTGGTCGTCGTGTGCGCCGACGCCTTGCGGCTCGACGCCGTGTCCGGGCCGGCACCTACAGCCCTCGTCGCGAATCTGCCGTACAACGTGGCGGTGCCGGTCGTCCTGCACCTCCTCGAGCGGGTCCCGTCGCTGAAGCACGGGCTCGTCCTCGTCCAGGCGGAGGTCGCGCAGCGGCTCGCGGCCGCCCCGGGCAGCCGCGTCTACGGCGTGCCGAGCGTCAAGACGGCCTGGTACGCCGACGCCGCGCGCGCCGGCGCGGTGCCGCGGGCGGTGTTCTGGCCGGTACCGAACGTCGACTCGGGACTCGTGCGGCTGGTGCGGCGTGATCCGCCGCGGACCTCGGCGTCGCGTCCGGCCGTGTTCGCCGTCGTCGACGCGGCCTTCGCGCAGCGCCGCAAGACGCTTCGCTCGGCGCTCGCGGGGTGGGCCGGCTCCCCGGCCGAGGCGGAGCGGCGGTTGCGCGCGGCGGGCATCGATCCGTCGGCGCGAGGGGAAACGCTCGACGTCGCCGCGTTTGCGCGGATCGCCGAGGCGGCGAGCTGAGACCGCTCGCGCCTGCCGGCGCCGCGACGGCCGGCCGAGGCGGCCCCGCCGGCCGGAGCCGGGCGGGGCCTAGGACCGGCCGGCGAACAGGCTGGTCACCGACCCGTCCTCGAACACCTCTTTGATCGCCTTCGCCAGCAGCGGAGCGATCGACAGCACCGTGAGCTTGTCGAATTCCTGCTCCGCACGGATCGGCAGGGTGTTGGTGACGATGACCTCGCTGACCTTGCTGTTCTTCAGCCGGTCGGTCGCCGGCGGGGAGAAGATCCCGTGCGTCGCCGCGATGATCACGTCGGTGGCTCCGTTGGCGAACAGGAGGTCGGCGGCCTTGGTGATCGAGGTGCCGGTGTCGATCATGTCGTCGATGAGCAGGCAGTAGCGCCCGGACACCTCACCGACCACCCGGTTCGCCACGACCTCGTTGGCGGCGTCGATGTCGCGGGTCTTGTGCACGAAGGCTATCTCGCGTCCGCCCAGCGCGTCGGCCCATTGCTCGGCCATGCGCACCCGGCCGGTGTCCGGCGAGACGATGACCAAATCCTCGTCGCCGTAGCGCCGTTCCACGTAGTCCGAGAGCAGCGGCATCGCGAACAGGTGGTCGACCGGACCGTCGAAGAATCCCTGGATCTGCGCGGTGTGCAGGTCGACGGCCATCAGTCGGTCTGCGCCGGCCGTCTTGAACAGATCGGCCATCAGCCGCGCGGTGATCGGCTCACGGCCGCGGTGCTTCTTGTCCTGGCGGGCGTACGGATAGAACGGCGCGACGACGGTGATCCGCTTCGCCGAGGCGCGTTTGAGCGCGTCGACAAGGATGAGCGACTCCATGACCCACTGGTTGATCGGGGTCGTGTACGACTGGATCACGAAGGCGTCGGTGCCGCGCACCGAGTCGTTGGGTTTGACGAACGTCTCGCCGTTGGCGAAGTCCCGCGCCGTCGTCTCGGTGACGGTCACGCCGACCTGCGCGGCGATCTCGGCGGCCAGTTCGGGGTACGCGCGTCCGGACAGCAGCACGAGGCTCTTTCGTCCGGCCACCTGCAGGGTGCTCACGGCGTCGGCCTCTCCTCGTCCTGCCGATCGGCGCCGGCCTCTTCGGCCGCCTTGGCTGCCGCGGTGCCTGGACGCCGTTCCGCTACCCAGCCTGGCACGTTCTGCTGCCGCGCGCTCGAACGGGCCAGCGCGCCGGACGGTACGTCCTTCGTGATCACGGCTCCGGCCGCGGTGTATGCCCCGTCGCCGACCGTGACCGGCGCGACGAACATGTTGTCGGCCCCGGTCCGGGCGTGGCTGCCGATGGTCGTGTGGTGCTTGGCGACCCCGTCGTAATTGACGAAGACCGTGGCCGCGCCGATGTTCGTCTGCTCGCCGATGGTGGCGTCGCCGACGTAGGACAGGTGCGGGATCTTCGTCGCGGCACCGACGTCCGCATTCTTCAGCTCCACATACGTGCCGACGTGCACCCCGTCGGCCAGGACGGTGCCGGCGCGCAGGTAGGCGAACGGGCCGATCGTCACGTCCGCGCCGATCCGCGCCTGCACGGCGACGACCCGCTGCAGCCTCGATCCGGCACCCACGGTCGTGTCGGTGAGCGACGTATGCGGTCCGACGACCGCCCCCGCGGCCACCGTCGTGTCCCCGTGCAGGTCGGTGCCCGGCAGGAGGACGACGTCGGGCTCGAGCCGCACGCCCGCGTCGACCCAGGTGCTCGCGGGGTCGAGCACGGTCACCCCGGCCCGCATGTGCTCGTGCAGCAACCGGTCGTTGTACAGCCGCGCGGCGGCCGCCAACTGCACCCGGTCGTTCACTCCCGCCGTCTCGGCCGCCGGCGCGCGCACCGCCGTCACCTGCCGTCCGTCGGCGACCGCGAGGCCGACGACGTCGGTGAGGTACTGCTCGCCCTGGGCGTTGTCCGTGGAGAGCCGCTGCACCGCCTCGCGAAGCAGCGTCGCGTCGAACGCGTACACCGACGTGCCCACCTCGCGGACCCGCAGCTCGTGCTCGCTCGCGTCCTTCTGCTCGACGATCCGCCGGATCGACCCGTCCTCGTGACGGAGCACGCGCCCGTACCCGGTCGGGTCGTCGAGCTCGCTGGTCAACATCGTGACGTCGGCCGCGTCCGCGACCAGGGCCCGAAGGGTTGTCGTCGTGAGCAGCGGCGCGTCTCCCGGCACCACCAGGACCGTCCCCGCGGCATCCGAGGGCAGGGCGTCGAGCGCGACGGCGACGGCGTGTCCGGTCCCGAGCTGCTTGTCCTGAACCACGGCACGCGCGGTCGCCGGGAGGGCGGCGATCACCTGGTCGCGCCCGGCGCCGACGACGACGAGGGTGTGCTCGGCGCCGAGCGGTTCCACCGCCGCGAGCACGTGGGCGAGCAGCGACCGCCCGGCGAAGCCGTGCAGGACTTTCGGCAGGATCCGCGACTTCATCCGGGTGCCCTCGCCGGCCGCGAGGACGACGACAGCGAGCGACCGACGGGTCATGCCGGGCGTGCCTGTCCGTGCGCAGCGCCCGCTTCGAACCAACGGTCGGGGCTGCAGATCATCCGTGGACTCGCTTCCGGGGGAGATTCGGGAGCTGGGGGACTCGGACTCGAACCGAGACTGCAAGGCTCCAAAGGCCTGCGGGCTGCCGATTACCCCATCCCCCATCGCGTGCGCCGACTGTACCGGCGGTCGCCGACCCGCTCTTCCTCGCCTAGGGTTAGGGAAAACCGTCCCCGCTGCTCGAAGGGTCCTCCGCATGGCCATAGCCGACCCGGCTGTCGCACGTCCCGTCCCCCAGGCCAAGTCCGTCGTCGAGGGCGGTAAGCGCTGGGGCGAGCAGTTCATGCTCTACGTCTTCGTCATCCTTCCGTTCCTGGCCTTCCTCGCTGCGGTGCCGGTCGCCTGGGGCTGGGGTCTCAGCTGGACGGACGTGATCCTCGCCGTCGTCTTCTACTACATCAGCGGCATGGGCGTCACGGTCGGTTACCACCGCTACTTCACCCACGGCTCGTTCAAGGCCAAGCGCTGGCTGCGGATCGTCATGGCCGCCGCAGGATCGATGGCCATCGAGGGACCGGTCACCCGATGGGTCGCCGACCACCGCCGCCACCATGCGTTCAGCGACAAGGACGGCGACCCGCACTCCCCGTGGCGGTACGGCGAGACGCTCCCGGCTCTGATGAAGGGCCTGTTCTGGGCGCACCTCGGCTGGTTGTTCGACGAGTTCCACACCAACCGGGAGAAGTACGCGCCGGACCTGATGGGCGACCGCGACATCCGGAAGGTGAACACGCTCTTCCCGGCCCTGCTGGCGACCTCCCTCGTGCTGCCCGCGGCCATCGGTGGGCTGGTGTCCTGGTCGTGGACCGGCTTGCTCTCGGCATTCTTCTGGGCATCGCTGGTGCGGGTCTTCCTGCTGCACCACGTGACCTGGTCGATCAACTCGATCTGCCACACGATCGGCGAGCGTCCGTTCGCCTCCCGGGACAAGAGCGCCAACTTCTGGCCGCTGGCGATCCTCAGCTTCGGCGAGAGCTGGCACAACATGCACCACGCCGATCCGACGGCAGCGCGACACGGCGTCGACAAATGGCAGCTCGACACGTCGGCGCGCCTCATCTGGATCTTCGAAAAGCTCGGCTGGGTCAGCGACGTCCGGTGGCCCAAGCCGGATCGCATCGCGAAGCTCCGCGTCGCCGGATAGGCCACTCACACGGGCCGCTTACCGAAAAGGCGTCGCCCGCTGTCAGACGTCGCCGGTAGGGTCCGCCCCCGTGAGCCGACCTGCCATCGTCGCCCGCGACCTCGTCAAGGTCTTCGGCAAGGACGTCCGTGCTCTTGACGGAGTCAGCCTGGAAGCCCGAGAGGGCACCGTCCTCGGGCTGCTGGGACCCAACGGCGCGGGCAAGACGACCGCCGTCAACATCCTCACGACCCTGCTGCGGCCCGACTCCGGCGTCGCCGAGGTGGCCGGCTTCGACGTGCTCCGCCAGCCGGCGCGAGTGCGCGGCTCGATCGGCCTCGCGGGCCAGTACGCCGCCGTCGACGAGAACCTGACCGGCGCCGAGAACCTGGCCCTGATCGGCCGGCTCAACCACCTGCCCACAGCGACCTGCCGCGCCAGGGCGGCCGAGTTGCTCGATCGGTTCGCGCTCGCCGCCGCGGCCGGGCGTCCGGCGAAGACCTACTCCGGCGGCATGCGCCGGCGCCTCGACCTCGCCGCGGCGCTGGTCGCGCGCCCGCCGGTGCTGTTCCTCGACGAACCGACGACGGGGCTCGATCCGCGCAGCCGCATCGACTTGTGGAACGTGATCGAGTCCCTCGTGCGCGAGGGCACGACCGTGCTGTTGACGACGCAGTACCTCGAGGAGGCCGATCGGCTGGCCGACCGGATCTCCGTCGTCGACCACGGCCGGGTGATCGCCGAGGGCACCTCGAGCGAGCTGAAGGCGCGGCTGGGCGGCGCGGTCGTCGAAGTGCGGATGGCCGATGCCGAGGAGGCTCGCCGTGCCGACTCCGCGTTGGCCGGGGCCGGTGCGGGAGAGGCGACGCTCGACGACCAGGTGGTGCGCGTGCCTGCCGTCGCCGGGACGTCGACCCTCACCGAGGTGGTGCGCCGCCTCGACGCGGCCGGTCTCGTGGCCCGGTCGCTGCAACTGCGGGAACCCAGCCTCGACGACGTCTTCCTGTCCCTCACCGGGCACGTCGCCGAGCAGGAGGACGCCACCGACGACGGCTCGATCGGGGCGGCGGCGGAGGACGAGCGCGGCTCCAGAGCACGCGAAACGGCGGGGAGTGGACGATGACGGTCACTGCGGACGGACTGCGACCATCCGGGGCCGGCGCGATCGGCGGTTCCGGCGGGCTGCCGTGGGCGGTCGGCGACACGCTGGCCATGGCCGGGCGGAATCTGCGCCGGCTCATGCGGCAGCCAGACATGGTGATGTTCAACGTGGTGTCGCCGATCATGTTCGTGCTGCTGTTCCGGTACGTCTTCGGTGGCGCTATCCGCGGCTTG
>JAICIE010000157.1 GCA_025924515.1 Jatrophihabitans sp. | reverse complement strand
GGCGGGCCACGCGCCAACCCGGCGGCCCACGCGCCAACCAGCGGGCCCGGCACCCGGCGGGCCACGCGCCAACCAGCGGACCCCGCCGACCAGCGGACCCCGCCGACCAGCGGGCCACGCGCCGACCGGCGGGCCACGCGCCACCCAGCGGGCCCCGGCCAACCCGCAACCCCCCGGCAAGGCACGACGGCCACCCACCCCCCGACCGGACTAGCCTGGGCCCGTGCCAGACCAACCACTCGTGCAGCGCATGCAGGGGTTCGGCACGACGATCTTCGCCGAGATGTCGGCGCTCGCGGTCCAGACCAACAGCATCAACCTCGGCCAGGGCTTCCCGGACACCGACGGACCGCCGGAGCTCCTCGAGGCCGCCGTCGCCGCAATCCGCGCCGGCGCCAACCAGTACCCGCCCGGCCCCGGCATCCCGGCTCTGCGCGCGGCGATCGCCGATCACCAGCAGCGCTACTACGGCCTTGACTACGACCCGGACGCCGAGGTTCTCGTCACCGCCGGCGCGACCGAGGCGATCGCCGCGGCCGCGCTCGCCCTGACCGAGCCCGGCGATGAGGTGGTGCTCTTCGAGCCCTACTACGACTCCTACGCCGCCTGCGTCGCACTCGCCGGCGCCCGTCGCCGCACGGTCACGCTCCGCCGCGAGGGCAGCGGATGGCAGTTCGATCCCGCCGAGCTCCGCGCAGCCGTCACCGACCGCACCCGGCTGCTCATCCTGAACAGCCCGCACAACCCGACCGGCAAGGTGTTCACGGCCGCAGAGCTGCAGATCGTCGCCGACCTCGCGCTCGAGCGCGACCTCCTCGTGCTGTGCGACGAGGTCTACGAACACCTGACCTTCGACGGCCGCCAACACGTTCCGCTGGCGACCCTGCCCGGCATGCGCGAGCGCACCCTGACCGTGAGCAGCGCCGGGAAGACGTTCAGCGTCACCGGCTGGAAGATCGGCTGGCTCTGCGCGACGCCGGAGCTGGTGTCCGCAGTGCGCACGGTCAAGCAGTTCCTGACCTACGTCAACGGCGCCCCGTTCCAACCTGCGGTCGCGGACGCGCTCGGTCACATCACCAAGGACGTCGCCGAGCGCCTGCAGTACCAGCGCGACCTGCTCTGCGACGGTCTGGCGGAGCTCGGCTGGGACGTGGTGCGCCCGCAGGCGACCTACTTCGCCACCGTCGACGTCGGCAGCGACGCCGTCGCGTTCTGCCGCGACCTCCCGCACCGGGCCGGGGTGGTGGCGATCCCGAGCAGCGTGTTCCACGACTCGCCCGCCGGCGACCGCCACGTCCGGTTCGCCTTCTGCAAACGTCCCGAGGTGCTCGCCGAGGCGCTGACTCGATTGAAGGGACTGCGATGAAGATCGCCGCCGTCCAGCACGACATCGTCTGGGAGGACGCTCGCGGCACCTGCGCCGCGCTCGCGCCGCTGTTGGACCAGGCATCCGCGGCGGGCGCGGAGCTCATCGTCCTGTCGGAGATGTTCGCCACCGGGTTCTCGATGCATCCAGAACGCTTCGCCGAGGACGAGGGCGGCCCGGTCGAACAGTGGCTGCAGGAACAGGCGGCCCTGCGCGGCGCCACCCTGATCGGATCGGTCGCTCAGCGCGGCTCGGACGGACGCTTCCGCAACAACGCGCTGGTCGCCGCGCCGGACGGGCGAATCGATCGGTACGCGAAGATCCACCCCTTCAGCTACTCCGGCGAGCACGAGCGGTACGCGGCGGGTGACAAGCCGCTCACCGTGGAGATCGGGGGCCTGCGGACATCCGTGTTCGTCTGCTACGACCTCCGGTTCGCCGACGAGTTCTGGCCGCTGGCGCCCGACACCGACCTCTACGTCGTGCCGGCCAACTGGCCCCGCGATCGGCGCGAGCACTGGCGGCTGCTTCTCCGGGCGCGGGCAGTCGAGAACCAGGCATACGTTCTCGGCGTCAACCGGGTGGGCAGCCGGGGAGACCTGCACTACGTCGGTGACTCGGCGGTGATCGACCCGCTCGGGCGCCCGCTGGCCGAGGCGGCCCATCAGCCGACCGTGCTGCTGGCCGACGTGGACGCCGAGAGGGTGGCGTCGGTCCGGCGCGACCTGCCGTTCCTTCCGGACCGTCGATGAGCTGTCAGGCGGACGGGAGCGTGTCCGGAAATCGTTGTCCGGTCACGAATCCGCAACGCTTCGGCCCCTGTCCGTACGGATAGCGCAGGCCTGTCTACAGTGACGACGTCAGAGGACGCTGCGGCTCTTCGCTGGGCGGCGGGAACCCGGTGGCTTCTGGCCCACTACCCGGAGCGCGGGCGCAAGGCATAGCCTGCTGACCCGAACGAGATCGTTCCGAGGTGCCGGCGCTCCCCCCCGCCGGCCGAGCAGAAAGGGGCATCGAGCGTGTCGATATCGCTGTCGCCCAGTGAGCTCGAGGTCGCTGCCGACAGTGTCGGCCCTGATGCAGGTGGACCCGGCGCCGAGAAGGCCATCGAAGGCCGATCGCTGGGTCAGCTCGCCTGGCGCCGGCTCAAGCATGACAAGGTCGCGATGGCCGGCGGGGTGGTCGTCCTATTGATCATCCTGGTTGCGATCTTCGCGCCCCTGCTCACCGACTGGCTCGGGCAGAAGCCGAACACGATCGACTACAACCTCACCGACCCGAGCACCCAGCTGCCGATGGGCAGCTTCGGCGGCGCCTCGGGCAAGCACTGGCTCGGCGTGACGCCGGTGCTGGGCCAGGACGTGCTGGCCCAGCTGATGTACGGCGCGAGGACGTCGCTGATCATCGGGTTCGCCGCGACCCTGCTGTCACTCGTCTTCGGGGTGTCCGCCGGCCTGGCCGCGGGCTACTTCCGCGGCTGGGCCGACTCGTTCCTGTCGCGCATCATGGACCTGCTGCTCTCCTTCCCGGTGCTGCTGTTCTCAATTGCGCTGCTCGCCGTCTTCAGCATCATCCCGTCGTTCCTAGGCGTCAGCGGCACGCCACTTCGCTACGCGGTGATCATCTTCGTCCTCGGATTCTTCGGGTTCCCGTACATCGGTCGCATCGTCCGCGGGCAGGTGCTGTCGCTGCGCGAGAAGGAGTTCGTCGAAGCGGCGCGCAGCCTCGGCGCGTCGAACTTCCGGATCATGTCCAAGGAGATCGCGCCGAACCTGATCGGGCCGATCCTGGTCTACGCGACGCTCACCATCCCCAATTACATCCTCGGCGAGGCGGGTCTGTCGTACATCGGCGTCGGGTTCCAGCCGCCCACCATCTCCTGGGGCTCCATGCTCAACGACGCGGGTAACTATTTCCAGATCGACCCGATGTATCTGATTGCGCCCGGAATGGCGTTGTTCATCACCGTGCTGGCCTTCAACCTCTTCGGCGACGGTCTGCGCGACGCCCTCGATCCGAGATCGAGGCGATGACAACCGGATATCGATTCCGGAACCACGCGCGCATGTGCGACGGATCAGTGGCACAGTGCGAAAAACAAGTGGCCGAAGATGCGGTCACGGCTCACTCACACAGGAAGGGCAGATCTGAACCCATGATGCGGTATCGGAGGGCGGCCATCGTCGCTTGTCTCGCGACTGCAGCAGCGACCGCGCTGGCTGCGTGTTCTGGCAGCAGCGGCGGCGGGGGCACCACGAATTCGAGCAGCGCGTCCAGCAGTGGCACGGTCTCGAGCGGCAGCTCCAGCAGCAGCACGAACACGACCGGCTACAGCGCCGCCGTCAACAATGTCGTGAACCCGTCGACGAAGACGGGTGGGACGTTGAACCTCCTCGCGGGAGGTGACTGCGACTCGTGGGACCCGGGGCGCTCTTATTACGGATGGTGCTGGAACATGCAGCGGATCTACGTCCGCTCGCTGGTCGGTTACACCAAGTTGTACGGCGACAAGTACAAGATTGCGCCCGACCTGGCCACCTCGCTCGGCAAGCACAACTCGACCTTCACCCAGTGGAGCTACACCCTGAAGCCGGGCCTGAAGTTCTCGAACGGCCAGCCGATCCGGCCGATCGACGTCAAGTACGGCATCGAGCGCCTCTTCGCCACCGACGTCATCAACGGCGGCCCGTCCTCATACTTCATCGACTCCATCGCGCACCCGGCGAGCTACAAGGGTCCGTACAAGAGCGGTGATCTGAGCACCATCAAGACGACCAGCAACAGCATCACGTTCAATCTCGCCAAGCCGAACGCCGACTGGGACTACCTGATGGCGATGGGCGCGTCGTCGCCGGTGCCGTACAAGGTCGAAGGCGGGCCGCAGTTCAAGGGCGCCACCTACACCAAGCACCCGGTGTCCTCCGGCCCGTACATGATCCAGTCGTACCAGCAGAACAAGCAGATCACGTTCGTCCGGAACCCGAACTGGTCGCAGAGCACCGACACGGTGCACCACCCGCTCGTCGACAAGATCGTAATGACGATCGACACCAACCTCGACGACATCGACCAGAAGCTGCAGGCCGGCACGGCCGACGCCCGCGCTGACAACGGCGTGCAGATCACCTTCCAGTCGAAGATCCTCACCAACCCGCAGTTGAAGCAGACCTCCGACGACGCGACGCCGCCGTTCACGCGGTACATGTCCGTCATGCCCTCGGTGATCACGAACATTCACTGCCGGCTGGCAATCTTCTACGCCTTCGACAAGGCCGGCGCCCTGCGCGCCTACGGCGGTCCGACCGCCGGCGTCATCGCCAACTCGATGACGCCGCCCGGGATCGACGGGTACGACCCGAGCTACAACCCGTACCCGACCGGCTCGTCGAACACCGGTGACACGGCCAAGGCCAAGCAGGAACTCCAGCAGTGCGGCAAGCCGAACGGCTTCTCGACCAAGTTCGCCTACTCCACTCCCAGCACCACGGCGGCCAACCTGTTCCGGGCCGAGCAGTCCGCGCTGGCGAAGGTCGGCATCAAGGTCACGGCGGCTACGCAGGACGCGTCGAACTACTACAGCACCTTCGTCGGATCGCCGGCCAACATCAAGAACCAGGGTCTCGGCCTCGCCAACGCGGGCTGGGGGCCGGACTTCCCGACGGGCGTCGGCTTCTGGAACTCGATCGCCAACGGCGCCAACATCCTGCCGACCGGTAACTCCAACTACCCGAGCCTGAACGACCCGGTCGTCAACAAGATCCTCACCGAAGGACCGAAGGGTCAGACCACCCAGGCCGACTGGAAGCAGCTCAACCAGCAGGTCATGAAGGACGCGGTCTACCTGCCGTTCATCTGGGGCAAGACGCTGTACTACCGCAACCCGCGGCTGACCAGCGTCGCTTGTGACAACGCCCTTGCGTTCGGCATCTACGACTTCGTCAACGTCGGAGTCACCAAGTAACCGCTCCGTGAGCAACAGCGGTGGCCGGTTCGGGGAACCCCGGGCCGGCCACCGGCTGCATGTCAACCCCGACCGAAGAGAATGACCGGACAGGGATGATCGGGAAGCCATGATCAGGTACATCATCCGGCGGGTCATGGGCGCCGTATTGGTTCTCGTGGCCGTCAGCTTCGTGACGTTTTTGCTGTTCCAGCTGGCGCCTGCGCTCGCGCACCGCTCGCCGGTCTACTACTACGTCGGAAAGATCCCGCCCAGCCCGGGGGGCCTGAAGCTTCTCGAGCATCGCTTCGGGTTCGATCTGCCCTGGTACGACCAGTATTGGCACTATCTCCGGTCGATCTTCTTCGGACAGACGGTCTCGGACGGAGACACCACCACGCACTGCGGCGCGCCGTGCCTCGGCTATTCCTTCCGGCTGAATTCGTCCGTCGATTCGCTGATCCTCCAGGCCCTGCCGGTGAGCCTCAGCCTGGCCGGCGGCGCCGCCGTCCTCTGGCTCGTCGGTGGCGTGCTCGTCGGCACCGTCTCCGGCCTGCGGCCCGGCTCGTTCTTCGACCGCGCCGGCATGACCGGCGCGCTGACCGCGGTGTCGCTGCCGATCTTCTTCACCGGGCCGCTGCTGCTGCTGATCTTCGAGTACAAGCTCAAGTGGCTGTCGAACCCCTCCTACAGCGGGATCACCCAGGACCCGCTGCAATGGTTCAAGAGCCTGATCCTGCCCTGGTTCGCGCTGGCCTTCTTGTTCGCCGCCCTCTACGCCCGGCTGACGCGTGCCAACATGCTCGACACGATGGGGGAGGACTTCATTCGAACGGCCCGGGCCAAGGGCCTGCCCCGGCGCACCGTCGTGATCAAGCACGGCCTGCGCGCCGCGCTGACGCCGATCGTCACAATCTTCGGCATCGACCTGGGCACCCTGATCGGGACCACCGTCATCACCGAGACCGTCTTCAATCTGCACGGGCTGGGGCTGCTCCTGATCACCGGCATCCGCCAGCAGGACTTGCCGATCATCCTCGGGGTGACGATCCTGGCCGCGGTGGCACTCGTGGTGGCTAACCTGATCGTGGACATCCTGTACGCGGTGGTGGACCCACGAGTCAGCTACGGCTGACGCGGCGAGGACGAAGGGAAGCCCGCAGATGAGCGCGACGGCTCTGGAGATCACGTCCGACGCCGACGGCCGACCGAAGTCCTTCTTGTCGGTCCGCGACCTGCGGGTGCACTTCCCCACGGGCGACGGCGTGGTCAAGGCCGTCGACGGACTGTCGTTCGAGCTGGCTCGCGGCGAGATCCTCGGCATCGTCGGCGAGTCCGGCTCGGGCAAGTCCGTCACCAGCCAGGCGATCATGGGGCTGCACAAGGGCAGCCGCGCCGACATCACCGGCGAGATCTGGCTCGACGACGAGGAACTCGTCGGCGCCAGCGAGGCGCAGATGCGCCACCTGCGCGGCAACGAGATGGCCATGATCTTCCAGGACCCGCTGTCGTCGCTGCACCCCTTCTACACGGTCGGCTCGCAGATCAGCGAGGCCTACCGGGTGCACAACCACGTGTCGAAGGCGCAGGCGCGCAGGCGCTCGATCGAGATGCTCGAACTGGTCGGCATCCCCAACGCCGCCAAGCGCTACGACGACTATCCGCACCAGCTGTCCGGCGGGATGGCCCAGCGCGTCGCCATCGCGCTCGCACTCACCGGTCAGCCGAAGCTCCTCGTGGCCGACGAGCCGACGACCGCGCTCGACGTCACGGTGCAGGCGGAGATCCTGAGCCTGCTGCGGAGCCTCGTCGCCGACATCGACCTCTCGGTCGTGATCGTGAG
>JAICIE010000156.1 GCA_025924515.1 Jatrophihabitans sp. | reverse complement strand
TCTCCGGACGGCGCGTCGAGCCGCACCTCGAGCAGTTGCACGGGTCCGTCGGTGCCGGCGACGAAACGCTCGGTGGGGACGACCGCGGAAATGGGCATGAAGCAGTACTCCTAAAGCTCAGAACCGAAGGACGGCAGGGTGGCGGGCGAGATCAGCCCTTGAGCCCGCCGGCGAAGCTGAAGGCGCCGCCGAGGAATTTCCCGAGAACGCCGTACAGCAGAATGATCGGCAACGTGTAGAGGACGGAGAAGGCGGCCAGCTGGCCGTACGCAACCGCCCCATATTGTGAGAAGAACGTGTAGATGCCTACGGATGCGGGCTGCTTACCGGGACTGAGCAAGAGGATGAACGGAATGAAGAAGTCGCCCCATTGCACCACGAACGTGAAAATCGTCACCACGGCAACGCCCGGCGCCATCAATGGCATGACGATGCGCCGCAGGGACTGGAACCAGCCGGCGCCGTCGCACCACGCCGCTTCCTCGAGGGTCACCGGGACCCCGTCCATGAAGTTCTTCATCATCCAGATCCCGAACGGCAGCGACGTCGCCGACATGAACAGGACTGTCGCCCAGATGGAGTCGGTGATATTGAAGTGCGCGAACATCACGTACACCGGCACCATGACCGCGGTCAGCGGGAGGCCGGTCGAGAAGACGATCGTGTAGAGGAACATCCGGCGGAAGCGCATCTGGTAGCGCGACAGTGGATAAGCCGCGAGTGACGACACGATCACCGTCAGGACCGCTGAGCATCCCGCCAAGATGCAGGAGTTTCGCAGCGGGGTCCACAGGGTCGTGGCGTTCATGACCTTGCTGTAGTTGTCGAACGTCCAGCCGGCACCGAACGGCACCGACAACCCCGCGTCCCGGTGCAATGAGCCCAGGACCAGCCAGAGCATCGGCGCGACGAACGCGATGACCACGACCGCGAGAGCCAGCAGGGCCAACAGGCGGGCGGGTGAGCGCCGGGGGCTCGTGATGGAGAACGACCGCGGCGCGCGGGGCGGGGCCGAGCGGGCGGGCGCGAGGGTGCTCATTTTTCGTCCACATTCAGGAAGCGGAGATAGACCAGTGAGAACAGCGCACCGACGATGAGCAGGATCAAGGCCATGGCCGTGCCGTAGCCCAGGTTGTAGAACTTGAAGGCCTGCTCGTACATGTAGATGGGTGTCGTCTGGCTCTTCGTCCCGGGACCGCCTCCGGTCAGGACGTAGATCGTCGTGAACACCGCCAACGTCTGCAAGGTGATGAGCATCAGGTTGGTCATGATCGACCGGCGGATCATCGGCAGGGTCACGAGCCACAGCCGTTTCCACCCCGACGCGCCGTCGATCGACGCCGCCTCTTCGACGTCCGGCGAGATGTCCGACAGCGCTGCGCTGTAGACCATCATCGAGAACGCGGTGCCCCGCCAGACGTTGGCGAGGATGACCCCGAACATGGGAGCGGTGTAGAGCCAGTCCTGGTGGAAGCCGATATGCCCCAGCCAGGAGTTCAGGCTGCCGGTGCGGTTGAGGTACGCGTACCAGCAGAACGCGGCGACGATCTCCGGCATGACCCAGGCGCCGACCACCACCAGGGAGACCGCGGACTGCACAGCGCGGCTGCGCCCGCGGAGCAGCATGGCGATGAGGAGCCCTAGGCAGTTCTGCCCGATGACGGCCGACCCGATGACGAACACCACGGTCCGTACGACGGAGGACAGGAAGGCCGGGTCGGAGAACATCCGGCGGAAGTTGCCGAGGCCGATGAAGCGCGTCGCTCCGGCGCCGACACCTGACAGCGCCTCGTTGGTGAAGGCGGTGTAGAGGCTCCAGATCACCGGACCGGCGAAGAAGAGCAACAGGAGTACGACGGCCGGGACCAGCGGCAACAGTTTCTGCGCAATGCCCGGACCGCGTTGGTGGGACCGGGCCGGGCGGCCGGCCGGCGTTCCGGTCGGCCGCGCGACGACGTCAGTGGCGCTCATCAGATCACGAGGAGGTTGTCGTCTTGTCCGGTCCCACGGCGCTCTTCACATTCGAGCCGAACTGCGACACCGCCGCGCCGGGCGAGGCCTGCCCGGTCATGACAGCCTCCATCGCCTGCTGGATGGCGTCGGACACCTGCGGGTAGGTCGAGTACGCCGGACGGAAGTGCGTGTACTTCACCAGCCCGGTGAAGAACGACGTGAACGGGTCGCTGTTCTTGTACTTCGGGTCGTTCGCGACGTCCTTGCGCTCGGCGATCTGGCTGGCCAGGTTGTCGTAGGTCAGCGTGTTCTGCCGGTTCAGCGCGAGAGAGATCAGCTGGAAAGCCTGGTCCTTGTGTGCGGACTTCGACCCGACCGAAAGCAGCCAGCCGCCCGACATGCTGGTCTTGCCCGGCGCCTGGCCGTGTTCGGTCGGCATCGCCGTTGCGCCCATGACCTTGGTGTACTGCGGCCACGGCTTCGTACCGGACTTCTTCCACGTACCGGTCAGCCACGAGCCGTCGAGGTCGATCGCCAGCTTGCTCGTCGGCAGGAGCTGGGTGCTGACCTTGGTGCCCCACTGGGGGTCGAGGGCGTCCTGCGGGTTCGGCCCGAGCTTTTCGGAGAAGACCGTGTTGAGGAAGTTCATCGCGTCCTTCATGCCCGGGCTCGACACGATCCACTTCTTCGACTTGGGGTCCCAGAGCTGGTTCTGGGTGCCGTACAGCAGCATCTCGAAGCCCTGCATGGTCGCGGCCTCGCCGGCGGCCTTGCCCGAGTAGATGTTGAACGGCACGACACCGGGGACCTTCTGCTTGATCGCGCGTGCAGCCGTCAGGACATCGTTCCAGTTCTTCGGCTGCCAGTTCGTGGGCAGTCCGGCCTTCTGGAAGAGCTGCTTGTTGTACCAGAGGCCGCGGGTGTCGGTGCCCATCGGAACGCCGTAGGTCTTGCCATCCTGCCCCTTGCCGGCGGTCTTGGCCGTCGGGGTGAACTGGCTCCAGTCCTTCCATTTGCTGAGATAGTTGTCGATCGGGGCCAGGTATCCGGCTGAGATGTCGGCGTTCACCAGGAACGTATCCTCGTACAGAACATCCGGCGCGGTCGACGCGGAGCGACTCATCAGGTCGAGTTTGGTGTAGTAGCTGTTCTCGTCGGCCTGGATGGGCTCGAGCTGGACGGTCCAGCCGGGGTGTGCCTTCTCGTACTGCTTCTTCACGGAGTGCATGAGTTGGTCCATCTGGGTGAAGGCACCGAACTTCTGGTAGGCGACCTTCACCGTCTTCCCTCCGGAGCCCGAGCCACTGCTCGAGCTACATGCAGCCGAGGTCAACGCCAGGGTCGCCGCCGTTACGGCGCCGAGGACGACGCGGGTTGGTCTGCGCATCGTTTCCGTCCTTCCTTCCGGCCGCCTTTGCGGCCGCACGTGTTTGTCTACAGAAACGGTCAATGGAGCCGACTACGGTGAATCCAGGTTCACGAGGCGGGTTGTCGCCAGCCGTAGCTGTAGCGACCGTTCCGCGAGGCCCGAAATGCTCGTCGTTCGAGTTGGGCCGTCGTCTGCAAAAGTACTGTCGCAGCGGCAGCGGGCTGCAGGTGCCACGCCGCCGGTCCGATACCGCCCAGAAGCGACCGACCCCGAGAAGCCGGTGCCGTCGCCGGCCACCGCGATCGTGCGCAGAACGGCCGCTGGACGCATCAAACCTCCGGGGGCGCGGTCTGCTGTTCCGTTGGAAACGTATCCATGGAAACGTATCCACAACGTTGTCCTCGGTCAAGGCTTTTGTCCTGCATTGGGGGTCCGGTGGCTCAGCCGACGATGCGTGACGTGGCGGTGCTCGCAGGCGTGGGCGTGGGGACGGTGTCCCGAGTCGTCAATGGGGGAACGTCCGTACGTCCGGCGACGGCCGAACGGGTGCACGCCGCGATTGCGCAACTGGGATTTCGGCCGAACGAGATTGCCCGCGCTCTTCGTCCGGGAAAGACGGCGGCGACGCTGGCCCTTTTGCTTGGGGACCTTACAAACCCCTTCTATGCCGCTATAGCGAAGAGCGCCGTGGAGGTCGCGCGCTCAGCGGACTTCGCGGTCGTGGTCACCATGGTCGACGAGGATCCCAACGCGGAGGAACGAGCCGTCCGTGACCTGCTGGCGCGGCACGTCGCGGGGTTGATGCTCGTCCCCGACCGCAGCGATCACGCCTTCCTTCGGGACTCGCTCGCGCGGGGCGTTCCGGTGGTGTTCGTCGACCGTCCGGCCACCGGGATCGCGACGGACGTAGTGGTACTCGACAACGAGCGCGGCGGTTACCTGGCAGGGGCCCACCTGCTCGCCGTCGGACACCGCCGGATCGCGGCGCTGGTCGCGCCGTCGTATCACACGACGGGCCGGCGGATGCGCGGTTACCGGAGGGCGCTGCGGGCAGCGGGGGTCGAACCGGAGCCGCGGCTGGAGATGGCGTTGCCGGTCGGCACCGCCGACGCCGCCTTCACGGTCACGCGCCGTCTGCTCGACCAGGAGGACCCGCCGACCGCCCTGTTCGCAACGACCACCTTCCTGTCCGAGGGCGCGCTGCGGGCAGTGCGCGGGATGCGGCACCCACCGGCGGTGGTGGGGTTCGACGACTTCCGAATGGCCGACCTCCTGCCCACGCCGGCCACCGTTGTCGCCGGCGACCCGGCCGAGCTCGGGCGCCGGGCCACCGAGCTCCTGCTCCGGCGGCTCGGCCGGGATGGGCGCGGGCCGGCTCAGCGGGTCGTCCTGCCGGTTCGGTTGATCGAGCGGGGCAGCGGCGAGCTGCCCCCGCGCTGAGCTACTTCTTGCCCTGATCGGCGACGGCCTGGATCGCCTGCGCCGCGGCGTCCGGGTCGAGGTACTCCCCGGCGCCGGTCGGGCGCAGCGTGGCCGCGTCGAGCTCGTAGCGCAGCGGGATCCCGGTCGGCACATTGAGGGACACCACGTCCTCGTCGGAGAGCCCGTCGAGGTACTTGATCAGGGCGCGCAGCGAGTTGCCGTGCGCCGCCAACAGGACGGTCCGGCCGAGGCGCAGGTCCGGGACGATCGCGTCGTACCAGTACGGCAGCATTCGGCCGACCACGTCCTTCAGGCACTCGGTCCGCGGCAGGGCGTCGAGCAGGTCGGCGTAGCGGGGGTCGCCCGACTGGCTGTACCGGTCGTCGTCGCCGAGCGGCGGCGGGGGGACGTCGTAGGAACGCCGCCACAGCATGAACTGCTCGTCGCCGAACTCCGCGCGCACCTGCGCCTTGTCCTTGCCCTGCAGCGCGCCGTAGTGCCGCTCGTTGAGCCGCCAGGTGCGCCGCACCGGGATCCACAGCCGGTCGACGACGTCGAGGGCCATCTGGCCGGTTCGGATCGCCCGCCGCAGCAGCGAGGTATGCATGACGTCGGGGGCAAGACCGTGCTCGGCGAGCAGCTCGCCACCCCGCCGTCCTTCCGCCTCGCCGGCGGCCGACAGGTCGACGTCGACCCACCCGGTGAAGAGGTTCTTCTTGTTCCACTCGCTCTCGCCGTGACGGAGCAGGATCAGCGTCGGCACCCGGTCAGTCTGCCGGACGGCTTGCGAAGGTCTCGAACGCCTTCAGGTTGGCCAGTGACTCGCCGTTCTTCACGCGCCAGGCCCACTCGCGGCGAATGGACGACCCGAACCCCAGCTCGAGCAGGCGGTTGAACAGTCCGTCGGCGTATTCGAGGACGCTGCCGAACACGCGGTCGAGCTCCTCGGCGGTGATCGCTGAAAGCGGCAGCTTCCCGGTGAGATAGATGTCGCCGAGCGCATCGATACCCCAGAAGACCGCATACTGCCTCGGGTTCCGCTGCAACAGGAATCCGTACAGTTCCTCGCGGTTCTCTTCAGGTTTCCTGACGACAAAGGCGTGGATCTCGAGTGCGTGCGCCCCGACGGTGAGCCAGCAGGCCGTCTTGAGCCGCTTCTCACCCGGCAGCGCCACCACGACTGCGTCCTCGCCGACGCGTTGGTGGTCCAGCCCGGCCTCGCGCACGGCCGTCTCGATCACTTCGAGGACGCGGACCTGGTCGGGCGTCACGCCGGCCTGCTCTCCGCCCGGGCGGCGAAGTCGTCGATCGCCTCGCGGTAGGCCGCGAGCAGCTCGGCGACGGTGCGGTCCCACGAGAACTGCTCGGCGTGGCGGCGGGCGCCGGCGGCCAGTGCGGCCCGCGCGCCCGGCGCCCGCAGCAGCTCGCCCAGCTCCTTGGCCCAGTGCTCGGGGTCGTGGCCGTCGACCAGCGCGCCACTCACCCCGTCGGCGACCGCGGTCGTCAGCCCCCCGACGGCGGCCGCCACGACGGGAATCCCGCAGGCCTGCGCCTCGAGTGCGACCAGCCCGAACGACTCGCTGTAGCTCGGGACGGCGACCAGGTCGGCGGCGCGGTAGAAGTCGGCGACGGTGGCCCGCTCGGCCGGCGGCACGAACGACACCGTGTCCGCGAGGTCGAGCTCGGCGGCGAGCTCGTGGAGCCACTGAGGACGGGCCAGGCCGCTGCCGCTGGGGGCACCGAGGACGACGACCCGGGCGTCGGGGAAGTCCTTGCGCAAGACAGCGGCCGCGCGCAGCAGCACGTCCGGGGCCTTGAGGGGCTGGATGCGTCCGACGAAGAGCAGCAGCGGCACGCGTAGGGGCAGGCCCAGCCGCGCGCGCGCGTCCTGCCTCGATCCCGGGGTGAAGGTGGCGAGGTCGACGCCGGGAGCGATGGTCCGGACGACCGCGGGGTCCGCGCCGTAGAGCTGCACCAGCTGGTCGGCCTCCTCGGCCGTGGAGGCCACCAGCCGGTCGGCCTCGGCGACCACCTGCTCCTCGCCGATCACCCGGGCCAGCGGCTCCGGCTCGTCGCCCTCGGCGAGAGTCGAGTTCTTGACCTTCGCCAGCGTGTGGGCCGAGTGCACGAGCGGCACGCCCCAGCGGTCGCGGGCGAGCCAGCCGACCTGGCCGGAGAGCCAGTAGTGCGAGTGCAGGACGTCGTACCAGCCGGGCTCGCGCAGCGCCTCGGCGCGCAGGACGCCGGCGGTGAAGGCGCACATCTGCGCCGGCAGGTCGCCCTTCGACAGTCCCTCGAACGGTCCGGCGTGCACGTGGCGGACGCAGACGCCGGGCGCCAGTTCGACGGACGGTGGTTGGTCGCTCGACGTGGCGCGGGTGAAGATCTCCACCGCGGTGCCGGCCGCTGCGAGCCGGGTGGCGGTCTCGACGATAT
>JAICIE010000155.1 GCA_025924515.1 Jatrophihabitans sp. | reverse complement strand
GCGTCGGCCGGATCCGGCGACCCGCCGACGAGCCACCACAGCTCGATCCGGTCGGTGACCTCGAGCCCCGCGTTCTTCCGGGCCTCCTGGACCAGGCGGACGACATCGCGGAACAGCCCGGCTCGGCGCAGCTGCGGGGTCAGCTCCAGGTCGAGCGCGACGGTGTCCGACCCGCCGGTCGCGACGGCCCACCCGGAGCGCGGCGTCTCGCTGACGACGACCTCGTCCGCGCGGATCTCGACGTTTTCACCGTCCACGCGCAGCGCGGCGGTTCCGCCTTGTCGCAGCTCGCCGGCCAGAGCGGCGGCGTCGGCAGCGCCCAGGGCGGCCGCGACGGCCTTGGTTCGACCGCCGAAGCGTCTGCCCAGAGCGCGGAAATTCGGCTTCACCGACACGTCCACCAGCTCGTCGGTGTCGGTGAGCCGGGTGACCGACTCCACGTTCAGCTCGTCGGCCAGCTCCGCCCTCAGGTCGGCCGGGACGGCGTCCCATCCCGGCGCCGACACGTAGCCGACCCGCAGCGGCTGCCGGGTCTTGACCTTCGACTCCGCTCGCGCCGCCCGGCCGAGCTCGACCAATCGCCGCACGAGCGCGACCTGCTCGCCGAGCCCGGCGTCGACCTGCTGCAGGTCCGTGGTGGGCCACTGGGCGAGGTGCACGGAGTCGACCGAGCCGGTCGCCGCGAACAGCGCCGACCAGACCTGGTCGGTGATGAAGGGGACGAAGGGCGCCAGCAGCCGGGTGAGGATCTCCAGGCACTCGTGCAGCGTGGAAAGCGCCGCCGCGTCACCGCTCCAGAAGCGGCGCCGGGACCGCCGGACGTACCAGTTCGACAGATCGTCGATGTATTGGGCCAGCGCCCGGCCGGCGCGCTGGGTGTCGTAGTGCCCGAGCGAGTCGTCGACCTCCGCGGCCACGCGATGCACTTCCGACAGCGCCCACCGATCGAGCAACGACCGGGTGCCCGCGTCGCCGCCCGGCGCCCAACCGTTGGCGCGGGCGTAGAGCGACTGGAACGAGGCAACAGACCAGTACGTGCGCAGCACCTTGGAGGCGATCTCCTCCAACGCCTTGTGCCCGACCCGCCGCGACGACCACGGGGAGCCGGCACAGAGCATGAACCAGCGCAGGGCGTCGGCGCCGTGCTGCTCCATCAGCGGCACCGGCTCGAGCAGGTTGCCGAGGTGCTTGCTCATCTTGCGTCCGTCCTCGGCCAGGATGTGGCCGAGGCACACGACGTTGCGGTAGGACGACTGGCCGAATACCAGCGTCCCGACGGCCATGAGCGTGTAGAACCAGCCGCGGGTCTGGTCGATGGCCTCGCAGATGAAGTCGGCCGGGTAGTTCTCGCGCGCCTCTTCGGCGTTGCGGTGCGGCGCCCCGAATTGCGCGAAGGGCATCGACCCGGAGTCGAACCAGGCGTCGATCACCTGCGGCACCCGCCGGTAGCTGCCCGGTTCGCCAGGAAGGCTGAACGTGACTTCGTCGACGAATGGACGGTGCGGGTCGAGGTCGCTGAGGTCGCGGCCGGTGAGTTCCGACAACTCTGAGAGCGAGCCGACGCAGACCGTTCGGGACGGGTCCGTGTCGTTGCGCCACACCGGCAAGGGGGTGCCCCAGTACCGGTCCCGCGACAGCGCCCAGTCGATGTTGTTGCTCAGCCAGTCGCCGTAGCGGCCGTACTTGATCGTCGCGGGATGCCAGTTGGTCGCCTCGTTCTCGGCGAGCAGTTGGTCTTTGATCGCGGTGGTGCGGATGTACCAGGACGGCAGCGCGTAATACATCAGCGGCGTGTGGCAGCGCCAGCAGTGCGGATACGCGTGCGTGTAAGGCGTGTGCCGGAACAGCAGCGCGCGTCCGCGCAGGTCGGCGACCAACCGCTGGTCGGCGTCCTTGAAGAACACGCCGCCGACCAGCGGGAGGTCGGCCGAGAAGTGCCCGTCGCGGGCGATCGGGTTGACGACGGGCAGGTCGTAGGACCGGCAGACCGCCATGTCATCGGCGCCGAAGGCGGGGGACTGGTGCACCAGGCCGGTGCCGTCCTCGGTGGTCACGTATTCGGCAAGGACGACGATGTGCGGCGTCTCCCCGTCCTCAGGAAAGCTGACGAAGTCGAACGGACGCTGATAGCGCCACCGCTCCATGTCCTTCGCGTCCACGGTGGCCAGCGCCGTGGCGTCCTCCCCGAGTACTTTCCGGAGCAACGGCTCCGCGACGATCACCGGTGCTGCCTCGGTCTCGGCCACCACGTAGGTGACCTGCGGGTTGATCGCGACGGCCGTGTTGGAGACGAGAGTCCACGGCGTGGTGGTCCAGACGAGCAGGTCCGCCTTGCCGGCCCACGGACCCGACGTCAGTGGGAAACGCACGTAGACGGAGGGGTCGGTGACCTCTTCGTAGCCCTGCGCGACCTCGTGGTCGGACAACCCGGTGCCGCAGCGCGGGCAGTACGGCGCGACCCGGTAGTCCTCGACCAGGAGCCCCTTGTCGAAGATCTGCTTGAGGGCCCACCACACCGACTCGACATAGTCCGGACGCATCGTCCAATAGGCGTCCTCGTAGTCCGCCCAGTAGCCCATGCGCTCGCTCATCGTCTCGAACGCGTCCACGTGGCGCTGCACGCTCTCGCGGCACCGCGCGTTGAATTCGGCGATCCCGTAGCGCTCGATATCGGGCTTGCCGGTGAACCCGAGTTCCTTCTCGACCGCGAGCTCGACCGGCAGCCCGTGGCAGTCCCAGCCGGCGCGGCGCGGCACCGAGTAGCCCTTCATCGTGCGGTAGCGCGGAAAGACGTCCTTGAACACCCGCGCCTCGACGTGGTGGACGCCCGGGGTCCCGTTCGCGGTCGGGGGGCCTTCATAGAACACGTAGGTCGGCCCTCCGGCGGTCTGTTCGAGACTGCGCTCGAACACCCGGTTCTTCTGCCAGCGCCCGATGACGTCGTGGTCGAGGGCGGCAAGGTCGACGTGCGGGGGGAGAGCTTGGTACCCGGCTGGGGGCTTGCTCATGGCGGGCGGTTCCTCCTCGGACGGTCGATTCCGAGGGACGACGCCCAACGGCACCGCGGTACCACCCTCGTTGACGCGCCGGGGCACGCCCACTTCGTTCGCTCATCCGGTTCTAATGAGGCGCACCGGCCTGCTCGGCCGGATCGCCCGTTCTTCCGGGTGCTCGGAGGTGATTTCACGGCGCGGTCCGTGCCCCGGGCTTCCACCGTCCCCGGGTCGCTGCGGCCGGAGCCCGCGCGCTACTCGTCCTCGTCGACGCGCCGCCATGGTAACCGGCGGCCGGGCAGGTAGTAGCGCGAATTAGCGACGGCCCATATAGTCCCGCCTCTGCGGATTCGCCGCACCCGTGCGAGGACTTGTGGAATCGCCGGTGCCGCGGCGGTCCGCCCGAGTTGATGGGAGAGCGGTGGCTGCCGTCGGACGTATCGGTCAAGCGCTTCGGCGGGTCGGTGCCGCGGCGTCCGCGGCGACCTCCGGAAAACCCGACCGCCCGCCGTCGGGTGCCCGGAAGGCGTCGGCGGACAAGCCGTCTGCTGCGGCTGCGGCGTCGCCCGCGGCCACCCCGTCGAAGAAGGGTCGGACGGCTGCGAAGAAGGGCGCCGCACACCCACCCGCCGCGGCTCCCACGTCGACCCGTTCCCGCACCCGCGCGACCACCGCCGAGCCGGCGGGCGATGCGGGCAAGTCCGACCCGCGGGGATCCCGCGGGTCCGCGCGACCGACCTCCACCAGTACCGCGAAGACGGCGCGCGGCGCGGCCGAACCGGCTCGCGCGCCGAAAGCTGCGTCCGCACCTCGGCGCAAGGCCGAGAAGCGAACCGAATCCACAATTGCGGAACCGGCCCGGTCGGAGGGTTCGGGCAGATCCGGGGAACGTTCTGCGCGGTCGAGCGTTACTCCTGCCGGCGCAGCGGGCATCCCCGCTGTGCCTCGTGATCAGAAACCTCGATCACGGCGCTCGTCCTCGTCGTCGACCGCGCCCTCCCGGACGGCTCGGAGCGGTACCGGCAGGACCACGCGTGCCACCGCCGACCCGTCTGCAGACAAGGAGCCGGACGTGACGTCCGTTGCCGATCGCAAGAATGCACCTTCCGACCTCAGTGTCCCGCAGGGATCGGACTGGACGTCCGAGGAGCTCGCCGAGGTGCGCACCGACCTCGTTCAGCAGCTTTCCGAACTGCAGGCCGCCTACGACCGGTCGCTGGCCGATCTCAACGACCTGCAGCGCTCGAGCACCGACGGTGCCGGCGACGACCAGGCCGACGCGGGCAGCAAGACGTTCGAACGCGAGCAGGAGCAGTCGATCGCGGCGAACCGCCTCGATCTGATCTCTCAGGTGCAGCGGGCGATCGAGCGCCTCGACGCGGGCACGTACGGCTTCTGCGAGAGCTGCGGAAAGCTCATCCCGAAGCCGCGGCTGCAGGCGTTCCCGGCGGCGACCCTCGACGTGGCCTGCAAGCAGCGCGAGGAGCGTCGCTGACCCCAGCATTTCCCTCCCGCGGGACAATGACTGCGTGAGATCGGGAGCGCAGTGAGGTTCCGTGGCAGCGAGTTCGCCGGTCAGTTCCGTGCCGGTCAGTTCCGTGCCGGTCAGGCCGGCGCCGGACAGTTCGGGAGCGCTGTGAGTTCGGACAAGGCGCCGGGATCCGGCGCAACGTCCGTGCCGCCGGCGCCCGGCGCGGACGCGCCGGCGCGGCCGCGCACCGTCGCCGTCTTCGCCGCCGTGGCCGTCACCGCGCTCGTCCTGGACGTGGTCTCGAAGATCGCCGTCGTCGCGGAGCTCCCGGAGCATCCGATGAAGCGGCTGCGGGTGCTCGGCGGCGTCCTCTACCTGCAGCAGGTGCGCAACTCCGGCGCCGCGTTCTCGCTGGGCACCGGATACACGGTGATCCTGACCGTGGTGGCGCTGATCGTGGCGGCGGTGATCATCCGCGCGGCCAAGCGGATGCGCAGCGCCGGCTGGGCGGTCGCCCTCGGCCTCGTGCTCGGCGGCGCGCTCGGCAACCTCTGCGACCGGCTCTTCCGTAATCCCGGGCCGGGGCGCGGCTGGGTCGTGGACTGGATCAGCCTCTTCGGTCCGGACGGTGAGCACTGGCCGATCTTCAACCTCGCCGACTCCGCGATCGTGTGCGGCGCGGTGCTGGCCGCGATCCTCGCCGTGCGCGGCATCGACCTGGACGCACGTTCCAACCGCCGTGGCTGAATCCCGGCTGCTGCCGGTGCCGGACGGGCTCGAGGGGCTGCGGCTCGACGTCGCCCTGGCCCGGCTCTTCGGGTTCTCGCGCACCGTGGCGGCCGAACTCGTCGACGAGGGACGGGTGCGCGTCGACGGGTCGGCCGCCCTCCGCAGCGCCCGGGTACACGGCGGCGACTGGCTGGAGATCGAGTTGCCGGAACCGGACCCGCCGGCCGCGGCGAGCACGGAGCCGGTCGACGGACTCCGCCTGCTGTACGAGGACGACGACGTGGTCGCCGTCGACAAGCCGCTGGGCGTGGCCGCGCATCCCAGCCCGGGGTGGACCGGCCCGACCGTGGTGCAGGGTCTGGCCGCCCGCGGCACCCGGATCGCGACCTCCGGCGCCGCCGAGCGCCAGGGCGTGGTGCACCGCCTCGATGCCGGGACGACCGGGGTCATGGTCGTCGCCAAGAGCGAACGTGCGTACACCGTCCTCAAGCGCGCTTTCAAGGAACGCCGGGTCGACAAGCGCTACGGGGCGCTCGTCCAAGGGCACCCCGACCCGACCCGGGGAACCATCGACGCGCCGATCGACCGGCACCCGTCCTCGGACTACAGGTTCGCGGTCGTCGCCGGGGGACGCCCGAGCATCACGCACTACGACACCGTCGAGGCCTTCCGGGCGGCGACCCTGCTCGACGTGCGGCTCGAGACCGGCCGGACGCACCAGATCCGCGTGCACATGGCGGCGGTCCGGCATCCCTGCGTGGGCGACCTGACCTACGGCGCCGACCCGGTGCTGGCGCGTCGGCTCGGGTTGACCCGGCAGTGGCTGCACGCCCGGCAACTGAGCTTCCACCACCCGGTGAGCGGCGAGCGGGTCACCATCACCTCGACGCTTCCGGACGACCTGCAGCACGCGTTGGACGTGCTGCGCGGCGAGTCCTAGCTCGCCACGGGGTAGGACGGACGCCGTGAGCTCCCCCGGACGCGCGCCTCTTCTCGTCGCCTCCAACCGCGGACCGCTGTCGGTCGTCGCCGACGAGGGCGGTGAGGAGGAGGTCCGCAGGGGCAGTGGCGGGCTCGTCAGCGGGATGCAGGCGGCGCTGGCAGCCACCGAGGACGCCGTGTGGGTCTGCGCCGCGATGAACGACCGCGAACGCACCCTCGCCCGCGAGAGCGAACGGGGCCGACTGGCAACCTACGGCGCCGTCGGCGACTCGCTGCACGGCGACTTCGACGTGCGGATGCTGCCCATCGACGCGACGACCTTCCGCAACGCCTACAACGGCGTCGCCAACTCGACCCTGTGGTTCGTCCTGCACATGCTGTACGACCTGCCGAGACAGCCGATCTTCGACCGCGCGTGGCGGCGGCAGTGGGACGCCTACGTGCGCTTCAACCGTGCCTTCGCCGAGGCGCTGGCGGAGGAGGCCGCCCCGCAGGCCACCGTCATGGTGCAGGACTACCACCTGTTCCTGGTCCCGCGGATGCTCAAGGACCTCCGCGCGGACGTCCGGATCGGGCTGTTCACGCACACCGGCTGGGCTCCCGCCGACTACGTGAAGATCCTTCCGGACGACGTGTCGCGGGCGTTGCTCGACGGGATGCTGGCGGCGGACGTCGTCGGCTTCCACACCCGGCGCTGGGCCGACCTGTTCGACGAGACGGCACAGGTGATCGCCGGGCGCAAGGCCGGCAACACCGCAGTGTTCCCTCTGGGCACCGACGCCGACGCGCTGCGCGCCCGCGCCGGGCGCCGCGATGTCGAGCGGGCGCTCCACCGGCTCAACCACTTCGTCGGCGACCGCCGGGTCATCGGACGCGTCGACCGCACCGAACTGTCGAAGAACGTGTGGCGGGGGCTGCTGGCCTTCCGCGAGTTGCTGCGCACCCGTCCCGAGTGGCGCGGCAAGGTGGTGCACTGCGTCTACAACAACCCCTCGCGGGAGGACCTCCCCGCCTACCGGGAGTACACCGCCGCGATCGAGCGACTGGCCGAGGACGTCAACGACGAGT
>JAICIE010000154.1 GCA_025924515.1 Jatrophihabitans sp. | reverse complement strand
TGGAAGGTGATTCCATAAGCGCCGAGCTCCGAGAGCTTATGGACAGCCTCGACCGCGGCAAGCACCGGCCGGGTTGCCTCACCGAAGAGGTCCCGGGCCTGCCACCCGACCGTCCAGAGTCCGAAGCTGAACTTGTCATCCCGCGTAGGCCTGGGTGCCATCGATGCTCCCTGACGACGTCTGGATCCTTGAGCAGTAGCGTAGGCAGTCCCCACCTCCGGGTCGGAGGGGGCGGCCGTTGCCGACGTAGGAGCTAGGACTCGAGGCCATTCGGGTTGCCGGGAAAGGCGTATCGGCCGCTCAGGCAATCTGACGGCGCCGACCTCTGAGAAGCGGCGGAAGGCGAAGCCGGCGGCGTAGGCGCCAACTGGCCGGCGGGCGCTGTTAGGCCTCGAACCAACGTAACCCTGCCAAGGAGTTACGGCTCCTGACACGGGTGTGTACGTCGTACGCTTTCCTTCCTCAACCGAGAAGTGAGGCCCCGCGCCGGGGGTCGTCCTGGGGAGCTGTGATGCGCCGCCGGGGCAGGGGACGATCACGTCTGTCCCGCTACTGGCCGATCTCACGGGGTGAAGTGAGCGGACGCGGGACAGACCTGATCAACTTGCCGGGAGAGCGCGGTCTCGTCGGCCCGTCCTGGTCGGCCCGTCCTCGTCGGCCCGTCCTCGTCCCAGCGGGTCGCGCGTCGCAGCGGTGGTCGCGGCCGACGCGGCGGCCCGCGGATCAGTGATGCACTCGACGGGCCCGGGGTCGTCCTCGGCATCTGTGCGGCGCGGCCGGAGAGGCGGACGATCAGTCCTGTCCCGCTACTGGTGGAAAAGGCACATCAACGAGGAGCGTTGGTACGCATGTCATCCGTGTTGCACGTCGCAACGACCGGTTCGGACTCCTCCGACGGGTCGCAGGATCGTCCCCTCCGGACTATCGGCCGCGCGGCCGATCTTGCGCAGCCGGGAGACACCGTCCTCGTCCACGAGGGGGCCTATCGCGAATGGGTCCGGCCGCGGCGTGGCGGGTTGAGCGACCAGCGGCGGATCACGTACGAGGCCGCTGCCGGCGAGCGGGTCGCCATCAAAGGTTCGGAGCAGGTGTCCGGCTGGGAGTCCGTCGGAGGCACGGTATGGACGGTGTCGGTGCCGAACTCAGTGTTCGGCTCCTTCAACCCGTTCGCCGAGGAAATCGACGGGGACTGGATCGTCTATCCGGACAAGCACTCGCCGAGGAAGCACCTCGGCGACGTGTACCTCAACGGCATGAGTTTCTTCGAAGTGCTGTCCTTGCAGGAGGTGTCGAACCCCCCGCGGCGCAGTGAGGTGCCCGACGATTGGACCGGGACAGCGGACCGCGTCCGGAATCCAGAGCAGACGCGGCATGTGTGGTACGCGGAGGTCGGCGCGGACACGACGACGGTCTGGGCGAACTTTCACGGCGCGGACCCGAACGTCGAGCTGGTCGAGGTGAATGTGCGGCGCTCGGTGTTCTATCCGACCGAGCACCAAATCAACTTCATCACCGTCCGTGGCTTCGAACTGGCGCAGGCGGCTTGTCCGTGGGCACCGCCGACCGCCGACCAGCCAGGTCTGATCGGCTGCAACTGGAGCAGGGGCTGGATCATCGAGGACAACGTCATTCACGACGCCAAGTGCTCGGCGATCTCGATCGGCAAGGAGGCGTCGACAGGGCACAACTTCTCGACCACCCGCGGCGACAAGCCGGGGTACCAGTACCAGCTCGAGTCCGTGTTCGCGGCCCGCCATATCGGCTGGGACCGCGAGCACGTCGGCTCGCACATCATTCGCCGCAACACTATCTACGACTGCGGCCAGAACGGCATTGTCGGACACCTCGGCTGCATCTTCTCCACGATCGAGGACAATCACATTTACAACATCGCCTTGAAGCGGGAGTTTTACGGCTACGAGATCGCCGGCATCAAACTTCACGCAGCCATCGATGTGACGATCCGGCACAACCGAATACACGATTGCTCACTCGGCACCTGGCTCGATTGGCAGACCCAGGGCACGCGCATTACGCGCAACGTTTACTACGCCAACAAGCGCGACCTGTTCGTCGAGGTGAGCCACGGACCGTATCTCGTCGACCACAACGTCTTCGCGTCGGCTGTGTCGTTCGAGTCGTTCAGTCAGGGTGGCGCTTTCGTCAGCAACCTGTTCTGCGGCACCCTGCGGTGGGAACCGGTGATGGACCGTGCCACGCCGTACCACGTGCCGCACAGCACGCAGGTCGCCGGTTACGGAGTGATCCACGGCGCCGATGACCGGTACGTCGGCAACCTCTTCCTCGGCGGGGACGTGGACTGCGCCTACGCGACCGGATCGACGTTCCACGACACCGCCAGGTACGGCACCGCCGTTTATGAGGGCCATCCCACCACATTCGCCGACTATCTCGATCGCATCGACCGGCAGCCGCCGGGCGACCACACCCGTTTCCCCGGGGTCAAACAGCCCCTCTACTCGCGTAACAACGTCTACGCCGGGGGCGCCCGGCCGTCCGACGCCGACCAGGACCCGCGTGTGCTCGACGGCGAGGCGTCCGCAGAGATTGTGGAGGACGGCGACGCCGTCTACTTGCAGACCCTGTTGCCGGAAGGCTTCGACGGTGCCCGCGTCAAGGTGGTCAGCGGACTGGACCTGCAACGCGTGCGCTTGGTCGACGCCGACTACGAGGAGCGCGACGGTAGCCCCGCGCTCATCGACACAGACCTGGTCGGCGATCGCAAGCAAGTCGGGCAGCTCTATCCGGCCGGCCCCATCTCCGTCCTCGCTTCCGGAACGGCCCGCGTCCGCGTGTGGTGACACGCCAGGCACCTCAGACCTGCCCGCCAGGTCGAACGAGCGGCTGTCGATGGCGGGAGGCGAGCCAGGACGATTCGAAGGTTCGACCCGGACCACCGAAATCGGCGCTCACTTCCAGCAGTGTGCAGCGCCGCATGATCCGGCGGCTTCGGACATGTCGTCGCGACTCTGGGAGCAGGGATCAGCGCGTCAGCCGGGCGCGCGGCAGATGCAGCTTCGAGGTAGAGCGAAAGCTTGGGTGGCCCGGCAGTAGCGGTGACCGATCGCGTCGTGGGCGGCGAGGTCGTGCTCGCAGACTGCGCACCGCTGCTTGGGGTCAGTGCTCGTCTTAGGGTCAGTGCTCGTCACTTCGACCGTCATCGGCGGGCTCGTGCTCATGACCGATTCGCCGGGTCGTGAGACGCGTTGTCCTTCGCCTGTTGGAGGATCTCCCCGGCCCTGAGCTGATCGCCGACCGTGCTGGCGATACGAAACGCCTGGTCGGCGACGGCTGGCGAGGTGTCTGGCGCGATGACGAGAATGTCGATGCGTTCCTGGCCCCACTCGCCGGAAAGACTGACGGTAAGCGGATCGCTGGTGTTGAAACCCCCGAGACGGACCGTGCGGCCCTCGATCGTCATGCGCCGTGGGGCCCGATCCCACGCGTGCAGGTTGTAGCTGACCCGATTGACCTCGCGCGCCGCAGACCACATAACGTCCATCAACGGGGGCAACTCCGCGGTCAGGTCGAGCGTGCGGGGCCACCAGGCGGCGTCGATGTAACCGGTGGTGGCCACCGGTTGACGGAAGCTGATCCGAGCCGGCGGCGGCTCGCTGTCGGCGGGGGAAGACGGCGGCGGGAGGAGCGGGGCGGTGGTCATTGCACGCCTCATAGCGACCCTGATGCGGGTTCGGCTTTCTGGTTCGCCGAGGGCGAGGCCAGCGGTGGCTGCTGGCGTGCGAAATAGCCTCAGTGCCGCGAACTCTACTCCGGTTCGCGGCAGCCCTGAACCGGCGACAGGAGGCGCACCTGGTTGAGCTGCTGCGCAGCCAGGAGCCGGAGATCGTCGACCGGGGAGAACACGCCGACCTTCAGCGCCATGTCCTCACGGTCGCACGTCGCTGCGCCGGCGCGTGTGCTTGTCGAGCCCGGCGAAGGGAGTTCGGTATGCCATCGTTGGTCCGTCGCCCGCCGCTGGCGAGGGAGCGCCCGCGACCGGGACGTCAGAGGCAGGATCAGTCGCCCCCGTCCGCCGGGGCGACGGTTTGCTTGTCACCGACGGTTGCGTGCGTCAGCTGCTCGCCGAGCACGCGCTCCTCATCCAGAGCGGACGTTTGAACCACCAGGACGTCGCAAACCGCGTTTTTCACGATCTCCCTGGGAACCGATCCCAGCCGCTGTCCTTCGGTCGCGCCGAGCCCGCGGTTGCCGACGACGATCAAGTTGGCCGGGTTGGCGCCGACGGCGTCGAGGAGGGCCTGCGCGGGATCACCGGCGATGATGCGTTGCTCGATGTAACGCACTCGTTCCTTGAGCAGGTTGGTGACCGACCGCTCCAGCGCGCGCCGAGCGGCGTCCGGGCCGTAGAGGTCCCGATGGCGATGGTCCGCGGGATCGGGCGCGGCGCTGGGGACCCCTTGGTTGTACGCAGCGATCACGAGCAGCTTGGCTTGCGCCGCCTGGGCGACCTCGGCTGCCCGGTCGACGGCGTACAGGCTGGTCGGGGTGCCGTCTGAACCGACCACCACGCGGTCGTAGACGGTGATACTGCGCTTGCCGCCGAGTGGGACGATCGGCGACTCATGCGCCTCGTCGGGTGGGTTGACCCATAGCATCGCGACGGCGCCGATGGCCATCAGGACGCCAGCAAAAATAATCGCGTTTGTGCCCTTATTGTGCAGTAGGTGGCCAAATATCCAACCGAAAGTCACGGTCTCGATCAGCATCGGGACCACGATCATCATGTTGAGGATGCCCATGTAGACGCCAGTGCGTTTGGCCGGAACCATGCTGGCGACCATCAGATAGGGGATTCCGACCGCACTGGCCCAGAAGATGCCCACGCCTATCATCGGGGCCAGCGCGAGATACTGGTTGTGAATGTGGGCGAGCCCAATCAACGCAACGGCGGACATCCCGAGCGCAATGGCATGGACCCGTTTGGCGCCGATCCGCTGCGCGAGCCCGACCAGGAAGAGCGCGGACACCATCGTGATGAAGTTGTAGGCGCCGTTCTCCAGGCCGCTCCAGGCGATAGTGCGGTCCCACGCAGGGCCGCCTTTCGTCGGGTCCGCGTGGAACACCGTCTCGCCGAGACTCACCGCGAGGAACTGCCAGTAGATGAACATAGCGAACCACTGGAACAGAAAGACCACGCCGATCTTGTGCATTGCGATCGGCATCGCCTTGACCGCGTCCTTGATATCGCGGACCGCGTTGCCGACGCCCTTGGGTTGGGCGCGCATCTCGGCGAGTTCCTCTTCTGACGGGGTGAGCTCCGTGGTGCGCGCCATGGCGGTGAGCACCGTGAGAAGGATGCAGATCGTGCCGATGAAGAAGCAGGTGTACATCCAGTACGGCACACCGTTACCGGCAGTCTTGTCGAGAGCCGAGACCTTCTGCAGCACGAAGAGCGAGACGTTGGCGAGCACCGCGCCGGCGCCCGTGAACATGCTCTGGGTTAGGAATCCGCGAGCGAGCTGCGACTTAGGGAGTCGGTCGGAGATGAAGGCTCGATACGGCTCCATCGAGGTGTTGTTGCCGGCGTCCAGCAGCCAGAAGCAGATGACGCCGAGCCACAGGAACCCGACGAAGGGGAAAGCGAACAAAATTACAGAGCATAGGAGCGCGCCAGCCGTGACAAAGGGGCGTCGGCGCCCCCAACGGGGGCTCCAGGTTCGGTCGCTGATCGCGCCGATCATCGGTTGGATCAGCAGGCCGGTGACCGGCCCGGCCAGGTTGAGGATCGGGAGCTGTTCCGGTTTGGCTCCGATCAGCAGGAACAGCGGATTCACCGCAGACTGCGTGAGGCCGAAACTGAACTGAACCCCGAAGAACCCCAGGTTCATCATGAGAATGGCGCTGCCGGTCATCAGCGGCTTGCGCTCGACCTCATGTGTACCGGTCGACACGGACTCTGACGTCATGGCGGTCATGGCGACCCCTCTGGCCGAGACGATGCGATGCGGTGATACCCGACGACGCGGACCCTAAACCCTCCGTACCTAATCCGAATCTAGGATCTTGTCCGCTAACGTAAAATTCACTCTGGACGGACGGTGCAGCGCGTAATAGCGTTCGAGCCGAGACAGCTCGTCGTTCGTCATTCCTGACGCCGGGTACCCGCCCGACGGAGGGACCAGAGGGCACCGCGCCCGCAGCTTCGCTCGCCGGAAGGGTCCGTTCATATCCGAGGGGAGACGCCGGTGAACAGCTGGAAGACGATCGTCGTCGGTGTGGACGGGTCACGAGGTAGCCGAGCTGCTTTGACCTGGGCGGCCGCGGAAGCGGTCGAGCATCAGGCAGAGTTGGTCGTCGTCAACGTGTGGGAGCACACCTTGCTGCCGCCATTGGGCAGCGGCCGCGTGCCGCACACCCCCGTTGCCGATCCGAGCCAGGGCGCTACCGAGGATCTCCTGAAGGTCGTCAAAGAGGAGCTCGGCGAAGACCCGTCGGTGCGCGTGCAGCCGATGGTCAAGCATGGGAACCCGGCTGAAGTCCTGATCGAGGCCTCCGAGGACGCGAACCTACTGGTCGTCGGACCCCGCGGCCACGGGGGTTTCGCCGGATTGGTGCTCGGGTCGGTGAGCCAGCATGTAGCTGCCTACGCCAGGTGCCCGGTCGCGGTCATCCGTTGATTCCTCCGCGGCCGACTGCGACGATTGTGAGCCTCAGGCGCGTGGTGAGGTTGCCATCGAAAGAAGGCAGCCGAACTGCGGATCGACGGCGCTCGGGGCTGAGTCCGGCTTGCCTCCGCCGATGCCAGCAGGTATGACGGTCGGCGAAATCGCGGAGCACTCAACGGGAGGCTAACGTGAGCTTCATTTCGCCCATGCCGGTCGCGTCGGGCAAGCCTTATCCCGTCGTCGATGTCGACGACCGAGCTCCCGCCAGCCTGGACGATTTTGTGGGTGACCGGGCCTTCAACATCACGACGGACGCCGCGACCTCGCGCGTGCACGGTGTGGGACGGATTTGCGGTGACGCGGTGCGCTTCGTGGAGAAGGACGCCGGAGCCAGCAAGGACGTGCGGGTCTGGCTGGTGCGCTGGAGTCGCACCGACGGATTCACGGCCGAGGAAAGCGCCGCGTTCTAGCGTCCCCTTAACCGGTGCATATCCGAAAGTCACGGGAGCAGGAGGCTGTTGCCCTGCCGGCATCGAGCTGATAATCAGCGCGTAATGCATGATCGGCGCGACG
>JAICIE010000153.1 GCA_025924515.1 Jatrophihabitans sp. | reverse complement strand
GGGCCACGACGTCGACTCCTCGGCGACGGTGATGACGCCGGGCACCCGCTTGTAGACGGTGGCGTTCATCTCCTGGAGGAACGACACGGCCTCGAGGTTCTCGCGACCGCCGTACTCGTTGGGCAGCCACTCGCCCTCGGGGCGGGAGTAGTCGAGATAGAGCATGGACGCCACTGCGTCGACGCGCAGACCGTCGATGTGGAATTCCTCGAGCCAATAGAGGGCATTGGCCACGAGGAAGTTGCGCACCTCGCGCCGGCCGAAGTTGAAGACGTACGTGCCCCAGTCGGGCTGCTCGCCGCGGCGGGGATCGGCGTGCTCGTAGAGCGGTGTGCCGTCGAAGCGTGCGAGCGCCCACTCGTCCTTGGGGAAATGGGCAGGAACCCAGTCGACGATGACGCCGATCCCGGCCTGGTGCAAGCGGTCGACCAGGAATCGGAACTCGTCCGGACTGCCGAAGCGCGCGGACGGCGCGTAATAGGACGAGACCTGGTATCCCCACGATCCGCCGAACGGATGCTCCGCGACCGGCAGGAACTCCACGTGCGTGAAGCCGGCGTCCTTGACGTACTTGACGAGCTCGTCAGCGAGGTCGCGGTACGACAACCCCAACCGCCAGGAACCCAGATGAACCTCGTAGACCGACATCGGCGCGGAGACCCACGAGGTCGCGGCGCGCCGCGTGAGCCAGTCCGCGTCGTTCCATTCGTGCGACGACCGGAACACGACCGACGCCGTGGCGGGCGGAACCTCCGTCGCGAACGCCATCGGGTCGGCCTTCTCGCGCCAGACGCTGTCGGCGCCGAGAATGCGGAACTTGTACCGGGCGCCGGGATCGACACCGGGAACGAAGATCTCCCACACCCCGGAGGAGCCGAGCGACCGCATAGGCAGTGACCAGCCGGACCAGTAGTCGAAGTCCCCGGTCACTCGTACCCCGCGGGCGTTCGGCGCCCAGACCGCGAACGACGTCCCGGTGACCGGGCCGCTGTCGGTGTTGTAGCTGCGGACGTGCGCGCCGAGAACGTGCCACAGGTTCTCGTGTCGCCCTTCCCCGATCAGGTGCAGGTCGATCTCGCCGAGGGTCGGCAGCCAGCGATAGGGGTCGTCGAAGGTCTGGGTCTCGCCGTCGTAGGTCACGGCCAGCCGGTACTCGCGCGGGCCGCCGTCGATGATCCCCTCGAAGAGGGCGGGCTCGTAGACCTTGCTCATCGGCACCCGCTTGTTCCCGAGGACGATCGCGACCGCGCTCGCGTGCGGTCGCAGGGTGCGGATGACGGTGCGCCCGTCTCCGGTCGGATGCGCTCCGAGGACGGAATGGGGGTCGTGGTGCGTCCCGTCGGCGACGCGCCGGAACTCGGTGTCGGTCTGGGTCGTCATTTCACGCTCTCCGGGTCGGCCAGCCGCGTGAGCGATCCCAGCGGGATCGCCAGCCACGACGGACGGTTTCGGGCTTCGTACACGGCTTCGTAGACGGCCTTGTCGGCTTCGAACGCCCGCAGCGGTATGTCGTGCACGCGCGGGTCCGTGCCGGCGACCTCGGCGTATCCGGCGCAGAACGCGTCGCTGTTGCGCTCGGTCCATTCCCGCGCCCGGTACGCCAGCTGCGGCTCGAAGCCGGCCTCGATGGCGCGGTGGTGCCCGGCGTAGTCGAACGACCGCAGCATTCCCGCCACATCACGAAGGGGGGAGTCCGGCCGGACGCGGTCGGACAGCGCCGCCATCGGCTCGCCCTCGAAATCGATCAGCACCCACCGCTGCGAGGTGCGCAGCGCCTGGCCGAGATGCAGATCCCCGTGGATGCGCTGCAACTGGACCTCTGAGGCAGCCTCGGCGAACTGTCCGTAGATCCTTCGCAGACCGGGGGCGACGTCGGCCAGCTGCGGTACCACCTCGATGGCGCTGTCCAAGCGGGCGCTCATCGCTTCGGCGCGGGCGCGCAAGCCCTCTGCGGGGAACACGCCGAAGGCGTCGGCGAGGTCGGCGTGCACCTCGGCGACCGCGGCGCCGAGACGCTGTGCCTCTCCGGCGAAGTCGCCGCCCGCTTCCTCCGCGTGCAGATCCGCCTCCGCGAACAGGTCCCGGACGCTCGTCTTCGCCAGCTCCCAGCCGTCGGTCGCGGTGGTCATGTACTCCTGCAGCATGGCGATCGCGTACGGCTCACCGTCGAGATCCGCGGTCACCGCACCGAGCAGGCGCGGCACGTGGCGGGCGCCGCGGGCGGACAGCGCCGCGCCGATCTCGACGTCCGGGTTCGTCCCGGGCTGCAGCCGCCGGAATACCTTGAGAATCGCGATGTCCCCGTATTTCAGCGACGTGTTCGACTGTTCGCCGGTGAGGACGAGGCTCGGCTCGTCGACCGGGATGTCCTCGACCTCGCCGAGCCGCTGGAACCGCAGCGGCGGGCGATCCGCCGGGTCGCGGATGCCGATCAACCACTGCGGCGTGACGTCCTTGTCGTGCAGCGCGTCATAGATGTAGCGGGGCTCGCCGTCCTCGGACGCCGCCGTTCCGAGCAGGACGTGTTCGAGGCTGGATACCGGGTCGCCGTGCTCGGACAGGGGCAGGAGGTACCACTCGCGGTCACCGCCCGCGTAGACGACCTCGGCGATCCACAGCGTGGCCGCGCTGCCCATCGGCGCCAGCGGCCGCAGGGCGACCGTCCCGCGCCGACCCTTGCCGGCGAACCAGCGCTGGTGCGGGAGCCAGCGCTGTACGAGTTCTTGGAGGTCGTGGTTGGAGATCACGCGAGCGCCTCCGGCGCTGCTGACAGCAACTGCTCGTCGTCGGCGGTGAGCAGGTCGTCGACCGGAGTGAGCACCGTGTCGTGCTCGACCTCGGGATATGTCTCCATCGCGGAGGGCTCGGTCGTGGTCTGCGACATCTTCGGGATGCGCAGCCAGTAGAAGCCGTGCCCGGCGATGGTGAGCAGATAAGGCAGTTCCCCGATTTTCGGGAATTGCGCCCCGCCGAGCAGTTCAATCGGGGCTGCCCCCTCGAAATGGCGGAGGTCGAGCTCCACCGGTTGCGGGAAACGTGACAGGTTGTTGACGCACAGGACGATGTCGTCGCCGAATTCCCGCACGAAGCTGAGCACGGACGGGTTACTACCCCCGAGGTCGGAGAACGTACCGAGTCCGAAAGCGGGATTGGCTTTGCGCAATTGAATCATTCGGCGGGTCCAGTGAAGTGAGGACGACGTGTTGCGCATCTGCGACTCGACGTTCGTGACCTGGTAGCCGTAGATCGAGTCCATGTTGACCGGCAGGTAGAGCCGCCCGGGGTCGCAGGTGGAAAAACCTGCGTTGCGGTCCGGCGTCCACTGCATCGGCGTGCGGACCCCGTCGCGGTCGCCGAGCCAGATGTTGTCGCCCATGCCGATCTCGTCGCCGTAATAAAGGACGGGTGAGCCGGGCAGGGAGAGCAGCAGGGCGGTGAACAGCTCGATCCGGTTGAGGTCGTCGTCGAGGAGGGGCGCCAGCCTCCGGCGAATGCCGATATTCGCTTTCATACGCGGGTCCTTCGCGTACTCGGCCCACATGTAGTCGCGCTCTTCGTCCGTGACCATCTCGAGCGTCAGCTCGTCGTGGTTACGCAGGAAGATTCCCCACTGGCAGCTCGTCGGAATCTTCGGAGTGCGCTCCATGATCTCGGAGATCGGATAGCGGGATTCCCGCCGCACGGCCATGAACAGGCGTGGCATCACCGGGAAGTGGAACGCCATGTGGCACTCGTCGCCACCCGTCGACGGGTCGCCGAAATACTCGACCACGTCGTCGGGCCATTGATTGGCCTCGCAAAGCAGGACGCGGTCCGGATAGTCCCGGTCGACCTCCTTGCGGAGTCTTTTGAGGAATTCGTGCGTTTCCGGCAGGTTCTCGCCGTTGGTTCCCTCGCGGATGTAGAGGTAGGGGACGGCGTCGAGCCGAAAGCCGTCGATCCCGAGATCGAGCCAGAACCGCAGGGAGTCGAGGATCGCTTGTTGGACCGCCGGGTTGTCGAAGTTCAGGTCGGGCTGGTGACTGAAGAAGCGGTGCCAGTAGTACTGCTTCCGCACCGGGTCGAACGCCCAGTTCGACGACTCCGTGTCGACGAATATGATCCGCGCCTCGGGATACTTGTCGTCGGTGTCGGACCACATGTAGAAGTCGCCGTAGGGACCGTCCGGATCCGCCCTGCTCGCTTGGAACCAGGGGTGTTGATCGGACGTGTGGTTCATGACGAAGTCGATGATCACGCGGATCCCGCGGGCGTGGGCCTCGTCGAGGAAGTACTTGAAGTCCTCCACCGTTCCGAACTCCGGAAGCACCCCGCAGTAGTCACTGACGTCATAGCCCCCGTCGCGCAACGGCGAGGGATAGAACGGCGGCAGCCAGACGCAGTCGACGCCGAGCCATTGGAGGTAGTCGAGCTTGCCGGCCAGCCCGCGCAGGTCGCCGGTACCGTCGCCGTTCGAGTCGGCGAAGCCGCGCACCAGAACCTCGTAGAAGACCGCGCGCTTGAACCAGAGCGGGTCGCGCGGCGCCACGACGTTCGGCGCGGATGTCATCTCGGCGGAGACAGACGACACGGTCACGAGCTGTTCCTAGCGGGAGCCGGGGCGGGGGATGGGCACCGGTCAGCGGTGCGGACGAACCTCGAAGATGTGCGCGGTCTGCCAGTGTGGGTCCAGCCGCACGTAGTTGTACTGGCTCCACTGGTACTCCGCGCCGGACAGCAGGTCGACGGCGGTGAAACCGTCCTGCCAGTCAAGGCCGAGCGCGGGCAGATCGAGCGCCGTCGTGGCCTCTCCCACATCACGCGGATTAACCGTGCAGACCACCAGGACGGTGTCGCCGCTGGACTCGTCGCGCTTGCTGAACACGGTGATGTCGGGGTTGTCCGCCGAGTGGATGCGCAGGTTCGCCAACTGCTGCAGCGCCGGGTGCGCGCGGCGGATGTCGTTGAGTCGCCGGAGCAGCGGCGCCAGTGAGCGTCCGTCGGCCAGCGCGCCGGCGTAATCCCGGGGACGGAGCTGGAACTTCTCCGAGTCGAGGTACTCCTCGCTGCCGGGCCGCAGGTTGAGGTGTTCGTACAGCTCGTATCCCGAGTAGACGCCCCACGTCGGCGACAGCGTCGCGGCGAGGACGGCGCGGATGGCGAAGGCCGGCGGCCCGCCGTGCACCAGGTATCCGTTCAGGATGTCCGGCGTGTTGACGAAGAAGTTCGGACGCATGTAGTGCGCGCTCTCGACGAGCTGCTGCGCGTACGTCTCGATCTCGGTCTTGGTGTTGCGCCAGGTGAAGTAGGTGTAGCTCTGCGTGAATCCGACCTTGGCGAGCTCGTGCATCATCGCCGGACGGGTGAATGCCTCGGCGAGGAACAGCACGTCCGGATGCTTCTTCTTGACCTCCGCGATAAGCCACTGCCAGAAGTTGATCGGTTTGGTGTGCGGGTTGTCGACCCGGAAGATCCGCACGCCCGCGTCGATCCACACCTGCAGCACCCGCAGGCACTCGGCGTAGAGACCCTTCGGGTCGTTGTCGAAGTTGAGCGGATAGATGTCCTGGTACTTCTTCGGCGGGTTCTCCGCGTAGGCGATCGTCCCGTCGGGCTTGGTGGTGAACCACTCGGGGTGCCGGCTCACCCAGGGATGGTCGGGCGCCGCCTGCAGCGCGAAGTCGAGGGCCACCTCCATATTGAGTTCCCGCGCGCGGCGCACGAACGCCTCGAAGTCGGCCATCGTCCCGAGCAGCGGGTTGACGGTGTCGTGGCCGCCGTCCTTGCTCCCGATGGCCCACGGGGAACCGACGTCCCACGGGTTCGCGACCAGGGTGTTGTTGGCGCCCTTCCGGTTCACCTCGCCGACCGGATGGACGGGCGGCAGGTACACGACGTCGAATCCGAGCGAGGCGACGTAGTCGAGATGCTCGGCGGCGTCCTTCAGCGTGCCGTGCCGGGCCGGCTTGGCGGGCGCCGTGGGGTCGCCCGCGAGTTGGGCGCCGATGGAGCGGGGGAAGAACTCGTACCAGGACCCGAACAGGGCGCGGGGCCGATCCACCCACACGGGGTAGCGCGGCGAGGTCGTCACCATGTCGCGGACCGGGTTCTCATAGGCGAGTTGCTGCAGGTAGCCATCGAGGGCCGGGCCGACGCGGTGCGAGAGATCGAGGCTGTGGTCGCGCAGCGCTGTCGCGGCGGCGGTGGCGCGGGCACGCTCGTCCTTCGGCAGGATGCGGGCCAGCCGCTCGAACAGGACGGCACCCTCCTCGAGGTCGTTGGCGAGCTCCTCGCTGCCCTGGCCGGCCTCGATCTTGACGGTCACCGCGTGCTGCCAGGTGGCCATCGGGTCGCTCCACGCCTCGATCGCGAAGGTCCACAGGCCTTCGAGGTCATAGCGGACGTCGGCGTGCCAGCGGTCGGTTCCGGGTGCTCCGGGCACCATCCGCTGCGCCGGACGCTTGCTGCCGGCCGGGTCGCGCACGATGACGCTGGCAGCGACCGCGTCGTGCCCCTCGCGGAACACGACCGCGCTCACCGGAAGGTGCTCGCCGACGACGGCGCGAGCCGAATGTTCCGGCAGCTGCGTCGATCCGACGACGGGGGAGACGTCGCTGATTCCGAATCGTCCGACCACGGCCCTCACCGTACCCACGGCGCCCGGCCGGCTGCGCGGCGCTGTCACCGGGATGGCTCGATTCCCGTAAGCCCTTTCGCCGCTGATAACCTGCGCGCCTGTGAAGGCACTTCGACGGCTCACCGTCCGGGCGGCATTCCCGGAGCAGCTGGGCAGGTTGAGCGAGATCGTCGCCAACCTCCGCTGGTCGTGGCACCCGGACTCGCTCGACCTGCTGCAGGCCGTCGACCCGGACCTGTGGGACAGCTGCGGTCACGACCCGAACCGGATGCTCGGTGAGGTGAGCGCGGAGCGGCTCACCGCGCTGGCCCGCGACCGGCGCTTCCTCCGCCGGCTCAACGACGTCTACGACGACCTGACCGACTACCTCACGCAGCCGCGCTGGTACCAGAACCAGCAGGCCTCCGGCGCCGGGCTGTCCGGCCCGGGTCAGGTCGGCGGGGCACTGCCGGACTGCATCGCCTACTTCTCTCCCGAGTTCGGGATCACCGAGACCCTGCCGCAGTACTCGGGCGGGCTGGGCATCCTCGCCGGCGACCATCTGAAGGCCGCCAGCGACCTGGGCGTGCCGATCATCGGCGTGGGGTTGCTGTACGGCGCCGGCTACTTTCGGCAGTCGCTCTCCGCCGACGGCTGGCAGCTGGAGCATTACCCGTCGCTCGACCCGCGCGGGCTGCCCATCTCGGCGCTGCAGGACCCCGACGGGGCGCCGGTGC
>JAICIE010000152.1 GCA_025924515.1 Jatrophihabitans sp. | reverse complement strand
CCTCGCGGCGCGCTCCGCCGCGCTCAGCGGGCCGCCGCGACCGCCCGCTTGGGCCGCCCCCGCCCGGATCGGCCGATCGGCCGGACGTTGTCGCGGGCTACCAGCGGCCGCAGGTACCGACCGGTGTGGGACTGCTCCTGTTCGGCGATCTCTTCCGGGGTCCCTTCGGCCACCACCGTGCCGCCGCCCGATCCGCCCTCCGGTCCCATGTCGATGATCCAATCGGCCGTCTTGATGACGTCGAGGTTGTGCTCGATGACGATGACCGTGTTGCCCTTGTCGACGAGCGAGTGCAGCACCCCCAGCAACTTGGACACGTCCTCGAAGTGCAGCCCCGTTGTCGGCTCGTCGAGCACGTAAATGGTGCGCCCGGTCGAGCGCTTCTGCAGTTCGGATGCGAGTTTGACCCGCTGCGCCTCCCCGCCGGACAACGTGGGCGCCGGCTGCCCGAGCCGAACGTAGCCGAGCCCGACATCGACGAGCGTCTCGAGGTGCCGGGCAATCTTGCTGATCGGCTTGAAGAACTCGGCAGCCTCCTCGATCGGCATCTCGAGGACGTCCGCGATCGTCTTCCCCTTGTAGTGCACCTCGAGCGTCTCGCGGTTGTAGCGCGCCCCCTTGCAGACCTCGCAGGGGACATAGACGTCCGGCAGGAAGTTCATCTCGATCTTGATGGTGCCGTCTCCGGAGCAGGCTTCGCAGCGACCGCCCTTGACGTTGAACGAGAACCGGCCCTGCTGGTAGCCGCGAATCTTCGCTTCGGTCGTCTCGCTGAACAGCCTGCGGATGTGGTCGAAGACGCCGGTGTACGTGGCCGGATTGGACCGCGGCGTGCGGCCGATCGGGGACTGGTCCACGCCGACGACCTTGTCCAGTTGGTCGATCCCGCGCACCCGCTTGTGCCGGCCCGGCGGCAGCTTCGCTCCGTTGATCTTGTTCGCCAGTGATGTGTAGAGGATGTCGTTGACGAGCGTGGACTTCCCCGACCCGCTCACGCCGGTGACCGCGATGAAGCATCCGAGCGGGAACCGAACGTCGACGTTCTTCAGGTTGTGTTCGCGGGCGCCCTCGACGACGAGTTCCCGGCCCCGCTGCGGCGGGCGCCGCAACGCCGGCACCTCGATGCGCCGGCGCCCGGACAGGTAGGCGCCGGTGATCGACTCATCGGACCGCATCAGCTCGTCGACGGTGCCGCTCACCACGATCCGCCCGCCGTGCTCACCGGCGAACGGGCCGATGTCGACCACCCAGTCGGCGGTCCGGATGGTGTCCTCGTCGTGCTCGACGACGATCAGCGTGTTGCCGAGCTTCTTCAGCCGCAGCAGCGTCTCGATCAGCCGGTGGTTGTCACGCTGGTGCAGCCCGATCGACGGCTCGTCGAGGACGTAGAGCACCCCGACCAGCCCGGACCCGATCTGGGTCGCGAGGCGAATCCGTTGCGCCTCACCGCCGGCGAGCGTCGCGGCCGCGCGGTCGAGCGACAGGTAGTGCAGGCCCACATCGACGAGGAACCCGAGCCGGGCGTGGATCTCCTTGAGCACGCGTTCGCCGATCAGCCGCTCGCGGTCGGTGAGCTCCAGCTCGCGCAGGCAGCTCGCCGCGTCACCGATCGACAGAGCGGCCAACTCCGCGATCGAGTGCCCGGCCACCGTCACCGCGAGGATCTCCGGCTTCAGCCGGGTGCCGTTGCACGCCGGGCACGGGACCTCGCGCATGTACCCCTCGTACTTCTCGCGCGAGTAGTCGCTGTCGGTCTCCGCGTAACGCCGCTCGATCCACGGCACCACGCCCTCGTAGTTGGCGTAGTAGGACCGGTCGCGGCCGTAGCGGTTGCGGTAGCTGACGTGTACCTGTTCGCCGGTGCCATGGAGGACGGCCTTCTGAGCCCGGGCGGGCAGCCGCTCCCAGGCCGCGTCGAGGTCGAAGCCGACCTGGTCGGCGAGGCCCTGCAGCAGCCGCAGGAAGTACTCCGAGGTCTGCCCCGCGGCCCACGGCGCGATTGCGCCGTCGCGGATGGTGGCGGACGGGTCGGGAACCAGCAGCTCCGGGTCGACCTCCTTGCGGGTGCCGAGGCCGGTGCACTCTGGGCAGGCGCCGAACGGCGAGTTGAAGGAGAACGAGCGCGGTTCGAGCTCGTCGATCGCCAGCGGATGGTCGTTCGGGCAGGCGAGCCGCTCGGAGAAGCGCCGCTCCCGGTGCGCATCGTCCTCAGACAGATCGACGAAGTCGAGGACCACGAGGCCACCGGCCAGGCCCAGCGCCGTCTCGACGGAGTCGGTGATGCGCTGCTTGCTGCTCGCTTTCGCGGTGAGGCGGTCGACGACCGCTTCGATGGTGTGCTTCTCCTGCTTCTTCAACGTGGGCGATTCGGTGAGCGGGTGTACGACGCCGTCGACCCGCACCCGGGCGAATCCCTTGCTCTGCAGGTCGGCGAACAGGTCGACGTACTCGCCCTTGCGCTCGCGGATCACCGGCGCGAGGACCTGGAAGCGGGTGCCCTCAGGCATCTCCAGGACGCGGTCGACGATCTGCTGAGGCGTCTGCTTGGTGATCGGCTCGCCACAGATCGGGCAGTGCGGCTTGCCGATGCGGGCGTACAGCAGGCGCAGGTAGTCATAGACCTCGGTGATCGTGCCGACGGTCGAGCGCGGGTTCTTGCTGGTCGACTTCTGGTCGATCGAGACGGCCGGGGACAAGCCTTCGATGAAGTCGACGTCGGGCTTGTCCATCTGCCCGAGGAACTGCCGCGCGTACGCCGAGAGCGACTCCACGTAGCGCCGCTGCCCCTCCGCGAAGATGGTGTCGAAGGCGAGGCTGGACTTGCCCGACCCGGACAGTCCGGTGAACACGACCATGGCGTCGCGGGGCAGTTCGAGGTTGACGTCCTTGAGGTTGTGCTCACGGGCGCCACGGACGATCAGACGGTCGCTCACGCCTCTTCTTTCACACGGTTCGGGACTTACCTAGGGACAACGCCCGGGAGGGCAGCGGGTACTCCGAGGCCAGGGTAATGACCCGCACCGACAACCCGGCTGGTCCGCGGTGCGGCGCTGATCACCGCCTCCACGGGGGTGTCGCCGCCACCCGCCCGTTTGTCGCTCGGAACGGTGCTGTGCGGCCGCGACACGCCGAGGTCGGGCCCGCAATCAGCAAACCGGACGCCCGAGCAACCGGACCCCACCCCCGGCGTGCCCCTGCCAGGTCGGTTTGCATCCGGCAAACGGGTGGCGCCCCGGTTTGCCGCCTTCGCCAGGCCCGATCGCGAATGCAAACCGGGGCCACCGACCCGACCGGCGACCCGCCGTGAGTTGGCCACAGCGGCTTGCCCCGGCGCGTCACGGCGTGCGGCCGTCTGGCTCGGGTGCGTCACGGCCCGCGGTCGTTTGTCGCTCGAAACGGTGCTTCGCGGCCGCGACACGCCGAGGTCGGGCCCGCAACCAGCGACAAACCGGACGCCCGAGCAAACGGACCCACCCCCCGACGTGCCCCTGCCAGGTCGGTTTGCATCCGGCAAACCGGTGGCGCCCCGGTTTGCCGCGTTCGCCAGGCCCGATCGCGAATGCAAACCGGGCAGGGACCCGACCGGCAAACCGGGCACGGACCGACCGGCAAACCGGGCACGGACCGACCGGCAAACCGGGCACGGACCGACCGGCGACCCGTCCGGAGCCGACGACGCGCACCGGCGGCACGGACCCGGACTCCGATCGGACCCGCCGGCGCCCAGGGTCGCGCCGCGGGTCAGTCCAGCGCCCAGTCGACGGGGTCCCCACCCTGCCCGGCGAGCAGCGCGTTGGCCCGGCTGAACGGCCGCGATCCGAAGAATCCGCGATCCGCGGACAGCGGGCTCGGATGCGCGGACTCGATCCGCGGCACCGGCCCGAGCAGTCCCCGCAGCGTCTGCGCGTCGCGTCCCCACAGAATCGCGACCAACGGCGTGTCGCGGGCGGCGAGCGCCCGGATGGCCTGCTCCGTGACGGCCTCCCACCCCCGCCCGCGGTGCGACCCGGGCTGGCCCGGAGCGACCGTGAGGACGCGGTTCAGCAGGAGGACGCCCGCCCGCGTCCACGCGGTCAGATCCCCGTGCTCGGGCGCGGCGACGCCGAGATCCGCGCGCAGCTCGCGATAGATGTTGGCGAGGCTGCGCGGCAGGGGCCGCACGTGCCGGTCGACGGCGAACGACAGCCCGATCGGGTGGCCCGGGGTCGGGTACGGGTCCTGGCCCACGATCAGCACCCGCACCTCGGCGAAGGGCTGGGTGAAGGCGCGCAGGATGTGCTCCCCGGCCGGCAGGTAGGTGCGACCCGCGCCGATCTCGGCGCGGAGGAACCGTCCCATCGCCGCGATGTGCTCGGCGACCGGCGCAAGGGCCGTGCGCCAGCCGTCCTCGATCGCGGCCGGGAGCGCCGCCGGACCCTCACCGCCGGCGGCGCCGGTCGCGCGGACAGTGGCCGGCACGCCGCCGTCCTGCCGGGCTGGACCCTGCAGCGGACCCTCCCTCTCAGCCGTCGAGCGCCGCACGGATCTGGGCCGCCGCGTCGTCGACCGGCACGTCGCGCCGATCGCCCGACTTGCGGTCGCGCAGCTCGACGACGCCGTCGGCGAGGTTCCTGCCGACGATCACGATGGTCGGCACCCCGATCAGCTCGGCGTCCTTGAACTTGACACCCGGCGAGACACCGCGCCGGTCGTCATGAAGCACGCGGACGCCGAACTCCTCGAGTTCGCCGGCCAGGCGCTCGGCGGCGGCGAACACCGTTTCGTCCTTTCCCGTAGCGACGAGGTGGACGTCGGCGGGAGCGACGGATCGGGGCCAACACAGTCCCTGATCGTCGTAGGTCTGCTCGGCCAGCGCGCCCACCGCGCGCGTCACCCCCACGCCGTAGGAGCCCATCGTCACGGTCACCGGCTTGCCGTCCTGGCCGAGCGCGGTGAGGCCGAAAGTGTCGGCGTACTTGCGGCCCAGCTGGAAGACGTGCCCGAGCTCAATGCCGCGTGCGACCTCGAGGGGCGAGCCGCATCGTGCGCAGCGGTCGCCGTCGCGGATCTCGACCGCGCCGATCTCACCGTCCGGAGCGAAGTCCCGGCCGCGGACGACATTCGCCGCGTGCTTGCCGGCTTCGTTGGCGCCGGTGACCCATGCGCTCCCCTCGGTGACGAGCGGGTCGACCAGGAAGCGAATCTTCAGGTCGGCGAGGAGCTGAGGGCCGATGTAGCCCTTCACCAGTCGGGGCTCGCGCTGCAGATCCTCCGGACCGGCCTGCTCGACCTGTACCGGGTCGAGCTGTCCGGCGATCCGCTTGAGATCTACTTCCCGATCGCCAGGGACCCCGATTATCAGGAGTTCCCAATCATCGGCGCCGGGAGCACGCATCTTCAGCACGAGGTTCTTCAAGGTGTCGGCGGCCGTGAAGTGGCGCCCGAGCGCCATGCTGTTGAGCCGGTCGACGAGCGTCTGGATCGTCGGGGTGTCCGGCGTGTCCAGCACCTGTTCGGCGGGATGGTCGGCCGGGTCCGTCGGCTCCGGCGCGGCGATCTCCACGGCCTCGGTGTTCGCGGCGTAGTCGCAGTTCGTGCACTGCACGAAGGTGTCCTCACCCGAGAGAGCCGGTGCGAGGAATTCCTCGGACGCGGAGCCGCCCATCGCACCGGACACCGCGAAGACGATCCGGTAATCGAATCCGAGCCGGGTGAAAATGCGCTCGTAGGCGCCGCGATGGGCCTGGTAGGAGCGTCGCAGGCCGTCGTCGTCGAGGTCGAAGGAATACGAATCCTTCATGATGAACTCGCGACCGCGCAGGATGCCGGCCCGCGGGCGCGCCTCGTCGCGGTACTTGGTCTGGATCTGGTACAGCGCCAGCGGATAGTCCTTGTACGAGGAATACTCACCCTTGACGAGAAGCGTGAAGAGCTCCTCGTGCGTGGGACCCAACAGGTAGTCCGCGCCCTTGCGGTCGCGCAGCCGGAAAAGCGCGTCGCCGTAGTCGGCCCAGCGGCCGCTCTCCTGGAAGATCTCGCGCGGGATCAGCGCCGGGAAGTGCACCTCCTGCGAGCCGATCGCGTTCATCTCCTCACGCACGATCCGCTCGACGTTTTCGAGGACGGCCATCCCGAGCGGCAGCCAGGAGTAGATCCCGGGAGCGACCCGGCGGACGTAGCCGGCGCGGACCAGCAGCTTGTGGCTGGGCACCTCGGCGTCGGCCGGGTCGTCGCGCAGGGTACGCAGGAACAGCGTCGACATCCGGAGCACGCGGCAAGGCTATCCGCGCGAGAAAATCGGTTGCCGCCCGCGGCGCGGCTGGTGCACGCTGCTCTGCACAGCAGCCGCGTCCGTGGAGGACGCCTGAGCCGGGGAGGTGCCCGATGACGACCGTCGCCAGGGCGGCCCTCCCGCCCGTCCTCGTCCTCTGACGCTCGGTGCTCCTGCGCCGGGCGTACCGCTCGAACGCCCGCGTAGGAGCACCCGCGATGCTGTCCTCCCCGTCCGCCGACACCGACGACGAGACCTACTCCACCTGGGACGTGGCTGCCCACGGCCCCGAACCGCGGCCGCCCTGGGTCGTCACCGCACTGGCGGCGCACGACACCGACCTCGGCGTCCTCAAGACCGGCAAGGAGGCCGATGTCCACTTGATCAACCGTGCGGTGCCGCAGGGACCGTCGATGCTGGCGGCGGCCAAGCGTTACCGCACCAGCGACCATCGGCTGTTCCATCGCGACGCCGGCTATACCGACGGCCGCCGCACCCGCCGCACCCGCGACACCCGCGCGATGGCCCGCCGCACCGAGTACGGCCGCGACCTGCTGGCCGCGCAGTGGGCCACCGCCGAGTTCGCCGCGCTGTCGACGCTGTGGTCCGCCGGAGCGCCGGTGCCCTATCCGATCCAGCAGCACGGCACCGAGGTGCTGCTGGAGTTCATCGGCAGCGAGGACGGGGCTGCGGCGCCCCGCCTGGCGCAGCTGCGTCCGTCAGCCGGCGAGCTGCCCGGCCTGTTCGACCAGTGCGTCGAGGCGATGCGCACGCTGGCCCGGCTCGGCTTCGCCCACGGGGACCTGTCCGCCTACAACGTCCTGGTGAACGAAGGACGGATCGTCCTCATCGATCTGCCGCAGATCGTGGATGTCGTCGTCAACCCGCAGGGACCCTGGTACCTGCAGCGCGACTGCGAGAACCTGTGCAGCTGGTTCCGGCGGCGCGGCCTGGAGTCAGCCGAGTACGAGCACCTGTTCGGAGACCTGGTGGCCGAGGCGGTCGCGCGGTGGTGATCAGGAGCGGTGCTGACCAGGACGCGGTGGTGACCCGGCGCGGGGGGTGATCAGCCGACGGATTCGGCGAACTCGCGCAGGTGTTGCGCGACGAGCGCCGGCTGTTCCCGCATGACCCAGTGCCCGGCATCGAGAACGTGGGTCCGCAGGACCTTTACGTAGGGCACCGGCGCCTCGGTCTGCAAGTCGACGGTCAGGAACGGGTCGTG
>JAICIE010000151.1 GCA_025924515.1 Jatrophihabitans sp. | reverse complement strand
CAGCGCGTCGGCAACTTCCTGGACAAGGTCCCCGACCACGCACAGGTGCTGGCCGGCGGCGCTCGCCAAGGTCAGCGCGGCTACTTCTGGCAGCCGACCGTCGTCGCCGGCCTGACAGAGGAGGACGAGCTCAGCCACGAGGAGATCTTCGGGCCCGTGATCACGGTGCAGTCGTTCACCGACGAGGACGAAGCCGTGCGGTGGGCCAATGACGTCGAGTACGGCTTGGCGTCCTCGGTGTGGACCAAGGACCACGGTCGCGCCATGCGCGTCTCGAAGCGGCTCGACTTCGGCTGCGTCTGGGTCAACACGCACATCCCGCTCGTCGCCGAGATGCCGCACGGCGGGTTCAAGCACTCCGGGTACGGCAAGGACCTGTCGGTCTACGGGCTGGAGGACTACACCCGAATCAAGCACGTGATGCACAACATCGAGGTCTGAATAGCCTGTCGGCCATGAGTCACGTCGTGTCCGCGGAAATGGTGGCCAACGTCGGCAGCGTGCTGGTCGCCGAGGGTGATCGCGTCGGCCCGACGGACACCCTGGTCATCCTCGAGTCGATGAAGATGGAGATCCCCGTGCTCGCGGAGGTCGCCGGGACGGTGCGTGAGGTCGCGGTCGCCGCCGGCGACGGCGTGCAGGAGGGTGACGTGCTCGCCGTCATCGATGAAGGCTGAGCGGATGGCGAACGTGGTGGCGACGCGGCACAGTCGACCTCGGCGTCGACGCCGGGCCGGCGTGTCACATCCTGTCGCGGTGGATCTTCGGCAGCCTCCGCGGCCTGACCAGGCGCCTATCGTGAGGGTCGTGGCCGCCGTCCCCGTAATGATCGCGGTCGTTTCGGGATGGCTGGCGCAACGCCTCACCGACGCCGCCGGCAGCCCGTACTAGTCGTTGGAGGCGAATGTGACCGTCCCGCAGCACCGACTGCTCAAGACCGAGATCCCGGGCCCGCGCTCGCGCGACTTGCAGGCGCGCAAGCTGGCCGCGGTGTCGTCGGGTGTGGGGACGACGCTGCCGGTCTACGTGACCCGGGCGGGCGGCGGCATTCTCGAGGACGTCGACGGCAACCGGCTCATCGACTTCGGCTCGGGGATCGCCGTCGTGAGCGTCGGCAACGCGGCGCCGCGGGTGGTGTCGGCGGTGCAGGAGCAGGTCGCCGATTTCACCCACACCTGCTTCATGGTGACGCCGTACGAGGAGTACGTGGCAGTGGCCGAGCAGCTCAACGAACTGACGCCGGGCACCCACGAGAAGCGCTCGGCGCTGTTCAACTCGGGGGCGGAAGCCGTCGAGAACGCGGTGAAGATCGCGCGGCACGCGACCGGTCGGCAGGCCGTTGTGGCGTTCGACCACGCGTACCACGGCCGGACCAACCTGACGATGGCGCTGACCGCCAAGAACATGCCCTACAAGCACCGGTTCGGGCCGTTCGCCACCGAGATCTACCGGGTGCCGATGGCGTATCCGTTCCGGTGGCCGACCGGTCCGGAGCGGTGCGCCGAGGAAGCGTTCGACACCTTCGTGTCGCAGGTGCACACGCAGGTCGGCGAATCGAACGTGGCCGCGGTGATCGTGGAGCCGATCCAGGGCGAGGGCGGGTTCATCGTGCCCGCGCCGGGCTTCCTGCGGTCGGTGGCGTCGTGGTGCGCCGAACACGGGATCGTCTTCATCGCCGACGAGATCCAGTCGGGGTTCTGCCGCACCGGCGACTGGTTCGCGTGCGAGCACGAGGGCGTGGTGCCCGACCTGATCACCACGGCGAAGGGGATCGCCGGTGGGTTGCCGCTCGCGGCGGTCACCGGACGGGCGGAGCTGATGGACGCCGTGCACGGCGGCGGGCTGGGCGGCACCTACGGCGGCAACCCGGTCGCGTGCGCGGCGGCGCTCGGGGCGATCGAAACGATGCGCGCGGAGCGGCTGGAGCAGCGGGCCCGGCGGATCGAGGCGGTGATGCGGCCGCGGCTCGACGCGCTGGCCGCGAAACACGACGTCATCGGCGACGTGCGCGGACGGGGCGCCATGCTCGCCGTCGAGTTGGTCGAGCCCGGCACGCTGACCCCGAACCCCACGGCGATGGCAGCGGTCGCCGCGGCCTGCCACCAGCAGGGACTGGTCACCCTCACCGCCGGCACCTACGGCAACGTGCTCCGTTTCCTGCCGCCGCTCGTCATCGGCGAGGACCTGCTCAGCGAAGGGCTCGACATCCTCGAGGGTGCGTTCGCGTCGGCGTTGTGAGCGGGTCCCCGTCCTCGTTCGTCGTCGGGTAAGCCGTTCCTGCGCGCCCGGTACCCTGATCGGGACAAACCGACGCGCTGGAGAAGGGCTGACCCGGTGGGACTCGTCGTGCAGAAGTACGGCGGGTCGTCCGTCGCGGACGCCGAGCGGATCAAACGGGTGGCCGAGCGGATCGTGGCCACCAAGCGCGAGGGCCACGACGTCGTGGTCGTCGTCTCTGCTATGGGTGACACGACCGACGACCTGATCGATCTGGCCGAACGGATCGTCCCGGTGCCCGCCGGGCGCGAGTTCGACATGTTGCTGACCGCGGGGGAGCGCATCTCCATGGCGCTGCTCGCCATGGCGATCAACTCGCTGGGCTACAAGGCCGAGTCGTTCACCGGCTCGCAGGCGGGTGTGCTGACGACCTCGGTGCACGGCAAGGCGCGGATCGTCAACATCACGCCAGGACGGGTGGAGAACTCGGTCGCCGAAGGAAACATCGCGATCGTGGCGGGGTTCCAGGGTTTCTCGAAGGAGACCATGGACATCACCACGCTCGGCCGCGGCGGCTCGGACACCACCGCCGTCGCGATCGCGGCGGCGTTGAAGGCCGACGTCTGCGAGATCTACACCGATGTCGACGGGGTCTTCACGGCCGATCCGCGCATCGTGCCCAACGCGCGGCGGCTCGGCACCGTCACCTACGAGGAGATGCTGGAGCTCGCGGCGTGCGGGGCGAAGATCCTGCACCTGCGCAGCGTGGAGTACGGCCGCCGCTACGGCGTCCCGATCCACGTGCGGTCGTCCTTCTCGACCAAGCCCGGCACGACCGTCACTGGATCGATGGAGGACGTTTCCGTGGAGCAGGCGATAATCAGCGGCGTCGCGCACGACCGCAGCGAGGTCAAGGTGACCGTGGTCGGGGTCCCCGACAAGCCCGGCGAGGCCGCCGCGATCTTCCGCGAACTGGCCGACGCCGAGATCAACATCGACATGATCGTGCAGAACATCTCGACGGGCGGCAGCGGACGCACCGACGTGTCGTTCACGCTGCCCGCGACCGACGGTCCGACCGCGGTGGCGGCGCTGCGCAAGGTGCAGGACCGCGTCGGCTTTCTTGACATCCTGTACGACGACCACATCGGCAAGCTGTCGCTGGTGGGTGCGGGGATGCGCTCACACCCGGGTGTCTCGGCACGCTTCTTCGCGGCGCTGGCCGACGCCGGCGTCAACGTTGAGATGATCTCGACATCAGAGATCAGGATCTCTGTCATTTGTCGGGACATCGACCTGGATGTCGCGGTCCGGGTGGTGCACGACGCGTTCGAGCTCGGCTCTTCCGAGGAAGAAGCCGTGGTTTACGGAGGCACCGGACGATGAGAGTTGGCGTTGTCGGGGCGACCGGCCAGGTCGGCGGGGTGATGCGCCGGCTGCTCGCGGAACGATCGTTCCCGCTCGACGAGATCCGCTTTTTCGCATCCGCGCGCTCGGCCGGCCGGACCCTGCCGTGGGAGGGCGTTGACGTGCGCATCGAGGACGCGGCGGTCGCCGACCCTGCGGGTCTCGACATCGCGCTGTTCTCCGCCGGTGGCGCGACCTCGAAGGAGCTCGCTCCGAAGTTCGCAGCCGCTGGAGTGACGGTGATCGACAACTCCTCGGCGTGGCGCATGGATCCCGACGTGCCCCTCGTCGTGTCGGAGGTCAACGGCGCCGAGGCGTTCAACGCGCCCAAGGGGATCATCGCGAACCCGAACTGCACCACGATGGCCGCGATGCCGGTGCTCAAGCCGCTGCACGATGCGGCAGGGCTCGTCCGGCTGATCGCGTCCACCTACCAGGCCGTCTCGGGTGCAGGGCTGGCCGGCGTCGACGAACTCGACAAGCAGCTGCACCAGGGTGTCGACCGGGCCGCAGAACTGACCCACGACGGTTCGGCGGTCCCGCTGCCGCAGCCGCAGAAGTTCGCCCGTCCGATCGCGTTCAACGTCCTGCCGCTCGCGGGGTCGGTCGTCGACGACGGATCGTTCGAGACCGACGAGGAGAAGAAGCTGCGCAGCGAATCCCGGAAGATCCTCGGCATTCCTGATCTTCGGGTGTCCGGAACGTGCGTCCGGGTGCCGGTCTTCACGGGCCATTCCCTGTCGATCAACGCGGAGTTCCGGCGGCCGCTGTCGGTCGCGGAGGCTACGGAGTTGCTGCGGATCGCGCCCGGCGTGGAGTTGAGCGAGGTGCCGACGCCGCTCGAGGCGGCCGGCCGCGACCCGTCCTACGTCGGCCGGATCCGGCAGGACGGTCCGAACGGGCTGGCGCTGTTCGTCAGCAACGACAACCTACGCAAGGGGGCCGCGCTCAACGCGGTGCAGATCGCCGAGTTGCTCGCCGCCTGACCTGGGCAGGACGGGCGCGTTCCAGTCGAACGGGGTCATGTCCCGCAGCACCCTGCGCCGGCGATTGCGCGGGAGGTAGTCGACGTAGAGGACGCCGCGCAGGTGATCGGTTTCGTGCTGCAGGCACCGCGCGAAGTAGCCGGTGCCGGCGACCTCGACCGGCGCGCCGGTCCGGTCGACACCGCGGACGGCCGCGGCCGTGGACCGGGTCAACTCGTGGAACGGACCGGGCACGGACAGACAGCCCTCCTCGGAAGCCTCCACGGTGCCGCTCGTCTCGATCGCCGGGTTGACGACGTGGCCGACCTGCCGGACGCCCGACTCGTCCGGACAGTCGTAGACGAACACGGCCAGGTCGATCCCGATCTGCGGCGCCGCGAGGCCGACCCCTTCGGCGACGGCCAGCGTGGCGAACATGTCCTCGATCAGCTCGGCGAGTTCGTCGTCGAAGGACGTCACCGGACGGGCCGGCGAGTGCAGGACCGGATCGCCGACGACCCGGATCTTGCGCACCGACGCCACGTGGGCCGAGTCTAGTGATCCGTTGGCATCGCTCATCCCGTTAACTGCGGGCGACGTCCGCGCGACGGCGACCGCGCCGCGTCCTCGCGCAAGCGATTCCGCCGACCCCCGGTCGTCACGCCTGCGCGAAGAACCTTTCTTGGTTTACAGTTTGTGAACAAGACGTCAGCTGGGTAAGAGCCAAGATGGAGCCCGGAAGGCCGAAACGGTCGAGTCGTCGACCTGGGGGATCACAGCACATGGGGAATGGCCCTGAGAACCAGGGTGGATGGCAGCAGGCCGAACCTACGGAGCCCCCTGCTGACCTACTGCGTCGCGCCCTCTCGCACGTCGAGGACCTGCTGGGGCGACTGGAGTACCCGGCCGTGAAGCAGGGGGAGCTCGAATCGCTTCCTGAGCAACAGCTGGGCGTCGCCTCCCCGACCGCGGCACTGTCAACTGAGGACGCGGCCGCGACGGCCGTGGTGGAACCTGACGTGCAGCAGGCACGGGACACGGCCAGGCGCATTCACGACGAGGCGCGCGCGACCGCTGACGCGATCCTGGCCCAGGCCCGGCGCGACGCACAGCTGATCCGCGGCCGCGGACGCGCCGACGCTGAGCAGCTGGCGCAGGAGGCCGCGCTTGAAGCCGAGCGCACCCTGGCCGAGGCCCAGACGGTCGCTGAGCAGCGCGTGGCAGCGGCGCGGGCTGAGGGACAGCGGATGCGCGACGCGGCCCGTGCCGACGAGCAGGCCGCGACCGATGCCGAGCGGGCGCGCGCTCGGGAGCTGCTTGAATCCGCCGCCAACATCCTTCTCGGGGTCAGGACGGAGTTGGGCGTCCTGGCCGAGACCCTGTCGTCCTCAGTCAGCGCGCTCGAGTCCTCCGGTCGCGCTCTGGACGCGCTGCTCGCCTCATTTTCCGCCGGCGGCGGCGGCGACGATCGCGAAGTTCCGAGCTTCAGCGGTGAGCGTCCCGGGACGGCCCGGGTCCGCACCACCGGCACAGAGCCGTCGTCGAGCCAGTCCGCGGACGCTTCGCGCACTCGCTCGCCGCTGGGCCAGCTGTTTGGCGCCGGCCGACGCTGATGTCGTCCGGATTTGTCCGGATACTCCGCAAATTGCGGGATCTTAGTTCGAACAAGGTCTGACGTCGCGGTCGACACATTTTACTTACCGTGTGGTTGCCGTTTACCATGCTGTGGAACTGGTAGTGCAACAGGCGGCGACACCACACCGCCCGAGCCCGGATGCCCGCAGGGAGAGCAATGGCGGCTGAGGCGGAGCCGAACCCGGCCGAACTGTTGGCGCTCCTCGAGCGCCTGAACACTTCCCTCGACAGCGCGGAGCAGCCGCTTCGCCCTGCGGCCGCTGTGCCGACCCCGGACGAAGCCCTCGGGCTGTATTTCGTCGCCGCGCGCTTGGTCGAGCTGCAACTGCGGCTCCTGGAGCGCGACGAGAACCCGATCGAGCTGGCCCGGCAGGTTGCGGTCACCCGGGACGTCCTCATGGGCACGCGGACGGTGCTCCAAGCGGCCCTCGACGGGGTCGGTCCGGTCGACGCGCTGACGTCGGCCCTTCCTGGGGCCACGCCCAAGCTCCGGGTCCTGCACGGCGGCCGCGGGCTGCTGAGCAGACCGCGCCACGCTCAACCCTGACCTACCGCACGATGTCTGCTCGAGCGGATAGCCCGGTGTTCGAGAGGGTGGACCGGTCGATCGGATGAGGCGGTTCGAACAGCCGGCACAGGGTCTTGGCGGCGATCCAGGTTCTGCCGGTCTGGACGTCGTCGACTGAGGCGAGGCCAAGGCGGGTGACTTCGAACCCGTCGAGCACCCGCGCCACTCTCGGGTAGGGCCGTGGACAGCGCGGGTGAGGTACTCGTGCAGCGCGGCAACGCTGGCCGTGCCCGACGCCCGTCCAACGTGTCAGAGTGTGACGCTAATCGCGGCCGCGCAGGATAGAAAGCCACTTTGATCCATACGGCTCTCGGGTTCTTCCGTCGAATAGGCCGGAGCAGTCATCTTCTATTTTGCCGGCCTTCCTGCCGAACCACCAGAGTATGACGGTAAGAACGCCGATGATCGCCAGGAAGAGAACGGTCCACATAAGAATCTCCACCTCGAAGTTCAGACCGCTTAAGGGCATTCTGAGCAGTTAACGATACGCTGGGCGAGGCCGGTTGTACACAGAAGGCGGTGAGCTGCTCTTCATGGCAGAATTCCGCCTGTCGCATGCAGACGACTGGCTGATGCGCGCTCACGAGGATTTTGGATGCTATCGACGCAACCCCCGGGCCTTACGGAGTCTTTCGAGCCTGGGCTGGCAAGCTTCCATCGATCGCAGGCCCGTCCCCCGCTATTTCCGGTAGCGGCAACCGCGTTTCAATCAGTGATATCGGTAATCCACCTCGTCGATCCATAT
>JAICIE010000150.1 GCA_025924515.1 Jatrophihabitans sp. | reverse complement strand
CGGTCGTCAGCATGGCGTTCGTCGGGCTGTCCAGCAGCGACGCGAGCAAGCTGCCGAAGCAGGACGCTGTCGTGGCGGTCGGGGTGCGAAGGGCGAAGGCCGCTCTCTGAGAGGTTCGCGGCCGGGAACCACGGGTCGGCGCGGTCGGCGACGAGGTTCCTACAGCGCCACGCCGAGCAGAGCGTCTACCGCGGTGCGGAACAGCTTGGGCGCGTCCGCGTCCTCTCCGCTCGACAGCGCCGCCTGCGCCCACTCGTCGGCGAGCGCCAGGGCGCCCGGCGTGTCGAGGTCGTCCGCGAGCCGCTCCCGCAGCCTCGCCAGCAGGGCGGCGCCGTCCGGACCCGTCTCCTGCGCGGCCGCCGCGCGCCATCGGGCCAACCGCGCCTCGGCCTTGCCCAACCGCCCGCCGGTCCATTCGCGGTCGGCCCGGTAGTGGCCGTCGAGCAGCGCGAGCCGGATCGCCATCGGGTCGACCCCCGCCGCGCGCAGCTTCGAGACGAGAACGAGGTTGCCCCGCGATTTGGACATCTTCTCGCCGTCGAGCCCGATCATCCCGGCGTGCACGTAGTTCTTCGCGAACGGGTGCTTCCCGGTGAGCGCCTCGGCGGTCGCGGCGCTGTGCTCGTGATGCGGGAAGACGAGGTCGGACCCGCCGCCCTGCAGGTCGAAGTCCACGCCCAGCCGGTTCAGCGCGATCACCGCGCATTCGACGTGCCAGCCCGGGCGTCCGCGGCCGACAGGGGTGTCCCAGTACGGCTCGCCGTGCCGCTGTCCCCGCCACAGCAGCGAGTCCAGCGGGTCGCGCTTCCCGGCGGTTTGGGGGTCGCCGCCGCGCGCGGCGGACAACTCCATCATCTCGGCCCGCTCGACGTGCGACACGTCGCCGAAGCGTCCGGTGGCGGTGACGTCGAAGTACAGGTCGTCACCGACGGGATAAGCGATGTCCTCCTCCAGCAGCCGCTGGATCGCGTCGGTGATCTCCGGCACGGCCTCGACCGCGCCGACGTACCCGGTTGGCGGGAGCACCCGAAGGGCCGCCATGTCGTCGCGGAACAGGTCGATCTCGCGCTGAGCGAGAATCACCCAGCTCTCGCCGGTGTGCGCCGCGCGTTCGAGCAGCGGGTCGTCGACGTCGGTGACGTTCTGCACGTAATGCACGTCGATGCCCTGGTCGCGCCACACCCGCTGCACCAGGTCGAAGGCGACGTACGTGGCGGCGTGGCCGAGATGGGTGGCGTCGTACGGGGTGATGCCGCAGACGTACATCCGCGCGGTTTCATCGACGGCGATCTCACGGACCTCGCCGGAGGCGGTGTCGTGCAGCTTCAGCCGAGGCCGCCGCTCCCCCTCGGGTGCCGGCAGCAGCGGAACGTCGCATGCGGGCCAGGCATCCATGCGAGTCAACCTATCGAGCGCTCTTCGCCGAGGACGGAGCGGCTACATCGGCGGCCACGGGATGGCCGGCCAGTCGTCGCTGGGCTCCGGGTGCCGTCCACGGGCCAGCAGCCGGTCGACCCGCGCGCGGGTGCGCCGCAGCTCCCGCTGTGTGATCAGCTCGCCGAGGCGCTCGCCGAGCGAGCCGTCGAGGCCACGACGCAGCACCCGAAGCGTCTCGACCGCGTCCGACGGCAGCGCCTTGCCCGCCCACTGCCAGAGCACGGTGCGCAGCTTGTCCTCGGCGTGGAAGCTGACGCCGTGGTCGACGCCGTAGACGCGCCCGCCGGAGCTCGGCAGCAGATGCCCGCCCTTGCGGTCGGCGTTGTTGATCACCGCGTCGAAGACGGAGACGCGCCGCAGTGCCGGCGAGTCGGCGCGGCGGATCAGCCGGACGACGTCGACGCTCTCGTCCTCGGCGATCCACAGCTGCACCATGCCCGGCCCGGCCGGCCCGACCCGGTACACGGTCGGCGGGACGATGTCCCAGCCGGACGCGGCCGACACCTCGTAGGCGGCGACCTCCCGTTCGGCGAGGGTGCCGTCCGGGAAGTCCCACAGCGGCCGCTCCCCCGCGACCGGCTTGTAGACGCACGCCGCCGCGACGCCGTCGCACGTGACCGCGCAGTACAGCGTCGCGTTGGAAGCCGACAGCAGCCGTCCTTCGATGCTCAGCTCACCGCGCGACAGCAGGTCCAGCGCCTCGTCCTCGGGGAGCTCCAGGGCGGGCGTCAGCTCCTCGGACGTCACGGATTCAGCGTGACACCGCGGTGGTAGCCGTTCTGCCGCGGGCACACGTGCCCGGCCGGGTCGAGCGGGTTCCCGCAGAGCGGGCACGGCGGGCGCCCGGCGGAGATGACCCGGCGGGCCCGCTCGACGAAGGCCCGCGCGCGGGTCGGCTCGATCCGCACCCGCAACGCGTCGGGACCGTCCTCGACGTCCTCCAGCAGGGTGGCCTCGGCGGTTTCGCTGTCCTCGGCCGGCGCCTGCGCCTCGATGATGATGAGACCGGCGTCGCCGTCCCAGGCCAGGCCCATGGCGCTGACCCGGAACTCTTCGTCGACCGGCTGCTCCAGCGCGTCGTTGTCCGGCGCCGCGGCGGGCAGTGCCGTGCCGGTGCGCGACACGATTTCGTCGAGCAGCTGTTCGAGGCGGTCGGCGAGCACCGCGACCTGCTGTTTCTCCAGCGCGACCGAGATCGTCCGGGTGCCGTCGGTGGCTTGCAAATAGAACGTCCGCTCCCCCGGTGTACCGACGGTTCCGGCGACGAACCGGCTGGGGCGTTCGAAAAAGTGCAACTGGCGGGGCATGGTGATTGTCGATTCTACGGAGATCAGACGGTTCCCGAGCCCGCTCCGCCGCCCACCGTCGCGTCGCCGTCCGCTCGGCGCCGCCGGCGCTTGGGCGGTGCGAACGCGCCCAGGTCCCCGCCTATGTCATTGGTGCGCAGGACGAACGGCCTGGTGTCGGTGTAGCGCACGACGGAGACGGAGGAGGGGTCGACGACGATGCGCTGGAACGAGTCGAGGTGCAGCCCCAGCGCGTCGGCGAGCACCGCCTTGATGACGTCGCCGTGGCTGCAGGCGACCCAGATCGCGTCCGCGCCGAGCGCGGCGTCCCACTCGCGGATCGCCGCGACCGCCCGAGCCGATACGTCGGCCAGGCCTTCACCGTTCGGGAAGCGGGCCGCCGAGGGCTGGGCCTGCACGACCTTCCACGTCGGGTCCTTGGCCAGCTCCTTCAACGGCCTGCCGGTCCAATCGCCGTAGCCGCACTCGATGATCCGCTCGTCGATCTTGAGTTCGGGCTCGCGGCCGGCGCCGCGCAGCCCGACGAGGACCGCTTCGGCCGTCTCCAGGCAACGCTCCAGCGGGCTGGAGACGACCGTCGTGATCGGCAGGGCCGCGATCCGTTCGGCGGCGGCGCCGGCCTGGGCCCGTCCTCGCTCGTCCAGGTGCACGCCGGCGGTGCGTCCGGCGAGGACCGGACCGGTCATGGCGGTCAGGCCGTGGCGGAGCAGCAGGACGGTCGACATCTACTTCGCCGGGCCGAGGTCGTCGGTCGCGAGCAAGACCATGCGGTCGTCCTCGCCGCGGCCGAGAAGGTCAGCCCACGAACCGCGTGCGCCGGTGGTGATCTGATCACTGAACGCGGAGCCGGGGTCGTTGGTCGTGCCGCCGTAGAAATGCCAGCCGGCCAGCGCCGGAACGATGCGCGGGTGCGCCGCGGAGACCGGCAGGAATCCGGTCAATCGCTGGACAACGCCGAGGACGAGAGCCTGGACGAAGGTCATCCGGCGGCGCCGGAATCTTCCAGCGCCTGGAGCGCCACCGTGAGCGAGCGCAGCTTTTCGTCCAATGTCCTGCCGAACGGCGACACCGACAAGGTGGTGACGCCCGCCTTGGCGAAGCGGGCCATCCGCTCGGCGATGCGCCCCGGCGGTCCCAGCAAGGAAGTTCCGTCGACGAATTGCGCCGGAACGGCAGCGGCGGCACCGGTATAGTCCTTGGCGAGATAGCGGCGCTGCACGTCCTCGGCTTGCTCGGCGAATCCCATCCGCACGGCGAGCGCGTTGTAGAAGTTGTGCTCGCGACTGCCCATCCCGCCGACGTAGAGCGCCGCGTAGTTGCGAACCGGTTCTGCGCAGTCGGCCGGGTCGTCGCCGACGACGATCGGAACGGTCGGCACGACGTCGAAATCGTCTAATGATTTGCCGGCGCGGTCGCGCCCGGCGCGCAGGCGCCCGAGCAACTCCTCGGCGTAATCGGGCGAGAAGAACACCGCGAGCCAGCCGTCGGCGATCTCGCCGGTGAGCTCGAGGTTCCTCGGTCCGACTGAGGCGAGATAGAGCGGGATGTGCGGGCGCACCGGGTGAACCGCCAGGTGCAGGGCCTTCCCCGGGCCGTCCGGCAGCGGCAGACGGTAGGTCTCGCCGTCGTAACGCACCCTTCGCCGCGACAGCGCGAGCTTCACGATGTCGACGTACTCGCGGGTCCGGGCCAGTGGCTTGGCGAAGCGGACCCCGTGCCATCCTTCGGAAACCTGCGGGCCGCTCACGCCGAGCCCGAGCCGGAAGCGTCCGCCGGAGAGGCTGTCGAGGGTCGCCGCGGTCATCGCCGTCATCGCCGGAGTGCGTCCCGGGATCTGCAGGATGGCGCTGCCGATGTCAATGCGGTTGGTGTGCGCAGCGCACCAGGTGAGGACAGTGACGGCGTCTGCTCCGTACGCCTCGGCAACCCACGCCACCGAATAACCGAGTCGTTCGGCCTCCTGAACAAGCGCCAGGTTGTCGGAATCGGTGCCGACGCCCCAGTAGCCGCAGTTCAGTCCCAGCCGCACCGCGCAACCATAGCGAGCACCGACGGGCCGGTCCTGCCGGCGATCCCGGTAGCGTTCAGGCGTGAAACAGCGCACGGTGGGCCGCAGCGGGCTGCGGGTGAGTTCGCTGGCGCTCGGCACGATGACGTGGGGGGTCGAGACCGACGTCGACGAGGCGGCCGCGCAGTTGGTCGCCTTCCGCGATGCGGGCGGCACGTTGATCGACACGGCGCACTCCTACGGCTACGGGGAGACCGAGCGACTGCTCGGATCCCTGATGGCCGATGTGGTGCCCCGCTCGGAATTGGTGCTGGCGACGAAGGCCGGTATCACCCGCACGCCGGAGGACCGGCTGGTCGACGCGTCGCGCGGCGCGCTGCTCGGCCAGCTGGACGAGTCGCTGCGGCGTCTCGGGGTCGACTACGTCGACCTGTGGTACGTGCACACCGTCGACGACTCGGTTCCGTTCGACGAAACCCTGGGGGCGCTCGACGCTGCGCTGGCGTCGGGCAAGGTCCGCTACGCCGGCGTCTCGAACTACTGCGGGTGGCGGCTCGCGCGCGCTGCGACCTGGCAACGGGCGGTTCCCGGACGCGCGCCTCTCATAGCCAACCAGGTGCGGTATTCGCTTCTCGACCGCGGCGTGGAGCGGGAGGTCCTGCCGGCGTGCGCGGAGCTGGGGGTCGGCATCTTCCCGTGGTCGCCGCTCGGCGGCGGAATGCTGACCGGTAAGTACCGCACGGGGATCCCGGCCGACTCCCGCGGCGCGGGCGCCGGACGGCCGTTGCCGTTGGAACAGCGCCCCGGCGCGGCCGGAATTGTCGAGGCGGTGGCGACCGCGGCCGACGGGCTGGCCTCCGCCCCGGTGGCGGTGGCGCTCTCCTGGCTGCGTGACCGCCCGGGCGTGGTCGCTCCCGTCCTCGGCGCCCGGACGCTCGGACAGCTCACCGCGGCGCTGGCCTGCGAGACGCTCGACCTGCCGCCCGAGATCCGCGAGGCGCTCGACGACGTGTCCGCGCCCGTCCTCGGCTATCCCGAGGACGTCAGCTGAGCGATCCGGTATTCGCCGCGTTCTGCGCGGCCGGACTGTGGCCCGGATTGGGCCGCACGCTGGCCGGCGCGCTGACCGAGGCGGGCATCCGGTCGCCGGCCGACGTCACGACGGACCGGCTGGCGCAGCTGCCCCGGGTCGGTCCCGGCCGCGCGGGAAAGCTGCTGTCCGGGTTCATCCAGGCCCAGCCGCTGTACGAGCTCTGCGAACTGCTGGTGCCGGCCGGCCTGGAGGCCCGGCTGGCCGCCCGGATCGTCGACGCCCTGGGACCGCCGGCGCCGCGGCTGCTCCGAGACGACCCGTGGCGCCTGCTGACGCTGCCCTCCGTCGGTCCGGCGGAAGCGGACCGGGTCGCTCGCTCGGTGCTGCCGGGAGTGCAGCGCGATGATCCGCGCCGGGCCCGCGCGCTGGTCGCATGGCTGCTCGCCCGCCAGGCTCGGGAGGGTCACACGGTCACAGCGGCGGAGTCGGTCGTCGACGCCCTCGGCGAATTTGCCGCCGGCGACCCCGCCGCCGCCGTGGCCGCTGCCGTGGACGCGGGCGGGGTCGTCACGGTGGAATCCGAGGACGGGACGATCCTGCTGTCCCCGCTCCACCTGGCCGAGGCGGAGGACGGCATCGCGCAGGGCATCGCACGGCTGCGGGCCACCGCTGAGCCGATTTCCGGCAAGCGCCCGCCGGATCTCGCCGATCTCGACGAGGCCCAGCGCAGCGCTGTCGACGCGGCGCTGCGCCACGGGGTCTCCGTCCTCACCGGCGGGCCGGGCACCGGGAAGAGCCGCACGGTCGCCGCGGTCGTGCGCTTGGCCGAGGCGGCGGGGGTCCCGGTCGCGCTCGCCGCCCCCACCGGCCGGGCCGCCAAACGTCTCGAGGAGCTGTGCGATGCGCCCGCGTCGACGCTGCACCGCCTGCTCGGCGCTCAGCCCCGATCGAGCGAGGACGGGGTGCGTTTCGACGGGAGGTTCGCCCGCGGCGAGGACGAGCCGCTCGACGAGCGGCTGATCGTGGTCGACGAGGCCTCCATGCTCGACGTCGAGCTCGCCGACGCGCTGCTGTCCGCCTGTGCCGACGGCACGCATCTGTTGTTCGTCGGCGACGCGGCGCAGCTGCCGTCGATCGGGCCGGGGCGGGTGCTCGGCGACATCCTCGACTCGGGGCTGGTGCCGGTGACCGAGCTGACCAGGCTGTATCGGCAGGCGGAGGGCGGCGCGATCGCGACGCTCGCCACCGCGGTGCGCCACGGCGATCTGCCGGCGGTCGACGACCCGACCCGGGAGGTCGTCGTCGTGCCGGCCCGCGGCTCGGCCGAGGCCGCGCACCGGGTGCTCCAGCTCGTGACCGACTCCATCCCGAGGGCGCTGTCCATTCCGGCGGAGCAGGTGCAGGTGGTCACGCCGGTGCACCGTGGCGCGGCCGGGACGCAGGCGCTCAACGCCGTCCTGAAGACCGCCCTCAATCCCGGCACAGGCGGGCGCCGCTTCGACCCGGGCGACCGGGTAGTCGCCACCGCCAACCATCCGGAGGCCGAGCCGGTGGGGTTCGCCAACGGCGAGGTCGGCACCGTCCTCAGCTCCGGGGATGACGGCGCGGTGGTGGTCGAGTTCGCGTCCGGGCGGGCTCGAGTGCGGGGCAAGGCCCTCGCCGATCTGGTGCACGGCTGGGCGATCACGGTCCACCGGGCGCAGGGGTCGGAGTTCCCGGCGGTCGTCGTGGTGCTTCCGCCCGAGACCGGAGGCCTGCTCTCGCGGCCGCTGAT
>JAICIE010000149.1 GCA_025924515.1 Jatrophihabitans sp. | reverse complement strand
CGGCCCGCGTGTAATTGTCCGTCAATCAGCCTCGGTAGGGCGGCCGGGTCGGGCGCCCGAGCGCGGGAAGGTAGGGCGCAAAACAGTGTGCGCCTCGTACGCTGCGGTCGAGTTGACCACGATGCTCGCGTATCCCTCGGCGGCCACGTCGGCGTGGGCCGAAGGTAAACCAGCCGAGGAGCATCGCGGCCGGAATGACCAGACAGTATGGGCGCATGCCGTCACCCCGCGCGCGATTTGGGGACCCTGAGCAGTGCATGCCGCGCGGGTTGTGCAAGTCCAGTCAGCCCGCCGCATCCACACTTTCTAGTCCCACGCAGCAGCGCTGCAGCCGGTTCACGCCGGCAGTGGGCGCTGGGCCGGGCGGCTCGATCCTCGGGCACGGTCGCCCGCGTCGCCGGGGTGGTTGGCGATGTTCCCCACCGGGACTGCTCCGATGGCTGTCGCTAGGCACGCAAGACGACGCAGCAGCGTCCGGGAGACGGCGCGAGAAGCGCCTGCACCGCGGAGGTTCCCAACCCGCGCAGCAGGCCGACGATGAACTCGTGGTTTAGTCCGCAGACCAGTTCGGTGGCTTTGTCGGCGAGTGGGTGGAAGGGACAATTGCGCAGCGCGACGCAGCCGGGCGACGGCCGGGTCGGTTCGAAGCCGCGTTCCCGCAGCGCGGTCTCGGCGAAGGTGAGGCCGCGCTCGGGTCCAATCCGGCCGCCTCGCATTCGCGTGCGCAGCTCGGCCCCTACCCGCTCGCCGGCAGCATTGCCGGCGCGGAGGGCCGCCTCCGAGGCGTCCTCATCGGCGCGTGCCGACAGAACGGCCTCCATCAAGATCTCCGCGAGCTCCTGGTAGTTACGCCGCGGGATGGTGATCGCGACCTGCAGCGGCGAGGGTCGATAGCCCTTCGGGGTGCGACCCAAGGTTCGCGTGCGGACGCGGGCGCCGTCGTCGGTGACGAGCAGCCCCGCGTCGACGAGTTTGTCGAGGTGAAACGCCGCCAGCTTGCGGGATATGCCGAGATGTTGCGCCGCGGCCTCCCGCGTGACCGGGTCGGTCGAAGAGCGGACGAATTTGTACAGCGCCCGGCGGGAGGGGTCGTCGAGCGCGGCGACCGCGCGGATCGGGTCCACGTCGGCCGCTCTCGGCTTGTCGATGGCGGCCGCGCCGCCGGCGACATCGCGACTCACCGGTTCACCATAACGCCAGCGGCCGTAGGCCGTTTGCGGAGTCTAGGAGGCAGGGCTTGACGTCCGCACGGAAAAGACTAATGCTTATGGGCGAAAGTCGAGGAGGCCCGGATGGCGATGAAAGACGCCAAGCGTCCGGTCAGTCCGGCGCTCGCGGGACCGTACGGACACCCCTTCCACCCGATCCTCGTCACGGTGCCGATCGGGGCGTGGGTGTGTGTATCCGTGTTCGACATCGCCTCGCACATTGACGGCAGCCCCGGGTTCCTGACCCGCGGCGCCGAGTGGCTCATCGCCATCGGCGTGCTCGGCGCGCTGGCCGCGGCGTCCATCGGGTTCCTGGACCTATTGGCCATCCCCAATGGAACGCCGGCTTTTCGGATCGGTCTGGTCCACATGACCCTGAATCTCACGGTGACCGCCGCCTACATCGGCAACTTCCTGTGGCGGCGCGGCAGCTACGCCGACGGTGGGTCGGTGGCCGCCGGGCCGCTCGCGCTCGCACTGATCAGCCTGGCCTTGCTCGGCGTGTCCGGGTTCCTCGGCGGCAAGCTCGCGTACCGGTACGGGGTTCGTGTGGCCGACGAGACAACGCAGGCCGAGGGTTACGGCCACCGTCCGGCCTCGGGACTCTCGACCCCCAGCACAACCGGCCAGCCGTGACGCGCTGGCCAAGGCCAACAACTCCAGCACAAGCGAGGTCGAAATGGACATAGCGGCACTCATCGCATGGATCGTCACCGCAGGCGGCGGATTCGTCCTACTCGGCACGTGGATCGCCAAGGGAGGAGCACGGCGAGACGGCCCCGGCAGCAGGTTTCCGGCACCCCTGATATTCGGCCACTTCCTGCTCGCCGCCACCGGCTTGGTCCTGTGGATCGTGTACGTCGCAGTCGGCAGCGACGGGGTCGGGTGGACAGCGTTCGGCCTGCTGCTGATCGTCGCGCTGCTCGGCTTCACCATGCTCGCCCGCTGGATCCCGACATACCGAGCCGGCCGTACCGGCAGCAGCACCCCAGCCGCGACGACCAATCGGGCGGCAGGCGGACGAACGATGACCGAGCAACGAACCGCATTGACCGGCCCCGCCGAACGCCACTTCCCTGTCCTGGTCGTGATTGCCCACGGTTTACTGGCAGCCACCACCCTCGTCCTCGTTCTTCTCACCATGGCCGGGGTGGGCGGCAGCTGACCCGCGGGGCCAGCAAGCGCGGCCGGGATCAGCGCGCCCGGTCCTGACGTACCGGCGCTCCGGATGCCAGACCTGTCGAACGGTCGAGGTCAAACAGGGCGAACCAGACGCGATCCCTGTAGCGAGGGTGTTGACCCGGCTCGGCATCGAACCGGCAGGATCCGGTAGTGCGCGCCGCGGACGTCGATGCCGCCGACGGCGTCTGCCAGGAACAGGCGCGGGCCGAGCTGCGTCATCGCCGCAGCCATGCCTAGGTAGATGTGGGTGCGGACGAATGACGCCGTCGTCGATGAGGTGATCGGGTCGAACCCTCGCGGCTTGATGTGCTCCCGCAGCGGCGGCCCGGTCCGCGACAGTTCGGGACCGGGACGCAGCTGCTGCCGCGACCCGCACGCGCTTTCAGGCAACACAGCGATGGCCAGGCGCAACTCTTACAGATGGACGACGCCCTGCTGGCGCGGCGGAATAGTCGGCCTCAGACCGGGATTGGTATCTGGCGTTGTGACGGCGAGTTGAAGGAGCGCGGACATGGCACGAATTTCCGTCCTCGGTGGCACGGGTTACGGTGGGAGCGCCGTGGTTCGCGAAGCGGCACGGCGCGGGCACGAGGTGACCGCCGTAAGTCGCACGGCGCCGGGAGAGCCGGTACCCGGTGTCACCTATGTGACCGGATCTGTGCTCGACCACGAGGTTCTGGGACGGGCCGTCGCCCAGGCCGACGTCGTATTCGAGGCGCTGTCACCGCGCGGTGATATGGCCGGCAAGGTGGAGCAAGTATTCACCGACCTGGTCGCGCTGGCCCAAGAGTCCGGTGCTCGGCTGGGCGTGCTCGGCGGGGCATCGTCGCTGCTCGTCTCGCCGAACGGCCCGCGGCTTGTGGACATCGCACCTCCGCCGCCCGACGTCCGGGCCGAGGTCGCCCTCGGCATTCACAAGCTCGACACGCTGCAGGCGTCTTCTGAGAGCCTGGACTGGTTCTACGTCAGCCCGGCCGCCGAGTTCGGCGCCTGGGTGCCCAGCGCTCGGACGGGGCAGTACCGCGTCAGCGACGACGTCCTGCTCAAAAAGGACGCGGACGGCAAATCCGAGATCTCGGCTGACGACCTCGCGCTCGCGGTGTTGGACGAGATCGAGCATCCGACCCACCGCCGTCGGCGGTTCCACGTCGCCCATTAGCGCCCCACCTCGTCGCCCCGTCGGCAACGTGTTGCGTGGTTACCGCAGCCGACTTCACCACGGAGCGCTTAGCGGTAGGGGCGGCGTCGATTCATTGGAGTCTTTGAGCCGTGGTGAGTGCTGCGCGGCAACGCGGCTACCCCGAGATAGTTCCAGACCTCGCGGAAACACCTGCAGCGGCAGGCGCTTCAGTCACTGAAACAGGCGTCGTCCGCTAGTCACCGATGCGTCTCGGTGACCGCTTTTGCACAGGGTCTCGTATGCTCACCGTGGCGCACGTCACTAAGCCGCGCAGACGGCTACCGAGCGCGTAACGGCCGGCGTTATCCGATCGGCGAGCCGAAGCGAATGACATTGCCGTCGGGGTCGGCCATAGCCCCTTCGTGCTGTCCCCATTCCGTGTCCTGTGGAGGGTGCAGTGTTACGCCCGCCGAGCTCCACTCAGCGGCGACGGCGTCCGCGTCGTCAACGAATAGGTAGGCGGCGCCATTCCGGCGATCCTCGTCCGGAACGACACCGAGATGGATCTCGACACCGTGCCAAGAGGCGAAGCCGTAGCCGCCACCGTGGTACGCGCGGACAGCAAATCCCAGACGCTGATAGAACTCCATCGCGGCGGCGAGGTTGCGGACAGCGAAGATCGGCGCGATTCGCTCCATCGTCCGATCATCCCAGGACGCGTCGAGCCGCGCGACCTTCTCATGGTCGAAGGTGGTGCCTGCGCTTCTGACAGTTCTATTCGCGTGGCCTCGTTCGCCGGACGTTACGCCGCGTATCGACGAAATTCAGTAAAAGGTGCCTGAGGCGCCGACCGCCCGCGAGCCCGACCCCTCTGGCGCGCACGGCGCCTTGACCGACGTGACGCTACGCCCCTGGAACCCTGAAGTTGCGGCGTGCACTTGGCTCGGCGGAGCGGACCACGGCGTCCGCCGGAGCACGCTTCGCGGCCCGGAACCGGCGGCGCTGGTTGCGGTGGACGAACCGTCCGGTGGTGACTGCGGTGCTGCCAAATCATCGCTTCGCCTTCAGCCGCACCGAGCTGGGCGGCGGCACAATGGAATGGGCATACCAGCTTCGACCCGGCGCCTCGGGTACCGGGGTGACCCTCAGCTACGACGTGCTCCGCCCCGTACCGACGGGGGTGCACATCGTCCTACGCGTCCTGTTCGGCGTGCAAGAGCTGCAGGCCGACCTGCACGGAAAACATGCGACCCGCCTCGAGCTCCTCGGACGCATCTGCGCCGGCCCAATCAGCTCACAGCACCCCAGCCTGACAACCCATTTGTCCTGCGCCATCAGTCTCCAGGAAGAAGGTCATGCGTCAACGCAAGTGCACGACCCAGTTCAGGGCCGACTTCAGCACCGCCAGCACCCGGTGCGCGTGCCAGGCCAGCGGCCGCCTCGCCACCGGCCGCTGGCCGGGAACCAACACCGCGAATATGGCGTCGTTGCCAGGTCAAAAACGTCATTTTGTGCCTCGAGGCAGATTGGACAAAACACCCCATTGAGCAGTGCTAATATTCGCGGCATGACGGGCCCGGACAGCACTCCGGTAAACGCTCTGAGCGAGCCAGAAAAGGATCGCCGTCTGACCTGGAGGGTCGCGTTGGCGGGTGCCGCAATCGGCTTGGTCGGCATCGTCCTCGGCGGCATCATCGCGGCCGCTTCCTCGTATTACACGACCAGAGTGCAGGTCAGCAGCCAGGCCATGCAAGCGCGCGCCGAGTTCCTGCGGACGCAGGAACAGGCGGCGTATTCACGATTCGCCGGCGACGAGGCGACGAAACGGACCTTCTTCATACGTTGCCAGCTTCGTATTTCGCAGCCGAGCTTCTCCGCCACTCAATCCGACATCGCCAAACTGCAGACGGCGACAGACGAGGTACGCAATGTCATGGTCACGGACGCGTCTGCGGTCGACTTCGTTGGCTCCTCGGAAGCGTCAAGTGTGGCGTGGAACATTTGGTCTAAATTCAAAATTATGATCAACCTTTGTATCTCCGGCAGCGACGCTCACATTTCGGGCGTTAGTCCGGATCCTGGCGCAGCGAAAGCATTGCTGAAGGCCATCGATCAGGAGAGGAAGGATCTTTCGAAATTCTTGGCTGCCGGTCGGCAGGACTTGCAAAGCTGAACGATCGTTGCCCGTTCGTGCCGCTGCCGATAAACAGGCTTTGGCGTGACCTGTCAACGGCCAAGTGGTGTGCCCTCGCTACTGGTCGAGATCTCCAGAGATCGGTTCTGCTGATCGAGTCGGCCGCTACGCCGTAACCGAGGGTGGCAAGTTGCCGACTATGCGCGGGCGCTTGCTGGTCCCTGTCGAATGGGCGGGCGTCTCAGTTGCGCTGTGTGAGAGATCGTGCCCCGACCTCGAGTCTTGCTGACCCGAAAGGGATTCGACGATGGCTGACACTGAGGTCGGCTTAGGCTGTGCGAGTGGGCGGGATGGGGACGGTCGTGACCGCCGACATCTGGCGTGTCCGGCGCCGTTTCATCCCCGCCGCGTTGCTGGCCGTTGCGCAAGACCGGCGTGCGCTGCGGAGTCTTCCCGGTGCCCGGTTCGTCAAGATCCTCGGCACCGCGCCGTCCTTCGATAGCCGCGGCGCCGACCTGACCCGGTGGATGATTCTGACCGCGTGGGCTGATGCCACCGCCGCGGAAGCCGCTCGGCAGTCCATGACCTTGGCCGCCTGGCAGCGCCGGTCCGAGGAGTCATGGACGGCCACCTTGCGTCCGCTCACCGCACACGGGAGCTGGTCGCGGCGCCAGCCGTTCGAGACCGGCCCCGACAGCTGGGACGGCCCGGTGGCGGCCGTGACCCGGGCCCGACTCGTCCCGGTCAAGGCGCTGCGGTTCTGGCGGGCCGTTGCGGTGCCTGCCGCCGACCTCGGTCACCGGTCAGGCCTATGCCTTGCGCTGGCAATGGGGGAGGCCCCGATCGGTGTCCAGGGCACCTTCAGCGTCTGGCGCGACGCCGCGGCGCTGCGCGAGTACGCCTACGGCCGTCCGGCGCACCGCGACGTCGTCCGCCGCACCCGCGAAGTCGGCTGGTACGCCGAGGAGCTGTTCGCCCGTTTCGCGGTGCTGTCCTACCGCGGCACCGTCGACGGCCGCGACCCGCTTGAGCAGCCGTCGTGAACGGACCGCAGCGAGGCCGATCTTGGGCCGTGTGCTGCGCGCGGACTGCTCGCGCTCGTCCGACCCCCAGTCGAACAGCTTGTCGACGTCCGAACCCGACACGTTCGACGAGGAGCCCCCGCCCGGGTCCACCCGTTTCGCGCGGAGAGATCTCACATCGACCGTAAGCGGTCCGGCCCTGTCAGACCGGTCCGCTTACGAGCCGTGACCGAGGCGAGCTGGGCGAAGGTTGTGCCCCGCGCTGTTGGGACGGCAGCTATGACCCCAGGCTGCGGAGGTGCCGAGCCTCCGCCCAGCCTTGGAATGCGTTCAATCCGGATGCGAGTCCCTGACAAGCTCCCCGACGGCCTGGCCGAGCCGGTTCTGTTCCCGACCGTCAGGCGCACCATCGGTGGAGGATCCGGACGGCGGTTCCCACTTGGGTGGTCGCGGCCGGTCAGACATCCCAGGTTCCGAAGCTGTCAAGCAGCCGCGTGTTGGCGTGGGTTTCGGTGTGCCCAGGCGGTGTGTTCGTCGTAGCGGGTGCGGTGATGCAGGCAGCCGTGGAGGATGCCGACGAGTCGGTTGCCGAGGGCGCGGAGCGCTTGGTGGTGCAGGTCGCCGGCAGCGCGGCGTTGGTCGTAGAAGGTCCGGGCGCCGGGGCTGGCTGACAGTGCGCAGAACGCCCACTGGTCGACGGCGTCGTAGAAGCGGCGGTTTCGGATTTGCCGGGCAAGTACCGCCCGTTTTCGGCCGGATGCGACGGTAAGCGGCGACGTGCCGGCGTAGTTCTTGCGAGACTTGGCGGTGGCGTAGCGGTCGGGGTCGTCCCCGAACTCGCCGAGCACCCGGGCGCCGAGCACATCACCGAGTCCTGGCTGGGAGAGGTAGATGTCGGCGTCCGGGTGTTGCTCAAAACGGTCGGCCAGCATGGTCTCGAGTTCGCTGATCTGCCGG
>JAICIE010000148.1 GCA_025924515.1 Jatrophihabitans sp. | reverse complement strand
GCCGAGGTCGTAACTCAACGCCGGTACCAGGATCGACCGGACGACGATGGTGTCGAGCAGCACGCCGAACGCGACCGTGAACCCCACCTCGGCCAGGAAGACGAGCGGCAGCACGCCCAGAACGACGAAGGTGGCTGCGAGCACCACGCCGGCTGACGTGATCACGCCGCCGGTCACCGCCAATCCGCGGACGATCCCCGTTCGCGTTCCGTGCTCGAGCGTCTCCTCCCGGACACGGGTCATCAAGAAGATGTTGTAGTCGATGCCCAGGGCCACCAGGAACACGAAGGCGAACAGCGGGAAGGCGGGATCGGCGTTGGCGAAGTGGAACAGATGGTTGAACACCAGTGCGCTGACTCCGAGCGACGCTGCGAACGACAGCACCACGGTCGCGATGAGCAGGACGGGGGCGACCAGCGCGCGCAGCACCATCGCCAACACCACGAGGATCACCGCAAGGACCACCGGGATGATCAGGTCGCGGTCGTGCCGCGACGCGTCCTGCACGTCGAGGTTGGTCGCCGAGCTGCCGCCCACCAGCGCATGCGCGGCGGGTATCGCCGCGACGGCGGCCCGGATCCGCCGGACGGTGTCGTACGCGGCCGGGCTGTCGTAACTGTCGCCGAGGGTCGCGTTGAGCAGCAATTTGCCGTGCTGCGGCGCGACCTGAAGCGCCGGCGGCGGGCAGCCCAGGCCGGCACTCGCAGTCGGCCGCGACGCCGGCGTCTGCTTCAGCAGCTTGGCGACCTTGGCGTAGTCGACCTGCACGCAGACCTGCGACGCGACGACGCCCGGCACCTGCCGGACCGCGGCGAGGACCGCTCCGGCCTGAGGAGCGTCTACCAGGATGTCCGCCGGGGCCCCCGCGCCCCGCGCAGACGGGAAGGCGCGGTCGTACAGATGCTGACCGACGACGGCATCGGGCTTGTTGGTGAAGCTCTGCAGCGTGGACAGGCCGTCGGTCTTCAGCCCGGTGATGGCCGCGACACAGGCCAGAAGGACGATGCCGCTGATGGCCCAGCTGCGCCGGCTGTGCCGGGCGATGGCCTGCGCGAAACGGGCCCATGCGCCGTGCGCGGCGATATCGGTCTGGTGGTCGACCCGCGGACGCTTCGGCCAGAAGATCCACCGGCCGCTGATCACCAGCAGCGTCGGCAGCACGGTCAGCATCACGGTCACGGTGCAGCCGATGCCGATCGCGCAGACCGGGCCGAGTCCGGCGGTGGAGTTCAGGTCGGCCAGCGTGAGGCAGAGCAATCCCAGGACGACGGTGACCGCGGACGCGGCGATCGGTGGGGCCGCGCCCCTCCACGCAGCGATCATCGCCTGCAACCGGTTGTCGAAGTCGTGCAGTTCCTCCCGGTACCGGCTGACCAGCAGAAGCGCATAGTCGGTGCCTGCGCCGATCACCAGAACGGACAGGATTCCTTGGCTCTGGCCGTTGAGCGTGATGGTGCCGTGCTTCGCCAACGGATAGATCACCAACGACGCGGCGCCTAGTGCGACGACCGCGCTGAACAGCGGAAAGAACCACAGCACCGGGCTTCGGTAGACGAACAGCAGGATGACGACGACGACGATGCCCGCGGAGATGAGCAGGGTTCCGTCGATGCCGCTGAACGAGTCGATGAAGGCAACCAGGATGCCACCGGCGCCCGCGCTGTGGACCTCTAGGCCGGCGGGCGCGCCCGCGCGGGCCTCGGCGAGCACCCCTTTCTCCGAGTTGACCAGTTCCGGGCCCTCGACGCTGCGACTGCCGTTCTTGCCGACCAGCGGAACGGCGACGCTGGCGATCGTGCCGTCGCGGCTGAACTGGGGTCGGCCGACCTGATCGGCGGCCACTCCTGCGACGGTGCGGAATGCGGCGGCGTCGGCGGCGATCGCCTTCTTGTCCGCCGGCGTCAGGCCTGTCGGCCGCTGGTACACGACGAACCCCGGGATCGTCTGCACACTGGTGAACGACTCGGCGGCATTCGCGACCTTGGTCGAGTCGGCCGAGGACGGCAGGAAGGCTGAATTGTCGTTCTTCTGAACGTCGGAGAGCTTGGCCTGGAATGACCCTCCTGCCAGCCCGATGAGCAGGAAGACGATGCCGAGCCCGCCGATCAGCAATGCGGTACGTGGCCGCCGTCGCGGAGCCGGCACCGGCGGCGGACTGGGATCCTCGGTCGCGAGTCTGGTCATGGAATTCCCCCGAAGGTCGACGCGGCGCCCACCATAGCCAGCGAGGGTGACATCGAGGCATCGGGAAAGTCCCCGAGAGCAACCCTGAAGTACCGTCGAACAGGTGACGCAGTTGCGGGTGCGCCGGGCCGGGACGGTCGACTACCAGGAGGCGTGGGCGGACCAGCGCCGCATCCACGCGGGCGTCGTCGCCGGATCCGAGCCCGATACCGTCCTGCTGCTCGAGCATCCGCCTGTGTACACCGCCGGCAAGCGCACCGAGCCGCACGAGCGGCCGATCGACGGCACCCCGGTCATCGACGTCGACCGCGGCGGCAAGATCACCTGGCACGGGCCGGGGCAGCTCGTCGGCTACCCGATCATTCGGCTCCCTGATCCTCTGGACGTAGTGGCGTACGTCCGGCGCATGGAGCGCGTCCTGATCGAGGTCTGCACCGACCTCGGGGTGGCTGCAGGGCGGGTGGACGGACGCAGCGGCGTGTGGCTGCCCGCCGACGACCGCGGCCCCGCCCGGAAGATCGCGGCAATCGGCATCCGGGTGGCCGCGGGGGTGACCCTGCACGGCTTCGCGCTGAACTGCGATCCTGACCTGAGCTGGTTCGACCGGATCGTTCCGTGCGGGATCAGCGACGCCGGCGTGACCTCGCTGAGCAACGAGCTGGGTCGCGACGTGACGGTGCCGGAGGTGCTGCCGTTCGTCGAGCAGCGCCTACCCGGACTGCTCGTGCGCGAGCCGGCGAACGCGTGAGCCCTCGGGCCTGGTGCCGCCGGGCGTAAGGTCGAAGACGTGACAACTATCCGCCCGGTCGGCGCGGACGGACGCCGCATGCTGCGCGTAGAGGCGCGCAACGCCGCGGTCCCGATCGAGCGCAAGCCCGACTGGATCAAGACGCGGGCGAGGATGGGTCCGGAGTACACCGAGCTGCGCGCGCTGGTTCAGCGCGAGAACCTGCACACCGTGTGCCAGGAGGCCGGCTGCCCGAACATCTACGAGTGCTGGGAGGACCGCGAGGCCACGTTCCTCATCGGCGGGGACCAGTGCACCCGCCGCTGCGACTTCTGCCAGATCGACACCGGCAAGCCGACCGACCTCGACCGGGACGAGCCGCGCCGGGTGGCCGAGAGTGTGCGGTCGATGGGCCTGAAGTACGCGACGGTGACCGGCGTCGCCCGCGACGACCTCGTCGACGGAGGAGCGTGGCTCTACGCCGAGACGGTGCGGCAGATCCACGAGCTCAACGCCGCAACGGGCGTCGAGCTGCTGGCGCCGGACTTCAACGCCGTTCCCGAACTGCTGGCGCAGGTGTTCGCGACCCGCCCCGAGGTGTTCGCGCACAACATCGAGACGGTGCCGCGCATCTTCCGGTCCATCCGGCCCGGTTTCCGCTACGAGCGCTCGCTCGGCGTGCTGAGGGCCGCGCGCGAGGCCGGGCTGGTCACCAAGTCGAACCTCATCCTGGGCATGGGTGAGCAGCGGCAGGAGATCAGCCAGGCGCTGCAGGACCTGCGCGATGCCGGCTGTGACCTGGTCACGATCACGCAGTATCTGCGCCCGTCGCCCCGCCATCACCCGGTGGTCCGGTGGGTGCAGCCCGCCGAGTTCGTCGAGCTTCGCGAGGAGGCCGAGGAGATCGGCTTCGCGGGGGTCATGAGCGGACCGTTGGTCCGCTCGTCCTACCGCGCAGGACGGCTGTTCCGACAGGCGGTCGCCGCGCGAGGCTGACCGCGGCGGGCTGCCTCAGGCCCAGTGCCAGGTCGTTCCGAAGCGGATCGACCGCGACCAGATGTGCTCGTGCACGACGCCTTCCGACGGCGTGGCCGCGGCGTACTGCTCGCCCTGATATAGCCCGGTGCCGCCACCGGCGTAGATGGCGACGTGGTAGCTGTAGCTGCCGCTCATGTAGAAGATCAGGTCGCCGGGACGCAACGCCGAGGCGGAAATCGAGTGGATCTGCCGCCGCTGACCGTCCGCATTGTGCACCAGCGAGCCGGCGTTCACCGCACGGTAGACGTACTCGGTGTACCCGGAGCAGTCGAAGCCACTGGGTGATGCGCCGCCGTCCCGATACGGCGCACCGACGTACTCCGCGGCGTGCCGGAGGATTCGGTGGCCCAGGGTCATGATCCAGCTTCCGGCCAGATAGGTTCCGATCGGCGACCGCAGCCCGAAATAGCTGCCGGACGCCCATCCGCCGACGAACGACAGGGTGGCCACGAAGCCGTGGTTCCCGCCGGCGTGGTAGGTGGCGTTGACGCCCGGGCGGTAGACGCTGGTGGTGACCGTGCGGCGCCAGCCGCCGTCGACCCGCAGGTTCACGTCCAAGGCCTGGTTCGGATGCGCCACGTCGACCGCCCATCCGCTGACCGTCATCTGCGTGGGCGAGGACTGGTACGCGTAGTCGACTCCGCCCACGTATCCGGTCGAGCGGGCGGACGCCGGCGACGCGACGACGACGGGCAGGACGGTCAGGACGGTCGCGCTCAGGGCGTACGCCAGGAACCGCAGCACGGCTGGGGGCACGAGGGAACCTCTCATCGGGGCGTCACGGGGGCGACGCGCGAGGCGGCAAGCGCTACGGCGGGGGCGGTGGATTCCGGGGCCGCGTAACCCGCGGGTGCGGGCCGTGCACCGGGGTGGTGCCGAGTATGGATAACGGATCGGTAACGCACAAGACGTCTTTAGGGTCAAACGGGCGAGCGGGGCCGCCGGGCCGCGTCACTATCCTGGCTGCATGGCGAGACGGGGCGCGACGAGCAGCTCGAGTGGGTCGGCGAAGCCGACCCGTGCCGACAAGCGCGCCGCCCGCGCCACCAAGCGCCAGTCGCGGCGGGAAACCTGGCGCAACCTGCTGCAGGCGTTCACTCTCACCCGCCGGAACGACCCCAAGTTCCTGCCCTACGCCCTCGGCGGCGGGGCGCTCGCGGCGGCCGTGCTGTATCTGGCCTTCTACTTCCTGACCGGCAACACCTGGTTCCCGATCCCGATCGCCGTCCTCGGTTTCGTCCTCGTCGGCATGCTGGTTTTCAGTCGCCGGGCGCAGACGGCGATGTACAGCCAGGCCGAGGGGCAGCCGGGTGCGGCCGGTTGGCTGGTTCAGCAACAACTGCGCGGCGACTGGCGGGTCACGCAGGGCGTCGCCGGCACCACGCAGCTCGACGTCGTGCACCGCCTGGTCGGTCGGCCCGGCGTCGTGCTCGTCGGTGAGGGAGCCCAGCACCGAGTGCGCGGGCTGATCGCGCAGGAGAAGAAGAAGGTCGCCCGCATCGTCGGCGACACCCCCATCTACGACGTCATCGTCGGCACCGGCGAGGGCGACCTGCGCCTCGGCAAGCTGCAGCGGTGGCTGGTCAAGTTGCCGGCCAACCTCTCGAAGGGTGAGGTCGCCGCGTTGGAGAAGCGGCTCTCGGCTCTGGGGGCGACGCGCGCGCCGATGCCGCAGGGCCCGCTCCCCCAAGGCGCCAAGATGCGAAACCTGCAGCGCACGGTGCGCCGCCGGTCGTGACCTCTGCCGCGTCACCACAGGCCTACCGGGGGCAGCGGCTCGGTCTGCCCGAAGCGGGCCCGGGATCGCTGTCGACGACCGGCCAGCGGCTCGGCGCATTCCTGGCCGACGCGCTGGCATCGGCGCTGGTAGCGGCGCTGTTCGTGCAGGCGCTGCATCACGGCAGGGGGATCGCTGGGCACCTGCCGGGCAGCTGGAGCCTCGTTCCGCTCGCCGTCGACTACCTCGCCGGCCTGCTGCTGGCCGGACGCACGCTGGGAATGGCGCTGGTCGGGCTGCGGGTCGTCCGCGTCGACCGGGACGCCCCGGTCAACCCGTGGCGCGCGCTGCTGCGGACCTTCCTGCTGTTCCTGCTGGTCCCCGCCCTGGTCTGGGACCGCGACGGGCGCGGCCTGCACGACCGCTACAGCGACACGGCCGTGGTACGCGGCTGAGCCGGGAAACACCGCCGAAACACTCGAGACACCCGTCGGCAACTGCCTGAACCTAGCGTCGCCGGCATCGCACCCGTACCCGGAGGACCGATGTTCAGCAGCCCCGACGACGTCCTGAGCTACATCCGTAACGAAGGCGTCGAGTTCGTCGACGTCCGCTTCACCGACCTTCCCGGCCAGCAGCAGCACTTCAACGTGCCGGCGCAGAGCGTCGACGAGGAGTTCTTCACCGAGGGGGTCATGTTCGACGGCTCCTCGATCCGCGGGTTCGCCGCGATCCACAAGTCGGACATGAAGCTCGTCCCGGACCCGGCGACGGCCTATGTCGACCCGTTCCGTTCGGCGAAGACGCTCAACCTCAACTTCTCCATCGTCGAGCCGCGCACCGGCGAGCCGTACGGCCGCGACCCGAGGCAGGTCGCCAGCAAGGCCGAGGCGTGGCTGAGGACGACCGGCGTCGCCGACACGGTCTACTTCGGACCCGAGGCCGAGTTCTACGTCTTCGACGACGTGCGGTTCGAGACCAAGCAGAACGAGGGCTATTACCACATCGACTCGATCGAGGGCGCGTGGAACACCGGCCGCCAGGAGGAGGGCGGCAACCGCGGCTATAAGACGCGGTACAAGGGCGGCTATTTCCCGGTGCCCCCGGTCGACCACTACGCCGACCTGCGCGATGCAATGACGTCCGCGCTGCTCGCCGCCGGAGTGCAGGTCGAGCGGGCCCACCACGAGGTCGGCACCGCCGGCCAGGCGGAGATCAACTACCGGTTCAACACGCTCACCGCGGCCGCCGATGAGGTCTTGAAATTCAAGTACATCATCAAGAACGTCGCGTGGGCGCACGGCAAGACCGCGACCTTCATGCCCAAGCCGCTCTTCGGTGACAACGGGTCGGGAATGCATTCCCATCAGTCGCTGTGGAAGGACGGCACGCCGCTGTTCTACGACGAGCTCGGCTACGCGGGCCTGTCCGACACGGCGCGCTACTACATCGGCGGCCTGCTGCACCACGCGCCGTCGCTGCTGGCTTTCACCAACCCGACGGTGAACTCCTACCACCGCCTGGTCCCGGGGTTCGAGGCACCGGTCAACCTGGTGTACAGCTCCGGGAACCGCTCGGCGTGCATCCGGGTTCCGATCACCGGCAGCAACCCCAAGGCGAAGCGGATCGAGTTCCGGATCCCGGACCCGTCCTGCAACCCCTACCTGGCGTTCTCGGCGATGCTGATGGCCGGCGTCGACGGGATTCGCAACAAGATCGAGCCGCCGACACCTGTCGACAAGGACCTGTACGAGCTGCCGCCGGACGAGGCCGCGTCGATCGAGCAGGTGCCGGGTTCGCTCGCGGAGGTGCTCGACGCGCTGGAGCGCGACAACGAGTACCTCAAGGAGGGCGGCGTCTTCACCGACGACCTGATCGATGCGTGGGTCGGGTACAAACGCGCCAACGAGATCGACCCGATCCGGCTGCGGCCGCACCCGCACGAGTTCGAGCTGTACTACGACGTGT
>JAICIE010000147.1 GCA_025924515.1 Jatrophihabitans sp. | reverse complement strand
GGGCCGCCCGACTACGGCCCCGGCTGATCACGACGCCTGTACGACGACCACGACCGTGGCGACCAGGTTGAACGCCGCGTGCACGAGCATCCCGGGCGCGAGCCGCCCGGTGATCCGAACCAGATAACAGTTCGTCATGCCCAGCGTGGCGACCCCTCCCGCAAGCGCCAACGCACCCGCGACGGTGCTGACCTCATAGGTGTGGAACAGCGCGAACACCGTCGTCGACAACAGCGCCGCCGGCCAGAAGGACATCCGCCGCATGAACGTTCGGAGCAACAGCCCTCGGAAGGTGATCTCCTCGACCACCGGGGCGATCACCACCGCAAGCAACAGCAGAAAAGCGATCTGCGCGGCCGTCGGTGCGGTCACGTGCAGGTTTTGCGCCTCCCGGTTGGCGCGCCCGTTTGTCAGCACGAGGAAGAGCACGCCCACCCCGATGCGCCCGGCGAACGACAGCGCGACCCCGATCAGCCACGGCACCCAGTCCTGCCGACGCACCCAGTCCAGCCCGATGGCGGCGCGCCAGCCTCCGGCCCGCCCGGCGACCGGACGCCCGAAAAAGTACAGCCCGGTCAGGACGACCGCTTCCGCGCCGAGGTTGAGCGCGATCGCCATGACGGTGCGTCCGCCGCCGCGCGCCGGAGCCCGCCCGGCGAGGATCTGTCCGACGATGATCGTCCCGGCGAACACGACGACCGGCCCGAGCCAGGGCCAGGCTCCCCACGGACGCGGATCCGTTCGGCGCGACCACTGCATCTGCTGGTCGAGCACGGTCCGCTCCGCCAGCAGCGGCTGCCGCCGCCATCCCGTCATCGCAGCAGTCGATCACACGATGTCGAGTTGGTCTCAACTTCCGCCGCGCGGGACCGAAGTCCCTGATTACCACCTCTAGACCTGTCAAACTTCGGCGCCAAAGACGCCGCCGAGGGACGACGCAATCGGAGAGCCCCTACCCATGAGGAGGGAGGCGAACGATGGCATTGATCCGCTGCACCTGCATCTACCGCACGGCGACCGACACGGAGTTGGCCGCCGGTCGATCGGTGCTCGCGGTCGAGTTCCCGGACCCCTGGTGCCCTGCCGGGCACGTGCACAGCAAGGGGGAAGCCTCGCCACGGCCGGTGACCGGCGAGGGCGCCGCCTGAAGTCGTTCGTCGGCTCGTGGCCGGAGTCGCCGGCGGTAGACCGCCTGCCGGGCCGCGATGACGCGTCGGGAAAATGAGGTCCCGCCAACCCCGTGCCGACTGGCACCATCGGCTGCGTGAGCGCAGCCGTCGAGGTCGTCGACCTGGTCAAGCGCTATCCCAAGAGCCCGACAAACGCCGTCGACGGCGTCAGCTTCGCGGTGCGGGCCGGTGAGATCTTCGGATTCCTGGGGCCCAACGGCGCCGGCAAGTCGACGACCATCGGGATCCTGACGACGCGGGTCCTGGCAACGAGCGGGATCGCGCGGGTCGCCGGCATCGACGTACTCGCCGAACCCGTGCGGGCGCGGTCGGCGCTCGCGGTCGTGCCACAGCGGGTCAACCTCGATCGGCAGCTGACCGCGCGGCAGAACCTGCTGTTTCACGCCCACTATCACGGCGTCGGCAAGGCCGAGCGCGAGCGGCGGGCCGAGGAACTGCTCGAGCAGTTCGGCCTCGGTGACCGGGGCGCGGACAAGGTGGATCGCTACTCCGGCGGGCAGGCACAGCGGCTCATGATCGCCAGGGCGCTCATGCACCGCCCGTCCGTCCTGTTTCTCGATGAGCCGTCCACCGGGCTCGATCCGCAGGCCCGACTGTTCGTGTGGGATCGCGTCCGCGACCTTCGGGAGTCCGGCGTCACGATCCTGCTCACGACGCATGACATGGACGAAGCCGCTGAGCTCTGCGACCGCGTCGGGATCATCGACCACGGCCGGCTCCTCGCGCTCGACACGCCCGGCGCGCTGACAAGGACGTTGCCGGGCAGTGCCTACCTCGACGCCGGCTTCGACGGTCCCGCGCCGGAGCTCGGCGGGCTTGCCGGGGTGTCCCGGGCCGAGCAGTCGGACGGGCGGGTGCGGCTCTACGTCGACGGCGAACCGGCGCGGCTCATCGGCTCGCTGGCGAGCGTCGCCGCCGCATCGGGACGGCAGCTCGTCGACGTGGCCGTCGGTCAGGCCAGCCTCGAGGACGTCTTCATCTCCCTCACCGGGCGGGGATTGCGATGACCGCCGTCACCCGAGCGCCGGCGCCCGCGCGTGCGACCCGAGTGTTCGCGGCCGTTCTCTGGCGGGACGTCTTCGTCACCGGACGCGAGCTGCCGGTCTTCCTGGCCCAGGTGCTGCTGCAACCGCTGTTCCTGCTGTTCGTGTTCGGGAAGGTGCTCACCTCGATCGGAGCGGCACGCGCCGGCTACGCCGACCTCCTGTTCCCGGGGATCATCGCGCTCACCACGATGCTGACCGCGCTGCAGGGCACCGCGCTGCCGCTCGTCCTCGACTTCTCGTTCAGCCGCGAGATCGAGGACCGGCTCCTGGCGCCGCTGCCAGTGATGGCCGTGGCGGTGGAGAAAATGCTGTTCGCCACGCTCCGCGCGGTCGTGGCTGCGGCGGTGATGTTTCCGCTCGGCTACTGGATCCTCGGCTCGCTCGCCATCCATCCGGCGGGTGTGCCGCTGCTCGTGCTGGGGATCTTCGTGGGTTCCCTCCTCGGCGCCGCGATCGGCATGACCCTCGGCACCTTCGTGCCGCCGAGCCGGATCAACATCATGTTCGCGCTCATCCTGACGCCGCTGATCTTCACCGGCGCTACGCAGTACCCCTGGCCCTCGCTGCACACGCTGCGGTGGTTCCAGGTGGTGACCGCGTTCAACCCGCTCACCTATGTCAGCGAGACGATGCGCGGCGCGATCGTGCCCGACGTCCCGCACATGTCCGTGGCCATCACCGTCCCGGTGATGCTGGCGTGCACTGCCGTGTTCATCTGGACCGGAATGCGCGGCTTCCGGCGGCGGGCCCTGGACTAGAAGCTGATGACCTCGAACCCGACCCCGAAGGTGCAGCCGAGTCGGGTCCCGACCGGACGCGCGAAGGATTCGAGCAGCTCTCGTGGCTCGGCCATCGGGCTGTTGCCGAGCCCGCGCAGATATTCGGCGTGGGCCTCGAGCGACGCCACCCCGGCGTCGAACGTATCGGTCACGTCGACGCCGTGCGTGACGGCCGGGCCGGCGGCGACCAGGATGGTGCGCACCGGCCACGGCGGCAGTCCCTCGTCGGCGAGTTCCGGGAAGACCCACCGGTTGCCCGCGTCGCGGACCCCGTCGAGCACCGCGCGTCCCGCGGCGATGTGATCCGCCTGATTCAGCGTCCCGGGACCCCAGCTGTCGTGATAGTTCCCGGTGATCACCACGTCAGGACGGTGCCGGCGCACCGCCCGTGCAATGTCGCGGCGCATCTGCAGGCTGTAGAGCAGGACCCCGTCGGGATAACCGAGGAACTCGACGACGTCGACACCGACGATCGCCGCCGACGCACGTTCCTCCTCCTCGCGCAACGGCCCGGCCTCGGCCGGGTCGAGACCGTCGATGCCGGCCTCACCACTCGTGAGCAGGCAGTAGACGACGCGCTTGCCCTGCCGGGTCCACCGCGCGACTGCGGAGGACGTTCCGTATTCCAGATCATCAGGATGGGCGACAATCGCGAGCGCCGTGGCCCACGACTCGTCCACCGGCTCGAGCCGTCCGGGAAGCGTCATGACGCGAACTCTAGGACGGGCGCCTACCGCTCCTCAGCCAGTCGCCGTGCCAGGGCGCGCAGCGCCCGACCGCGGTGGCTGATCGCGTCCTTCTCCTCGCTCGGCAGCTCGGCGCTGGTCACCGAGTACCCGTCGGGCACGAAGATCGGGTCGTACCCGAAGCCGTTCGCTCCCTTCGGGCTGCGGACCAGGCGGCCGAGCATGACGCCCGAGGTCGCGATCTCCCCCTGCTCGTCGACGTAGGCGACCGCGGCGTGGAAGGCGGCGCCGAGCCGCTCATCCGGCGTGTCGGCCAACTGGTCGAGGACGAGCCGGAGGTTGGCCTCGTCGTCGCCGTGCCGGCCGCTCCACCGCGCCGACAGCACGCCGGGCATGCCAGTGAGCGCGTCGACGGCGATCCCGGAGTCGTCGGCGACCGTCGGCAGCGCCGTACGCCGGAAACCCTCGCGCGCCTTCAGCAGGGCGTTGTCCGCAAAGGTCGCCCCCGTCTCCGGAACTTCGGGGTAGTGCGTCACGTCGTCGAGCCCGACGACCTCGAACGAGGACAGGATCCGCCGCAGCTCGACGAGCTTCTTCGGGTTTCGGGTGGCGAGCAGCAGCCGGGTCACGACGCGTCGAGCGCCGTCCGCTGGATCCCGGTGAGCGACGCGCACCCCACCTCCGCGAGGGCGAGCAGCGCGTCGAGCTCGGAGCGGCTGAACGGCGCCCCCTCCGCCGTGCCTTGCACCTCGACGAACGCGCCGGACCCCGTCATGACCACGTTCATGTCCGTCTCGGCCCGCACGTCCTCCTCGTACATCAGGTCCAGGCGCGGCTCGCCGTCGATCACACCCACCGACACTGCCGCCACCGAGTTGACCAGCGGCTGCGACCCGCTCAGAGCGCCCTTCGCAGCCAGCCACGAGACCGCGTCCGACAGGGCCACGTACGCACCCGTGATCGCAGCCGTCCGGGTTCCGCCGTCGGCCTGCAGCACGTCGCAGTCCAGCGCGATCGAGTTCTCGCCCAGGGCCGCGAGATCGATCGCAGCGCGCAGCGAGCGTCCGATGAGGCGGGAGATCTCGTGCGTTCGCCCGCCGATGCGCCCCTTCACCGACTCGCGGTCGTTACGGGTCAACGTGGCCCGGGGCAGCATCGAATATTCCGCGGTCACCCAGCCGAGGCCGGTGCCCTTGCGCCAGCGGGGCACCCCCTGCTGCACCGAGGCCGCGCAGAGCACCTTCGTCTCGCCGAACTCGACGAGCGCGGAGCCCTCGGCGTAACGCTGCCAGCTCCGGGTGATCGTCACCGGACGCAGCTGGTCGGCCGCGCGGCCGTCGGGGCGGGACATGCGCCCGAGCCTACGAACCGGACAACGGGCACGATGAGGCGCATGCGCAGCGACGTCCTCACCGTCCGCACCGGCGGCTCTCCCACCGTGCGCGACCTCACCGGCGACTGCGCCTCCTTCGTCCGAGACGCCGGCGATGGACTGCTGAGCGTGTTCGTGCCTCATGCGACCGCCGGCCTCGCGATCCTCGAGACCGGTGCGGGCAGCGACCAGGACCTGCTGCGCCTGATCGACGAGTTGTTCCCGGCCGACGATCGATGGCGGCACCGGCACGGCTCCCCCGGGCACGGCCGCGACCACGTCCTGCCGGCGGTCATCGCTCCGTCGTTGACCGTTCCGGTTCTCGGCGGTCGGCTGCAGCTCGGCACCTGGCAGTCGATCTGCCTGGTCGACCCCAACGGCGACAACCCGGAGCGGCACGTCCGGCTGAGCTTCCTCTCGTCCTCTTGACACATTCCGATATCGGAATACTTTAGGAGCATGGCTCCGGCGACGACCACCACGGACGCCTTCACGGCGATCGCCGACCCGCGCCGCCGCCAATTGCTCGACCTGCTCGCCGCAGGAGAGCTGCCGGTCGCCGAGCTGGTGCGGCGCCTGGGCCTCGCGCAGCCCGCCGTCTCGAAGCATCTGAAGGTGCTCCGCGACGTCGGCCTGGTCGACACCCGCGAGGACGGGCGGCAGCGGCTCTACCGGGTCAACGGCACCCCGTTGCGCCGCGTGCATGCCTGGGTCGGCGCCTTCGAGCGGACCTGGAGCGACCGCTTCGAGCGCCTCGACACGGTGCTGACCAATCTCCAGAACGAGGAAGGGACCTCCGATGCCGGCCACCACTAGGGCAGTCGTCGCGCTGCCGAACGACACCTCGATCCGCATCACCCGCGAGTTCGCCGCGCCGCGCCATCTCGTGTACCGGGCCTGGACCGAGCCCGACCTCATCCGACGTTGGTGGCACGCCAACCGCGGCGAGATCGTCTCCATCGACGTCGACCTCCGCGTCGGCGGCGCCTGGCGGTACGTCATGACGGCGAACGGGGGTTTCGAGGTCGCCTTCCACGGCAGCTACCGCGAGGTCGTCGCGGACGAACGGCTCGTCTCGACCGAGATCTACGAGGCGATGCCGGTCGCGGAGGCGGTCGACACCGTCACCTTCACCGAGCACGACGGCAGCACGACGGTGACACTGCTGGTCGAGCACTCGACACGCGAGTTCCGCGACATGCACCTCAACTCCGGCATGGAGGACGGGCTGCAGGACGCGCTGGTGCTGCTCGAGCGAGTCGCGGTCGAGGCCGCGTAGCCCGCTCAGCCCAGATCGTCGAGCGGCACCGGGGCGAACTCGCAGGGAGCGCCGAGGAGGGTCACGCTGGCCCATCCGGCGCGCAGCACCGCGAGGTCGCTGCCCTCGGGAAGCTCGTCCTCTGACTCGGCGAACGTGATGGCCACGTCCTCGTCGCGCCGCTCGCCGATGGTGGCCTGCACCGCGCCGAAGGGCGCCAACGTCGCCGAGCGGAAGCCGCGCAGGTCGGCGAGCGGAATGTCCGGGACGTTGACGTTGACCACCTGGCCCTGGACCGGGTGCGCGGCGAACCACCGCACCACCCGGCCGGCCGCCTCCTCCGCGGTCTCCCAGTGCCGGGCGTCCCAGTTCCCGGCCGCCCTGGTGGCCAGCGAGACCGCCAGCGCGGCCAGGCCGGAGGACGCGGCGGTCATCGCGGCCCCCACGGTCCCGGAGTGGAGCACCGCCTGGCCGGTGTTGGGCCCGTTGTTCACGCCGGACAGCACGACGTCCGGCGGGTCGCCGAACGCGCCGCGCAGCCCGACGAAGGCGATCATGGCCGGGGACGCCTCGACCGCGAAGGCGGGCACGCCGTCGAGGTCGGGCATGTCGCGCGGCTGGTAGCGCAGCGTGCCGCCGGTCGCCAGACCCGACAGCGCCGCGCTGCTCCCGCTGGCCTCCTTGTGCGGCGCGGCGACGGTGACCTCGAAGCCCGCGGCCACGGCCGCGCGGGCCAGCCCGCGCAGCCCGACGCCGTCGATCCCGTCGTCGTTCGTGATCAGCGCTCGCATCAGCGCGCATCTCCTCTCCGTCGGGCGGACCTGGACGTCCTGCAGGCCTCGCTCGGGCGTCACCTGGTCACCAGGTCAACCGACGAACTTCCGCAGCCCTTCGATGAGCCGTTCGACATCCCCGTCGTCGTTGTACGGAGCCAACCCGACGCGGAGGCCGCCTTCCAAAAGGCCGAGACGCCGAGCCGGTTCGTAGGCGTAGAAGGTCCCCGCGGGGGCATTCACCTCGAGTTCGGCGAGGAACCGGTGGGCCGCCGAGGCGGCCCGGTCCGCGAACGTGAGCAGCAATGTCGGCGTGCGGTGCGGCGCCCGCGAGTGCAGCGTGATCTCCGGCATCTCGCCGAGCGCATCCTCGATGCGCCGGCGCAACCGGTCCTCGTGCTCCTCGACCGCGGCGAGGGACGCGACCACGCGCTCGCGCCTGGTCTGCCCTCCCGCTGCCGGGGCCAGCGCGGCGAGAAACTCGACTGCGGCGGTCGTGCCGGCCATCAGCTCATAGGGCAGCGTCCCGAGCTCGAACCGCTCCGGCACGGCATCGGTGCTCGGCAACAGTTTGTCGGGGTGCAGCGTCTCGAGCAGCTC
>JAICIE010000146.1 GCA_025924515.1 Jatrophihabitans sp. | reverse complement strand
GGCGGCCGCGGCGGTGCGCGCCGGCTTCGGGGCTGCGGCCGGACGCTCGGGCGTCGGCGCGGTCGTGCGGGCCGGTGCGGGCGCGGCCGGAACGGCGGCCGGCCCGGCCGTGTTCGGACCGCCGGCGGGTGCTGCCGACTCGGACATCCGCCGCTCCACCCGCTCGAGCCGCTGCAGCAGCGCGGCGGAGTCGGCAGTGGCGTCGGGGAGCAGCATCCGCGCACACAGAAGCTCGAGGACGAGGCGTGGCGAGGTCGTGCCGCGCATTTCCAGCAGCGCGGTATGGACGATCTCGGCGTACCGGGTCAGGGTTGCCGCGCCGATCTTCGCCGCCTCGTCGAACAGCCGGGCCGCTTCATCGCCGGCCGAGTCGATCAGCCCCCGCTCGACGGCGTCCGGAACGGCGTCCACCAAAATCAGGTCGCGGAACCGGTCGAGCAGGTCGGCAGCGAAGCGGCGCGGGTCGTGCCCGGCCTCGACGACCCGGTCGACCGTCGCGTAGACGGCAGCCGAGTCTCCGGCCGCCAGCGCGTCGACCATGTCGTCGAGCAACGCCCGGTCGGTGACTCCCAGCAGCGCCACTGCGTCGGCGTACCTCAGCCCGTCCTTGTCGGCACCGGCGAGAAGCTGGTCGAGGATCGACAGCGAGTCGCGCGCCGACCCGCCCCCGGCCCGGACCACGAGCGGGATGACGGCCGGCTCGACCGCGATCCCCTCCTTCACGCAGATGGCTTCGAGGTGCGCCCGCATTCCGCCAGGGGGGATGAGCCGGAACGGGTAGTGGTGAGTGCGGGACCGAATCGTCGTCAGGACCTTGTCGGGCTCCGTCGTGGCGAAGACGAAGATCAGGAAGTCGGGGGGTTCCTCCACCAGCTTCAGCAGGGCGTTGAAGCCCTGCGTCGTGACCATGTGCGCCTCGTCGATGATGTAGACCTTGAACCGGTCGCGGACCGGTGCGAAGAACGCGCGCTCGCGCAGGTCGCGCGCGTCCTCGACCCCACCATGGCTGGCCGCATCGATCTCGATGACGTCGATCGATCCCGGCCCGTTGGGCGCAAGCTCGAGACAGGACGCGCAGATCCCGCACGGGTCGGGAGTCGGTCCCTGCTCGCAGTTGAGCGAGCGGGCGAGGATGCGGGCGCTGGAGGTCTTGCCGCACCCGCGGGGGCCGCTGAACAGGTAGGCGTGGTTGATCCGGCCGTTGGCCAGCGCCGTGCGCAGCGGCTTGGTGACGTGGTCCTGGCCTATGACCTCGGCGAACGTCGCGGACCGGTACTTGCGATAGAGAGCCAGGTTGCCGCCGGTCCCGGTCTGCGTCACGGCGCCACAGTAGTTGGCCGCCATGACAGCGAGAGCGCGGATGTGGACGCCTGACAGGACCCCCCGCGCACCCGCCATTGCCCGCTTATCCTTGCTGCCTTCCGGCCCTGGGGAGGTTCGCGGGATGAGCGCCGCGCGGGGGGTCGGCCTCCGAGTCTACGCAGTGCCGTCGCACCGCGGCCGGGCGCGACCCGTATCCTCGTCGGCGGAGGATTCGCCTAGTGGCCTAGGGCGCACGATTGGAAATCGTGTTGGGGGAGACCCCTCGCGGGTTCAAATCCCGCATCCTCCGCCAACGGCAACCCCCGGACCGGCTGGGTCGCCGCCCAGCGAGTCCGGGGGCTGATGGTTCGGCAACGCCCTGACGGGCCCCGGTCGTGGCCTCCCGATTTGGGCCGGTAGCTGCACTGGCGGCTCCGAGCGGCAACACCCGCGGGCGTGCGGGAAGCGCCCGCCAGCCGCCGCTTCGCCCGGTGACCCCGAACCCGTGCCGCAACCGGGTGGGCGGGGCCAGCATCTGGATGCCGGTGACTATCCCTGTGCCAGAAAGGACCATAAACCTGCTGCACCACGGGAATAGGACGCACGGCACGGAATGCACTCGAACACCCGAAAAGAACAGCGTCGATCTCCACCCTGACTCGAATGCGTGCGCCATCCGCGGGATTCGATGGGGAAAAGCCTGTCCGGTTGCAATTTTCAGGGATAGGCTCGCCGCGAAAGGGGGGCGGCATGCCCTCGCATACTTTCCGATGGTTCGCTGCGTCGCTGGTGTTGACTACGGCTGTAGCCGGATGGAGCGACAGGACCGCGGCCGCAACGACGAAGCGAACCGTTCTCGTAAGCGTCAACACGCAGGGCGTGCCCGGCAACGGCCACGGTAGCGGTGGGGACCCGGCGCTTAGCCGCGACGGTCGGTTTGTGGCTTTCACTTCCTGGTCGACGAACCTGGACCCCCGTTGCCGTCGGGTCGGAGTAGACGCGATCTTCGTGAGAGATCTGGTGGCGCGCACCACGGAATGCGTCAGCCTCGACAACGCCGGTGTCGAGCCGGATGCCTACAGGTTCGACCCACACGTCAGCGAAGACGGCCGTTATGTCGAATACTGGGCGGCCGGTGGGGTGGATCCCCGAGACCCGGCAGGCGGCGTTTTCGTTCGCGACCGCACCCGAGGGATAACTATCCGCGCCAACGTCGATAACGCTGGCGCGATGATCCCCAGCGGGGGTTGCTCACCCGCGGCCATGAGCGCCGACGGCACCACAGTCGCGTTCTACGTGGCGGGCACCTACGCGCTCTACGTCCGCAATCTTGTCCACGCGACCACGAGGAAGCTGCCGTACGCCTCCTACACCGAATGCGGACAGAGCAACGTTGCGCTGAGCCGGACCGGACGCTTCATCGCCTTCAACGGGCTAGGCGACAACAGGCAGGCCGGCCTGGTGTTGTTCGATCGCATGAGCGGGAAGCGTCGGTTCGTCCGGTCCGGCGCCTACCTGCCGTCCCTCAGCGCCGACGGCAGCGTGCTCGCGTACCAGACCCGGGCCGCGCTCGACCCCGACGACACCAACAAGGCGCAAGACGTCTACGTGCTCGACCGGACGACCGGAATCACCTCGCGGGTCAGCGTCAGCACCGCCGGAGCGCTGGGCAACGGGCCGAGCTACTACCCTCAACTGAGCCCCAACGGCCGATTCGTGGCGTTTCTGTCGATGGCCGGCAACCTCGTCGCCGCCGACACGAATGGCTGCGACGACGTGTTCGTCCATGACCGCGATACCGGCATCACCTTCCGGACCAATCGCACCTCCGCCGGCGGACAGGCCAGCAGTGGGATCTTCACTGCCGGCGGGGAGCAGCTCGGCATAACCACGAACGCCGCCGACGAGACGCTCGTTGCGTTCGCCTCCTCGGCCGCGCTTGTGCCCGAAGATCAGAACGGCAACGGTGAGGACGTGTACCTGCGCGCTCCGTAATCGCCGCCGGTCAGCCAGCGAAGGGTCGTGGTCGCCGTCACCGTCCGCCCGCAATGAGCGGTCGCTCAGGTCGACAGGACGAAGGTTGCGACCGCGTCGGCGAACGCGGCCGCGTGGCGCCGGTGCGGGTCGTGACCGCCGCTCGGAAACACGACGAGCTTGCTCGCCGGCAAGAAGGCGTGCGCCGCCCGCGCGTGTGCGACAGGGATGATGCCGTCCTTCTCCGACCAGACGACCAGGGTCGGAACCTGCTCAGCGAGATAGCGCATCTCCAAGAAGGAGCCGCGCTGCCCCCGCGGTGCGATCACGCCGCGCAGTGACGCGAAGAAGGGACCGCGCAGCTCCCGGCTGCCCACCGAGCGCCCCTTCCGGCGCAGGTTCGTGACGCGTTGTGCGTCCCAGCGCAGGAGGCGGTGCAGCCGCCCATCCCGCAGCACTCGCCGCGCCGCAGGCAGCGCGAGAGCCACCGCGTGCTCGATGCCGGGCACGGACAGCAGCCGGAGCCCGAGGTTCACTTCGCGGCCGAGCCCGCCCGCCGAGACGAGAACGAGCCGGTCGACGCACTCCGGATGGTGATAGCCGAAATGCACTGCGATCGCCCCGCCGAGCGAATGGCCGCATATGGTCGCGGAGGGCACTCCGATCGCACTCATGAAGCCCCGCAGCGAGGCGGCGAAGTCGTCGAGCAGGTACCCCCGGGGAGAAGCCTGGGACCGCCCGTGGCCCAGCAGGTCGACGGCCAACACCCGAAGACCGCGGTCGGCCATGAGGGGCAGTGCGAGGTCCCAGGTCGACTTGTCCGACAACAGCCCGTGCACCAGAACGAGGCACGGCCCGTCCTCGGGTCCTGCCTCGAGGTAGCACAGTCGGGCTCCAGCGGCGTCGACCGAGCGCTCGACCGCGGCGGTGCCCACGCGTCAAACGTTATCTATCCCCCCGTTTGCGTCGTGTGTCACAGCGGGTACTTAGTGCCGACGAGGGGGCGAGGGAGCCCCGCTGCTACGGAGGGATGCGATGAGCACTAGTTCTGTGGAGGCCGGGAGTTCGGAGAGGGGCGGCGCGATCAAGACCCTCATCCCGGCCCGAATCGACCGGCTCCCCTGGTCGAAATTCCACACGAGGGTCATCACAGCCTTGGGCGTCGCGTGGGTGCTCGACGGCCTCGAGATCACCTTCGCCAGCAACATGACGGCCAACCTGACCGACAAGGCGACGCTGGGCATCTCGGCGCGCGCGTCCGCCGACATCGCGAGCGTCTACCTCATCGGTGAGGTCGTCGGTGCGTTGGTGTTCGGCCGGCTGTCCGACCGGCTCGGACGGAGGAACCTCTTCGTCTACACGCTGGGCCTCTACCTGGTGGCGAACGGCATCGCCGCGTTCTCCATGAACCTCGTCTGGATGGACGTCTGCCGCTTCATCGCCGGGATGGGAATCGGTGGCGAGTACGCCGCGATCAACTCGGCCATCGACGAACTGATCCCGTCGAAGTACCGAGGACGCGCCGACATCCTCGTCAACGGCACGTACTGGGGCGGCGCGGCCATCGCTGCCGTCGCCGGCATCTGGCTGCTGAACCCGACGCACATCGGAATCAACCTCGGCTGGCGGATCGCCCTGCTGATCGGGCCGGCGCTCGGCGCGGTGGTCTGGTTCGTGCGTCGCACCCTGCCGGAGAGCCCGCGGTGGCTGATCACGCACGGGCGGGCAGAGGAGGCCGAACGCAACACTCGGCAGATCGAGGAGTGGGTCCGGAGCAACGGTCACGATCTGAGCGACGTGCCCGATGACAAGGCGGTCGAGATCGACCCGAACCGGGCGCGGCCATCGCTGTGGCAGGTCACCAAGATCTTGCTGGCGACCTACCCGAAGCGCTCCGTCCTCGGCGCCGTCCTCATGATCACGCAGTCGTTCCTCTACAACGCGATCTTCTTCACCTACGCGCTCGTCCTCGGAACCTTCTTCGGCGTCTCGAAGGGCGACACGTCGTATTACTTCATCGCCTTCGCGATCGGCAACCTGCTCGGCCCGATCCTGCTCGGACCGCTCTTCGACACCCTCGGCCGCCGGGTCATGATCTCCGGTACGTACCTGGTCTCGAGCGTCCTGCTCGTCGCCAGCGCGCTGTGCTTCAAGGCCGGACTCTTGAACGCCACCACACAGACGCTCTGCTGGGTCGTCATCTTCTTCCTCGCCTCGGCCGGCGCATCTGCCGCCTACCTCACGGTGAGCGAGATCTTCCCGATGGAGCTGCGGGCGCAGGCGATCGCGGTCTTCTTCGCGATTGCACAGGGCTTCGGTGCGCTCGGCCCGACGATCTACGGAAGCCTGACGGCGTCCGGGAGCAAGACCAACCTGATGATCGGATACCTGGTCGGGGCGGGCGTGATGGCGATCGGAGGAATCACCGAGGCCACCATCGGTGTGAAGGCCGAACGCACCTCGCTCGAAGACATCGCGAACCCGCTGTCGCTCGTCGGCCGCGCGTCGCAGTCCATCTCCGACATGCGCGACTCGATCCAGCAGGGAGGCGGGCACTCCGCTCCGGCAGCGTCCTGATCTCCCGCCCAACAACACGGCCCGGCCTCCGGATTCGGAGGCCGGGCCGAATTGTTGTTTCCACGCGCAACAGATGACCGGACGGACTCACCTGCAGCACCACAGCATTTCCAGCTCGGTGGCTGCCGGCGCGCGAAAGGCGGGGGGCCCGAAGGCCCCCCGCGACGGATCGTGTCAGGCTGCCGCGCGGGAGCGCCGCTTGCGCGGCGTGCGCGGTTTGCGGTCGCCCCGGGCCTCGACCACGACCTCGTGACCGAGACCGAGCATGTCGAGCAACGTGCGGCAATCCTCGACGTCTCGCGCGGCCGCTGCGACGACGCGCGCGGTGCGGCGACGACGTTCGGAGTAGAGCTTCTCCTCGGCTTCCATCCGCGCCACATCGGTTGCCGAGATGGGGGTTCCGTCGATCGACATCGCAGCGATCCGTCCAGTCATGGCTCGACTGTTACCCCCGGCATCGCGTGTTGTAACGAGGCGATTTCGCGGCCGTCGACTACTCTGCCGGCAGCTGCGCCACGCTCCCGAAAAACTCGTCGATCTGCTTGACCACGCTGGCGTAGTCGTCGAAATCCACCGGCTTGGAGACGTGCACGCTGGCGTGGAGGTCATAGCTGCGCGCAACGTCCTCGGCAGCGCGGGAAGTGGTCAGGACGACGACCGGAATCCGCCGCAGGTCAGGGTCGGCCTTGATGTCTGCGAGCACCTCGTGACCTGACTTCCGCGGCAGATTGAGGTCCAGCAGAATCAGGTCGGGACGCCGCACGCCGGCGTATCCCTCCTGGCGTCGCAGATAGGCGACGGCCTCCACGCCGTCGCTGACCACTTCCAGCCGGGTCGAGAGCTGCCCGGCGGCCATGGCCTCGCGAGCGATGAGAACATCTCCGGGGTCGTCCTCCACGAGAAGGACGTCCAGCGCACGGGGGGACTCGAGCAGGGTCTCGCTAGTCATAGCGATCACCGATCCTTGGCTGCCGGAACCCCGGCATGCTGGACAGGTGGCTCGGATCAGGCCTGTTCCCGCTGAACGGGGAGAGTGAACCAGAAGGTAGCACCTTCGCGGGGACCGCGTTGGGTGTCGAGCCAGATCTGGCCGCCGTGGAATTCGACGATCTTGCGGCACAGGGCCAGGCCGATGCCGGTGCCGCCGTACTGATCCCGAAGATGCAGCCGCTGGAATATCGCGAAGATCCGCTCGGCGTACTGCGGATCGATACCGATCCCGTTGTCCGCCACTCGGAGGAGCCACTCGTCGCCCCTGCGCCGGCAATCGACTTCGACCCGGGGCCGTTCGTCGCTGCGGTACTTGAGGGCGTTCCCGATCAGGTTCTGCAGCAGAGCGGTGAGCAGCGACGGGTCCCCCTGCACCACGGGCAGCTCGCCGACGAGGATTTCCGGCGCGGTGCTCGCAACCCGCTCGTCGAGGTTCACCAGCGCGCGGTCGAGCAACTCGCGCAGATCAGCCTCGACGAACTGCTCGGTGGTGCGCCCCACGCGCGAGAATGCGAGCAGGTCGCCGATCAGGACCTGCATCCGCTTGGCCCCGTCGACGGCGAAGTAGATGTACTGCCGGGCCTTGTCGTCGAGCTGAGGTCCGTACTGCCGCTCAAGGAGCTGGCAGAAGTTCGCGACCTTGCGCAGCGGTTCGGACAGGTCGTGTGAGGCGACGTACGCGAACTGCTCCAGGTCGGCGTTTGACCGGGCGAGTTCCTCGCTCCGGGCCGCAGCCTCTCGGCCGGCCCGCTCCGCGCGGACCAGTTCGGCGGCGATCCGGGCCCGCATCCGGTCGACGTCCGCCCCGAGTTGCTCGATCTCCGGCGGGCCACTCGGCACGATCACCAGGTGGGCGTCCCCCGCGGCGACCGCCCTGGCCTGGGC
>JAICIE010000145.1 GCA_025924515.1 Jatrophihabitans sp. | reverse complement strand
TGCCGGCGCTGGCACGCACGGCCTTGCCGTTGTACGGGTCGACGCCGCCGACCACCAGGACGGCGTCGGCGCCCACCGCGTCGGCGGTCCGGACGACCGTGCCGAGATTGCCGGGATCGTTGGGTTCGACGAGGACGGCGAGCAGCCGCGGCGCGCCCCCGAGGACGTCCTCGACCGAGGCGGATCGGCGAGTGCAGACCGCTACGAGACCTTGCGGGGCAACCGTCTCGGACAGCGCGGCCGCGTCCTTGGCGGAGATCTCCGCGGCGTCGCGCGTCAGCTCGGGGAACCGCTCGGCGGCCTCCGCGGTGGCGAACAGTTCGACGACCGCGCCGGCAGCGAGTGCCTCACGGACCGCCTGTGGGCCCTCGGCGAGGAAACGCCCGGCCGCGCGCCGCGCGGACCGTCGGGTGAGACGGCGCGCGGCGCTCAGCCGGGCGTTCGACGAGCTGAGCAGGACGCGTCAGGCGGCGGGCGTCTGCGCCGCCGCCCCACCGGTGCCCTCGGCGGCGACGGCCGCGCGGGCGACCTCGACGAGGGCGGTGAACGCGGCGGGGTCGGTGACGGCGAGATCGGCCAGGACCTTCCGGTCGACGGTCACACCGGCGAGCCGCAGGCCCTGCACGAAGCGGTTGTAGGTGATGTCGTTGGCGCGGGCGGCCGCGTTGATGCGGGTGATCCACAACTGCCGGAAGTCGCCCTTGCGGGCCTTGCGGTCGCGGTAGGCGTAGGTCGCGGAGTGGAGCAGCTGCTCCTTGGCCTTGCGGTACAGCCGGGAGCGCTGACCGCGGTAGCCGGAGGCGGCCTCGAGCGCGCTACGACGCTTCTTCTGGGCGTTGACCGCCCGTTTGACGCGTGCCACTGGAATTCCTCAGGGTCGGGCCGTTCGGAAACGGCGGGTGGACGACGAGCGTCGGCGTCAGCGGCCGAGCAGCTTCTTGAACCGCGGGACGTCGGGCTGCGCCACCTCGGTGTAACCGGTCAGCCGGCGGGTCAGCGTGGACGGCTTGTGCTCGAAGTTGTGCCGCTTGCCCGCGCGGGCGGTGAGCAGCTTGCCGCTGCCGGTCACCTTGACCCGCTTCTTGGCGCCGCTGTGAGTCTTGTTCTTCGGCATGGGAGTAGCGCTTTCGTGACGGGGCCGCCCGCGAGGACGGAGACGGATGGTTCGGAGAAACGATCAGCCGGCCGACTCGGCCGGTGCTGCCTCGGCGCGCGGCGGCCCGGCGATCCGGGTGGCGCGGTTCGCCTTGGCCGCGTTGCGGTGCGGGGCCACGACCATCACCATGTTGCGTCCGTCCTGCTTCGGCGAGGACTCGACGAAACCGAGTTCGGAGATGTCCTCGGCCAGTCGCTGCAGCAGCCGGAACCCGAGCTCGGGCCGGGACTGCTCGCGGCCGCGGAACATGATGGTGACCTTGACCTTGTCGCCCTGCTTGAGGAAACGCTCGACGTGACCCTTTTTGGTCTCGTAGTCGTGGGCGTCGATCTTCGGGCGAAGCTTCATCTCTTTGATGACGGTCAGCGCCTGGTTGCGACGCGCCTCCCGGGCCTTCTGCGCGCTCTCGTACTTGAACTTGCCGTAGTCCATGAGCTTGCAGACGGGCGGGCGGGCCATCGGCGCCACCTCGACGAGATCCAGGTCCGACTCGGCGGCCAGCTCGAGAGCCCTGCCGATCGGCACGATGCCGACCTGCTCACCCTCGGGTCCGACGAGACGCACCTCGGGTACGCGGATCCGGTCGTTGATCCTCGGTTCGGAACTGATGGGACCTCCTCGGTCGGTCGGCGGGCGTCGCCCCCAGGAATCCCCGGCAGCAAACGGCCCCGCATGCTCTGTGCAAGCGGGGCCCAGGAGACCGCCCGACCGATCCCGCTGCGGAGGTAGCCCGCAGCGTCCGCATCGGCGCGCGGCCGGGCGGAAAGACCGGACCCGGCTGCCCGGAGGCGGCTCGGGTGGACAGGCTCGAGAGCATGTCGCTTGCACACCCCCGCCTTCGGCGAGGGCTGGTCGCAAGTGCCAGGGTATCAGCGTGGCCGACCCCGAACCACTGACCGGAGCTCAGAACGCGGTCGGGGAACCTGGGATTCCCGCTCGGGAGCTCGGCGACATCCCCGCCGTCGAGGTGATCACCCGGGCCGCCGTGCTGCTGATGAGCGCCGCAGCGGAGAAGCTCGGGCTGGCACCGGACGGCGCCGGCCGCATCGACCTGGACGAGGCCCGGCGGTTGATCACCGCGCTGGCCGGACTGCTGGCGGCGGCGCAGGGTGGGCTCGGGCTGCATCGGCAGCCGCTGCGCGAGGGGTTGCGGTCGCTGCAACACGCATTCCGCGAGGCGTCCCCGTATCCGGACCCGCCCGGGGAGGGTCCGGGCGAGAAGCTGTTGCGGTGAGCGTTCGCGTCGGCATCTCCGGCTGGCGGTATCCGCCCTGGCGCGGCGTCTTCTATCCTGCCGGCCTGCCGCAGCGCGCCGAGCTGTCCTACGCCGCCGGGCTGCTGTCGACCATCGAGATCAACGGCTCGTTCTACATGCTGCAGCGTCCGGAGGCGTACCGCGCCTGGTATGAGCAGACACCAGACGGGTTCGTGTTCTCGGTCAAGGGCGGCCGGTTCATCACGCACATGAAGAAGCTGGCGGGCGTGGAATCGGCGCTGGCGAACTTCTTCGCCTCCGGTGTGCTGGGGCTGCGGGACAAGCTCGGTCCCGTCCTGTGGCAACTGCCGCCCTCGCTGGGGTTCGATGCGGCGCGGTTGGCGGCGTTCTTCGCGCGGCTGCCGCGCTCGACCGGGGAGGCGGCGTGGCTGGCACGGCACCACGACGAGCGGCTGGCCGGCCGGGCGCTGACCGATTCGGACGCCGACCGTCCGCTGCGGCACGCGCTCGAGGTCCGGCACGCGTCGTTCAAGGAGCCGGGGTTCGTCGACGTGCTGCGCGCGCACCAGGTGGGGCTGGTCGTCGCGGACACCGCCGGGAAATGGCCCCTGCTGACCGACGTCACCGCGGACTTCGTCTACGTCCGGCTGCACGGGGATGTGGAGCTCTACACGAGCGGCTACTCGGAGGATGCGCTGGACCGCTGGGCGGCGACGATCCGCGGCTGGGACGCGTCCGGGCTCGACGTCTACGTCTATTTCGACAACGACGTCAAGGTGCGGGCGCCGTTCGACGCGCTGTCGTTGGCCGAGCGGGTGGAGCAGCGTCCGGCGCGGCGCTGAGGGGATGGCGTTGGCTCGCGGCTATTGCCCCCAGCGCTTCGGCTCGCGTCGCTTTCGGCGGCTCAGCCTCCGATGAGAGGCTCAGCCGCCAATCCTGCGGAGAGGGCGAGGGGCCGGGAAGACGGCCGGGGACGCGGGGCGCCCCGTCGCCGGCAGCTCCCGGTCACTCCTCCGACGGCGCGCCCGGCAGATTTTCCTTGATCAGGTCCATGACGGACGAGTCGGTCAGCGTCGTCACGTCGCCCAGTTCCCGGTGCTCGGCCACGTCGCGCAGCAACCGCCGCATGATCTTGCCGGACCGGGTCTTCGGCAGCTCCTCGACGAGCAGGATCTGCCGCGGCTTGGCGATCGGACCGATCTCCTTCGACACGTGGTTACGCAGCTCCCGGACGAGCTCCTCACCCCTGCTCGAGTCGGTGACCTCGCCGCGCAGGATGACGAACGCGACGATGCCCTGCCCGGTCGTCGGGTCGGTCGCGCCGACCACCGCGGCCTCCGCGACCGACGGATGCGAGACCAGCGCCGACTCGACCTCCGTCGTCGAGATGCGGTGCCCGGACACGTTCATCACGTCGTCGACGCGGCCGAGCAGCCAGAGGTCGCCGTCCTCGTCCTTCTTCGCGCCGTCGCCGGCGAAGTAGTAACCCTGGTCCTTGAAGCGGGCCCAGTAGGTCTCGATGAATCGGTCGGGGTCGCCCCAGATCCCGCGGGTCATCGCGGGCCACGGCTCGGTCAGCACCAGATATCCGCCACCGCCGTTGGGCACCGACTTGCCCTCGTTGTCGACCACGTCGGCGCTCACGCCGGGCAGCGGTCGCGTCGCCGATCCGGGCTTGGCCTCGGTCACGCCGGGCAGTGGGCTGATCATGATCGCCCCGGTCTCGGTCTGCCACCAGGTGTCGACCACCGGGCAGTTGCCTCCGCCGATGTGCTCGCGGTACCAGATCCAGGCCTCGGGGTTGATCGGCTCCCCCACCGACCCCAGCAACCGCAGCGACGACAGCTGGTAGCGCTCCGGCACCTCCGCGCCCCACTTCATGAAGGTGCGGATCGTCGTGGGCGCGGTGTAAAGGACGGTGATCCCGTACTTGTCGATCATCTCCCACCACCGCCCCTGGTGCGGGGTGTTGGGCGTGCCCTCGTACATGAAGGACGTGGCCCGGTTGGCCAGCGGGCCGTAGACGATGTAGCTGTGTCCGGTGACCCAGCCGATGTCGGCGCCGCACCAGTAGATGTCCGAGTCGGGTTTGAGGTCGAACACCGCCGAGTGCGTGTACGCGACCTGGGTCAGGTACCCGCCGCTGGTGTGCAGGATCCCCTTGGGCTTGCCGGTCGTGCCGGACGTGTACATGACGTAGAGCGGGTGCTCGCTGTCGAACGCCTCGGGCGTGTGCTCCGCGGACTGCCGGTCGACGACGTCGTGCCACCACACGTCGCGGCCGTCGGTCATCTCGACGTCCTGGCCGGTGCGGCGCACGACAAGAACGGACCGCACGTCCGGACACTTCTGCAGCGCCTCGTCGACCGCCGGCTTCAACGCTGACGGGGAGCCGCGGCGGTATCCGCCGTCGGCCGTGATGACGACCCGGGCGTCGCAGTCGATGATCCGGTCGGACAGCGCCGTGGAGGAGAACCCGCCGAACACGACGGTGTGCGGCGCACCCAGGCGCGCGCAGGCGAGCATGGCGACGACCGTCTCGGGGATCATCGGCATGTAGATGGCGACCCGGTCGCCGGTGTTCACGCCGAGCTCGCTGAGGGCGTTGGCCGCCTTGCAGACCTCGTCCTTCAGCTGCGCGTAGGTCAGGGTGCGAGTGTCGCCCGGCTCGCCCTCCCAGTGGAACGCGACCTGGTCACCGTGGCCGTCGTCGACGTGCCGGTCGACGCAGTTGTAGGCGACATTGAGCGTGCCGCCGACGAACCACTTCGCGAACGGCGCCTCGGACCAGTCGAGGACGTCCCGCCACCTGGTGTCCCAGGTCAGGCGCTCGGCCTGCTTGGCCCAGAACGCCAACCGGTCGGCGTTCGCCTCGTCGTAGGCGTCTGCCTTGACGTTGGCCGACCCGGCGAACTGCTCCGACGGCGGGAACTTGCGGTTCTCGTGGAGGAGGTTCGACAGGGTCTCTGACGAGTCGGTTGTCTCGGACATACTGGCAAACCTAACGCGGCAAGGTCGGGAAGACGACCCTTCGGAACGTCGAATTCGCGACGCCGGCCAGGGAGGCGTACCACGCAGCGATGGCGGTGAGGATGCCGATCCAGCCACCCACCCGCACCAGCCCGGTCGTGCCCCTCCAGTTCCCGATGCACAGGAACAGGAAGGTCAAGGTCAGGAGGGCGAACACCGCGAGGACGGCGCCGGAGACGCGCGTCGCCCCGATCGTCATGTAGGCGGTGAAGATCGTCCATACCAGCAGGTAGAGCCCGAGGACGGTGGCTGTGTCGGTCTTGGGCAGGTGGGTGACGAGGTACCAGAAGGACAGCCAGAACGCGCCGTAGGAGCTGAAGGCGACCGCGCCGAACGTGTTCTTGTTCGCGAACTCCCACATGCCGGCGAGAAGCTGGGTGAGGCCCCCATAGAAGAAGGCCAGGCCGAGGACCCCCTCGGTCACCCCTTCGCTGACCCAGCCGGCGTTGACGGCTGACAGGAAGAAGGTGGTGCCGGCGAAGGCGGCGAGGCCGAGCGGGCCGGGATCGGCCACCCGGGGCGAGCTGAGCGGAGAGGTGTCCATCGCCTCCCCGGGCTGTACGCCCGGTTCGAGCCGGGTTGCGGGACGTCGAGCCATTGCAGTGCTCCTTCACGACGGCAAACAGCACGGACCCGGAATCTCCGGGGCTCGATCAACAAATAGCGCAACCTCTTACCAAATGCACGGCAAACACGCCGCGATCACACCGCGTGATGATTTTGAGCGAACAATTCGCGCAGCCGTTCCATCGCATTGACCGCCCGCTCACGGTCGATGCGCTGAATGGCGTAAATCGCCAGAGTCTCCTCCGCGGGCAGCACGAGCCGCGCGAAACGCACCTTGCGCGGGAATTCGACCCGCACGACCAGGTCCCACGGGACCGTGCGCCATCCGCCGAGGAAGGACCGCAGCCGCACGGCCTCGTGATCCGCGTGCAGGCGAGGGCGGGTCAGCATCAGGAAAAGTCCGGCGAGGATCACGCCGATGATCCCGGTCGCGACCTGGTCCTTGGTGTCGAAGGTGGCGCCGGCGTTGTCGGTGGGCATGAGGACCGCGACGATCTGGAAGACGGCGAAAACGACGGCAGCACAGGTCCAGCCGATGCGGCTCATCAGCACGGGACGGGCTTCCACGGTCATGGTGTCGTCCCGGGAATTCTCGCGCGGCGCGCTCATAGCCGGCACGCCGAGATGTCGGTGACCAGGATTCCGCGGGCGCCGAGTTCCCACAGTTCGTCCATCACCCGGTTGGTCGAGCGCCGCTTCACCATCGACCGGACGGCGGACCAGCCGCCTTCGTGCAACGGCGACACCGTGGGGGACTCGATTCCTGGGGTGATCGCGACCGCCTTTTCGACCAGCTCGTCGGGGATGTCGTAATCCATCAGCACGTACTGCCGAGCGATGATCACTCCCTGCAGTCGGCGCACCAACTGCTCGACACGCCCGTCCGCCGGCGCCCCGTCGCGCCGGACCAACACGGCCTGGCTGGTGAGCAGCGGCTCGCCGAAGGTGGCCAACCCGGCGTTGCGCAGCGTGGTGCCGGTTTCCACGACATCGGCGATGGCGTCGGCCACGTCGAGGCGCACGGCGGTCTCGACCGCACCGTCGAGGCGGATGACGTCGGCGGACACCCCCTCCCCGCGCAGATAGGACTGCACGACCCCGGGGTACGCGGTGGCGATCCGCTTGCCGGCGAGCTCCGCGACCGTCGACGCCGTTCCCGGACGCGCCGCGAAACGGAACGTCGAGGCGGCGAAGCCGAGGGGCAGGATCGAGCGGGCGTTCGCGCCGGAGTCGAGGAGGAGATCCTCGCCGGTGATCCCCGCGTCGAGGCGCCCGGAGCCGACGTAGACCGCGATGTCGCGCGGGCGCAGGTAGAAGAACTCGGCGTCGTTGTCGGCGTCGACCAGCACGAGTTCCTTGGCGTCACCGCGCTGGCGGTAGCCCGCCTCCTGCAGCATCTGCACGGACGGCTCGGACAGCGAGCCCTTGTTCGGAACGGCGATCTGGAGCATGTCGACTTCCTGGGGACCGGGGGGACGGGCGAGGACGGGTGGTCAGAGATGTCGGTAGACGTCCTGCAGGTCGATCCCCTTGCCCAGCATGATCACCTGAACTCGGTAGAGCAGCTGGCTGATCTCTTCGGCGGTCCGGTCGGCGGACTCGTGCTCGGCGGCCATCCAGACCTCCGCCGCTTCCTCGACGACCTTCTTGCCCTGCGCGTGGACGCCCGCGTCGAGAGCGGCGACGGTGGCCGACCCGTCCGGGCGGGTCCGCCGGCGCTCGGACAGCTCGGCGAACAGCTCCTCGAAGGTCTTCATCGCGGTGCCGAGCCTACCGGCGGGGTCGCGCAGGTCCGG
>JAICIE010000144.1 GCA_025924515.1 Jatrophihabitans sp. | reverse complement strand
CGGGGCCCAGTGCCGACAGGCGGCGCTTGTGGGTCAGGCCCGCGAGCGGGTTGGTCTGGTCCATGAACTGCGACAGCTGGCTGGTGCCGAAGAACTCCTTGATGGAGGCGACGACCGGCCGGATGTTGATCAGCGTCTGCGGCGTGATGGCCTCGACGTCCTGCGTGGTCATGCGCTCGCGGACGACGCGCTCCATGCGGGACAGGCCGACCCGGATCTGGTTCTGGATCAGCTCGCCGACCGTGCGCAGACGCCGGTTGCCGAAGTGGTCGATGTCGTCGATCTCGTAGCCGTCCTCGGCCTGGTGCAGCCGGATCAGGTACTCGATGGTGCGGACGATGTCGTCCTCGGTGAGCGTCCCTGTGCCGATCGGCACGTCGAGCCCGAGCTTCTTGTCGACCTTGTAGCGGCCGACCTTCGCGAGGTCGTAGCGCTTGGGGTTGAAGAAGAGGTTCTCGAGCAGCGCCTGCGCCGACTCGCGCGTCGGCGGCTCGCCGGGGCGAAGCTTGCGGTAGATGTCGAGCAGCGCCTCGTCGGAGGTGGCGATGTGGTCCTTCTCGAGAGTGGCCATCATCGTGTCGGACCAGCCGAAGTGCTCGCGGATCCGGTCGGTGGACCAGCCGAGGGCCTTCAGCAGGACGGTGACGGGCTGGCGCCGCTTGCGGTCGATGCGCACGCCGACCGTGGCGCGCTTGTCGATGTCGAACTCGAGCCAGGCACCGCGGCCGGGAATGATCTTGACGCCGAAGATGTCGACGTCGGACGTCTTGTCGAGAGTGCGGTCGAAGTAGACCCCCGGCGAGCGGACCAGCTGGCTGACCACGACGCGCTCGGTGCCGTTGATGATGAAGGTGCCCTTGCGGGTCATCATCGGGAAGTCGCCCATGAACACGGTCTGCGACTTGATCTCGCCGGTCTGGTTGTTGGTGAATTCGGCGGTGACGAACAGCGGTGCCGCGTAGGTCATGTCCTTGTCGCGGCATTCCTCGATCGAGGCCTTGACCTCCTCGAACCGCGGGTTCGAGAACGACAGGCTCATCGAGCCGGAGAAGTCCTCGATCGGGGACAGCTCGTTGAGGATCTCCTCGAGCCCCGAGGTCGCGATGGCCTCGTCGGCGACGCGGGCGCGCCAGGCGTCGTTGCCGATCAGCCAGTCGAAGGAGTCTGTCTGCAGCGCGAGGAGGTTCGGCACCTCCAGCGGCTCTCGGATCTTGGCGAAGGAGGTACGGAGCGGGGCTCCCGGAATACCACCCTTGCCGTAGGCGGAACTTGACTTACCGGAGCGGGAGACTGGCAAAGTGCGTCCTTCCAAGGACAGATGCTGTTGTGGGCGGCGTCGGGGAGGACGGCCGACCGGTCTTCCGCACGGCTCCCGGCGTCCCGGCCGGAGTCCGTCACCTGCCTGAGCGCAGGCCGAGGCAGACCCTTGACGGGTCGGACGAGGGCAGAGAGCAGCGCAACGACGAAGTCTAGCGAGCGCGAGCATGCGCACGCAACCCGCGCGCCCGCGGGCGCCACTCCCGCGGCCGGCCCGCTTCAGCGCCCGGGCGTCGATCCGCGTCGGCACCGAAGCGCCGGACCGCGAAGAGCCTGCGGGACGAGCGGAGCCGGATCCGCCGAGCCGTCGGGAAACCCGCACGGCCGGGAATCGGCTGCCAACAGGGTGCCTCGCTGGGCTTCGGTCGTCAAGCAGAGGCCCCGGTGGCGGAGCTATCCGGACCTCTGGGTGATCGCACCGGAGTGGCCCCGTCGCCCTCCCTCGGCGGATCTCCCGCCCTCCGGCGCGTTGTCAGGCCGGCCGGGCCGCGGCCCACCAGCCGAGTGCGGCCGTCCGGGCGAGCCGGCCCTCGCGTAGCTTGCGAGGACGTGGAGGCGCTGCTCGAGGTCGTCCGGAACGGGTTCGTCGAGTCGCGGCACCGCGGCACTCTCGTCTTCGTCGACCCGGCCGGCATCGCACTGCAGGTAGGCGACGCCTCCGCGCCCGTCCTGCCACGCTCGTCGCTCAAGCCGCTGCAGGCCACCGCGTTGCTGCGCAGTGGGCTGCGCTGCAGCGCACCGTCGCTGGCGCTGGCGGCGGCGAGCCACAACGGCGCCGAGGAGCACCGGGCGGGCGTCCGCGCCACCCTGGCCGCCGCCGACCTCGACGAGACCGCGCTGCGATGTCCGCCCGACCTGCCCTCCGGCGAAGAGGCGCTGATCGACTGGCTCGCCGCCGGCCGCGCCCCCGAACGGATCTGCCACAACTGCTCGGGCAAACACGCTGCGATGACCGCGACGTGCGTCACCGCCGGCTGGCCGGTCGAGACCTATCGCAATCCTGATCACCCCCTGCAGCGCGCGGTGCGGGCCACCATCGAGGACCTCTGCGCGGAGCCGGTGGCCGCGGTCGCTGTCGACGGCTGCGGCGCTCCCGCGTTCGGGATCTCGCTTCTGGGGCTGGCGCGCGCGTTCGCTCGGCTGGCCGCCGGTCAGTCGGACGAGTTGCGCGCGGTGCGCGACGCGATGCGCGAGTACCCGCACCTCGTCGGTGGCGCCGGGCGTCCGGTGACCGACCTCATGCGAGCCGTCGACGGACTGGTGGCGAAGGACGGCGCCGAGGCGGTGTGGGCGGCCGCCCTTCCGGACGGTCGAGCGTTCGCCGCGAAGGTCGAGGACGGCTCCCCCCGGGCCCTCGGACCCCTCCGGGCCGCCGCGGCGGCGTACTGGGGCGCCGGCGCGGCCGCGCAGCAGTGGGCCGCCGTGCCCCTACTCGGCGGCGGTGAGCCGGTGGGATCCGTCCGGTGGAGCGGCGATTTGCGCCGTCTGCTGGATTTGTGAGGGATCAGGTCACCTGCCCCGATCCCGGCGAACTGGCGCGGGTCGAGGCGGCGCTGCGTCCGCTGCGGACGGAGGCGGCACGGGCCGCCTGACGCCCGCGCGCTGTCGTTGCCGGGGCGCGCGCCCCCTTCGGCCCGGCTAGAACGTGATGCCGCGGGCCCGGAAAGCCGCCCTCACCGCTGACGCCGCTGTCCGCCCGTCGCGGTGCAGGGCGGTCCGGTAGGTGGCGCGGGCGGCGGCAGCGAACGACGTGCCGGGCCCGAAGCTGAACTGCGCGTCGATGATCGTGGTGTCCGCGCCGCGGCTGCCAAAGCCGAGCCGGACATAGGCCCTCCGGATGTCCCAGAGCGCCCGGCTCCAGATCTCTCCGTCGGCGTGGACCTCACCCGTCATGTCCGCCGGGAAGCGCTTGGCGCCGTCGAGGCGGCGCAAGCAGTGGGGCACCTCGCTGGTGTAGGACACGGAGTCCCAATCGGCGACGCAGGCGGCGTCGGTCTTCCTCGGCCAGCCGTACTGCAGGTCGGCCGCCAGCCCCACCGACACGCCGAAGTAGTCGCTGAACGCCTCGCCGATGGCACCGGCCTGTTCGCTGGCGCCGAACCCCGGCACCTGCGCCGCCTGTACGGCGTGGCCGTACTCGTGGACGATGACCTCGGCGTCCTCGGCGTCGTCGACCCCACCCTTGCCGTAGCGGATCCGGAACGGCTTGTCGGTCTGGTACGAGTTGTCGCCGCCGTACTGGTCAACTTTGACGAGCTGTTGCTGCTCGTTCACCGGTGGCAACGTGCGGCCGAACCCGAGGGACTGCAGATACTCCTGGGCCTGGTTGATCCAGAAGTACGCCATGACCTGCTCGAAACCGTCGTCGTGGCGGTTGAACAGGAACGTGTTGGTGGCCGAGTAGGCCGGCTTGCCGGTGGCCGACTGCACCGCAACCCACTTTCCGGTCAGCGTGCCGCTGCCGTCGAGGTTGCGCAGGGCGACCGTCACGTACTGGCGTGCGGGCACCGCCGTGGCCGAGTCGTTCTGGTCGGTCAACGATTCGTTCCCGCTCGACTGCACCGGGTTCACCATGAAGACCCGGGCGGTACCCGTCGAGGTGGCGGGATCGTCGGTTGCGGCCAGGGCCGGCAGCGTTGCCGCGGTGACAGCGGCGAAGCAGACGCCGGCGATCGCGGGCCTGGCACTTGGCATCGGTTCCTCCCGAGGATCTGAGTGCGGTCGACGGCGGAAATCTACGCGCGGTACGGCTCAGCCGCTTGCCAGAGTTGCGAGGAACCTTGCCCCGAGACGCGGAGGGGCGGCCCGCATGCCGCGGACCGCCCCTTGCCGTGCAGTCGGTGTTACTTGACCGTGACCGTGGCGCCAGCACCTTCCAGGGCCTCGCGCGCCTTGTCGGCGGCCTCCTTGTTGACCTTCTCCAGCACCGGCTTCGGCGCGCCGTCGACCAGGTCCTTGGCCTCTTTCAGGCCGAGGCTGGTCAGCGTGCGCACCTCCTTGATGACCTGGATCTTCTTGTCGCCGGCAGCCTCGAGGACGACGTCGAACTCGTCCTTCTCCTCTTCGGCCGGAGCGGCGTCGGCGCCGCCGCCTCCGCCGGCACCCGGGGCGGCCACGGCGACCGGGGCCGCCGCGGTGACGTCGAAGGTCTCCTCGAACTGCTTCACGAAATCACTGAGCTCGAGCAGCGTCATTTCCTTGAACGCGTCGAGCAGCTCATCGGTGTTGAGCTTCGCCATGATGGCGTCCTTCCTGGATGTTTCGCCGGTACGCCGGCTGTCGATGGGTGGTTACTCCGCCGGCTGAGCGGCGATCTCTGCTTCGTCCTGCGACGCAGCAACGTTCTCGGCGTCCGGGTTGTCGGCAACGGACGCCGGCCCGTCGGACGCGGCGCCGGCCGACTTCTTCTCCTGGAGCGCCGCGGCGAGGCGCGCCATCTGCGACAGCGGCGCCTGGAACAGTCCGGCGGCGCGTGTCGGCAGCGCCTTCAATGCGCCTGCCAGCTTCGCCAACAGCACCTCGCGCGACTCCAGGTCGGCGATGCGGGCCACCTCAGCGGCCGACAGGCTGCGGCCGTCGAGGACGCCACCCTTGATGACGAGCAGCGGATTGGTCCGCGCGAAGTCGCGCAGTCCTCTCGCCGCATCGACGGGATCGCCACTGATGAACGCGATGGCGGTCGGCCCGACCAGCAGGCTCTCGTCGAGCGCCACGCCCGCCTCCGCGGCGGCACGCCTGGTGAGCGTGTTCTTCACTACGGCGTACGTCGTGTCGCGCCCGAGCGCGCGACGCAACTGCGTCACCTGCTTGACCGACAACCCTCGGTACTCGGTGATGACTGCAGCTGACGAGCTGTTGAAACGCTCGGCAATCTCCGCGACCGCGCTGACCTTTTCGGCATTCGGCACGTGCTTCCTCCTCTCGCAAGGTGATCGGGCTGGCCGATCCAGTCAGAGAAGGAAAACGCCCCGGCGCAGGGCACGGGGCGGCTTAGCCGTAACACGGCCATCCGTCCTTCCTGCGCGGGTCGCTCCTGAGCTGCCGGAGCTTTCAGCCGCGCGCGGGGCACGGCGACCAGCGGTCTTCGGTTGGAACGCCTCGAGCGTACGTGAGGACGCGCTCCGCCGCCAAAATGCTTTCCGAAGTGACTGTTGCGACGCAGTGTGGCAGGTTAACCTCCGGTAGCGGAGCGGCGCGGACGGTCGGGCATCGCCAGGGGTGGGACGATGCTCGCCCGCTCGCACCGAACCCGCTACCTGCCGGGACACTTGCGGCGCACAGGGGCGCCGGCGACGACGCCCGGGCCTCACTGCCGCTGATGATCGATGCGCCGGACGGGCCACAGCCCGCGCGCCGGGATCACCGAGCCAACGCGGCAGCGGGCGAACGCAGGCGCCGCCGGCCGGCGTCGGCGGTGCGCAGCTAACGCCGTGCGGCAGACCTCAGACGGTCGCTTCCTCGAGCATGTTCCGGGTGCGGTTCGGGTCGACCGGGATGCCCGGGCCCATCGTCGTCGCCCAGGTGACCTTCTTGAGGTACTTCCCCTTGGCCGCCGACGGCTTGGCGCGCAGGATCTCGTCGAGCGCGGCGGAGTAGTTCTCGACGAGCTGCTGCGGCGAGAACGAGGTCTTCCCGATCACCAGGTGCAGGTTCGACTGCTTGTCGACGCGGAAGCTGATCTTGCCGCCCTGGATGTCGGCGACGGCCTTCGCGACATCCGGGGTGACCGTCCCGGTCTTCGGGTTCGGCATGAGCCCGCGGGGACCGAGGATCCGGGCGATCCGCCCGACCTTGGCCATCTGGTCGGGGGTCGCGATCGCCGCGTCGAAGTCCAGGTAGCCGCCCTGGATCTCCTGGATCAGGTCGTCGCTGCCGACCCGGTCGGCCCCGGCGGCGCGAGCCTCCTCGGCCTTGTCACCGGTCGCGAAGACGATGACGCGGGCCGTCTTGCCCGTGCCGTGCGGCAGGTTCACGGTGCCGCGAACCATCTGGTCGGCCTTGCGGGGGTCGACCCCGAGACGCAGCGCCACCTCGACGGTGCCGTCGAATTTGGTCGGCGACGCTTCTTTGGCCAGGTTGGCGGCCTCGAGCGGGGTGTAGATCTTCTCGCGGTCAACCAGCTCCGCGGCCTGACGGTAGGCCTTACTGCGCTTCATGACTCTCCTTCAGTGGTATGCGGCGGACCGGACGGGCCGCCTCCCACGCTGTCTGAGCCGATCCGACGATCGGCGTAACCGGGCTCAGCCCTCGACGGTGATCCCCATCGAGCGGGCCGTGCCGGCGATGATCTTGGCGGCTTGGTCGAGATCGTTCGCGTTGAGGTCTTCCATCTTCGACTGGGCGATCTCGCGGACCTGGTCCATCGTCACCCGCGCCACCTTGGTCTTGTGCGGCTCGCCGCTGCCCTTGTCGACGCCCGCGGCGGCAAGCAGCAGCCGAGCGGCCGGCGGGGTCTTCGTGACGAAGGTGAACGACCGGTCCTCGTAGACCGAGATCTCGACCGGGACGATCTGCCCGCGCTGCGCCTCGGTGGCCGCGTTGTACTGCTTGCAGAACTCCATGATGTTCACGCCGTGCTGACCCAGCGCCGGACCGACCGGCGGAGCAGGGTTCGCGGCGCCGGCCTTGATCTGTAGCTTGATGACGGCGGCGAGCTTCTTCTTGGGAGGCATGGGGTCTCGCGACTTCTTTCTAGATCTTGGAGACTTGGCTGAACGACAGCTCGACCGGCGTCTCGCGGCCGAAGATGGACACCAGCACGTGCAACTTCTGGTGCATCGGGTCTATTTCGCTGATGGTCGCGGGCAGAGTGGCGAACGGGCCGTCCATGACAGTGACGGACTCCCCGACCGAGAAGTCGACGACCGCGGGCTCGGCCTTCTCGGCCGCCGCGGTGCCAGGCTTGCCACCGGCTACGGCCGCGGCCTTCTGGGTCGCCGGGGCCAGGATCTTGACGACCTCGTCGAGCGACAGCGGCGACGGCCGCGACGTCGCGCCGACGAACCCGGTCACTCCCGGCGTGTTCCGGACGGCGCCCCACGACTCGTCGTTGAGGTCCATCCGCACGAGGATGTAGCCCGGGAACACCTTGCGCTGCACCTGCTGGCGCTTGCCGTTCTTGATCTCGACGACGTCCTCGGTCGGCACCTGGACCTCGAAGATGTAGTCCTCCATGTCCAGGGACTGGATGCGGCTCTCGAGGTTGGTCTTGACCTTGTTCTCGTAGCCGGCGTAGGTGTGGACCACGAACCACCGGCCCGGGCGGTCGTACGGGCTCTCGACGACGACTTCGTCGTCGGCGTCCTCGGCCAGGCCGTCGTCACCCATCGCGACATCGGCGGTCGGGGCTGCGGCCGACGTGTCGTCGCTGGTGGCGTCGCCGGCCTGGGACGCATCGCCGTCGTCGGCAGCCGAGCCGGCCCCGAGGAGCGTCTCTTCGTCAAGAACCTCGGGTTCGGACTCGTCCTCGCCGGGGGTG
>JAICIE010000143.1 GCA_025924515.1 Jatrophihabitans sp. | reverse complement strand
GAGGTCGTCGTGGTCGACGAGAACTACGGCCTGCGGATCACGTCCGTCGTCAGCGACGATCGGGCGCGGTGACCGGACGATGGACACCGTCGTCCTCGTCGGCAGGCTGCTCGTCTCCCTCGCAGTGGTGCTGGGCGTGCTGTGGCTGGTCGCGCGGCGGATGAACCGCCGCGGCGGGCGGCGCCGGCAGTCCCCGATCGAGATTTTGGGACGGCAGCAGCTCGGCCGGCACAGCGCGATCGCGCTCGTCCGGGTCGCCGAGCAGACGCTCGTGCTGGGCGTCACCGAGGGTGCCGTGTCGCTGTTGACGACGGCCGACTTCGAGGACGTTGACGGCGTCCCGGCGGCGGACGAGCGCGCGAGCCGGGTGGCCCCGCGCCGCCAGGCGGACCTGCGGCTGGCGGGGTCGGTCGCGGCTCACGAGGACGCGGATGCGTCCGGCTCGAGGACGAGCGGGGTCGGGGCCGGGGCGGATCCGCAACGGTCGGGCTCGCCCCTGTCGGGTTCGGGTCTTTCGGGTTCGGCCCTGTCGCCCGGTACCTGGCGCCAGACCGTCGATGCCCTACGAGACCTCACGGCACGCAGCGGATGAGCTCACGCCGCCTCGGCGCCCTCGTCGGGATTCTCATCGCCGTCGTCCTCGGCATCGGCTGGCAGTCGTCGGGCGCGGCACCGGCGAGGGCCGCGGCACCCGTCCTGCGCAGCACGCAGACGCTCGCGGCGGCCGACATGCCGGCTCCGCAGCCGGCCGCGCCGGCCAGCCCCACGGTGCCGACGACCCCGTCCGGCGGCGACGGCAGCGCCGGAGACGGCACCATCACGGTGAACGTGGGCAACAAGCCCAGCTCGTCGATCACCGTGCTGCTGCTGGTGACCGTTCTGGCCGTCGCCCCGTCGCTGCTGCTGCTGATGACCAGCTTCACCAAGATCTTCGTGGTGCTGTCGCTGACCAGGAACGCGCTCGGGCTGCAGTCCGTGCCGCCGAACCAGGTGCTGGCCGGGCTGTCACTGTTCCTCAGCCTGTTCGTCATGGGGCCCGTTCTGTCGCGCGTCAACTCCGCCGGCATCCAGCCCTACCTGAACGGGACCAAGCCCCGAACCCAGGCGTGGACGGACGGCGTCAAGCCGCTGCGGGACTTCATGCTGGCGCACACCCGGCCGCAGGAGATCGCGCTGATGCTGCGCGCAGGGCACCTCGCCAATCCGCCCGACCGCGCGCACCTGCAATTGACCACGATCATCCCCGCGTTCGTCCTCTCCGAACTGCGCTCCGCGATGATCATCGGGTTCGTCATCTTCATTCCATTCGTGATCATCGACTTGGTCGTGTCGTCCTCGCTCATGTCGCTCGGGATGATGATGCTGCCGCCGGTGTCGGTGTCGCTCCCGTTCAAGCTGCTGCTTTTCGTCCTCGTCGACGGATGGGGACTGGTCGTCACGTCCCTCGTCCAGAGCTATTCATCGGGATAGCGGCATGACCGATACGGATGTCGTCCATCTCGCCATGCAGGTGCTGCTGGTCGCGGGGAAGTTGGCCGCGCCGGTTCTGGTCACCTCGCTCGTCGTCGGCTTCGCGGTGTCGCTGATCCAGTCGGCGACGCAGATCCAGGAATTCACCCTGTCGTTCGTGCCCAAGCTCATCGGCGTCTCGATCGCGCTTCTGGTGTCCGGGCACTGGATGCTGACCACGATGATCACCTTCACCCAGCAGCTCTTCCACGGCCTGCCGGCGCTGCTGCACTGACATGCATCTTCAGTTCGCCACCGCCCAGCTCGTCGCGCTGCTGCTCACGACCAGCCGCATCGTCGCGTGGAGCATGGTCGCGCCGCCACTGGCCACCGGCGGAATACCCAAGTCGATACGCGTGGCGTTGAGCGCTGCGATGGCCCTTGCCGTCATGCCGAGCACGGTGCAGCACGTCCCGGACGCACGAACGGCCACGGTGGTCGCCGCCCTCGTCCTGCAGGTGGCGGTGGGAATGGGGCTCGGCTTTCTGACCCGGATGTTGTTCACGGCGGTGGAGTCCGCCGGCAGCCTGCTCGACCTGTTCGGCGGGTTCTCCGTGGCAGTCGCCTACGACCCGCTCACGACAACGACGACGTCCGTCTTCGGGCGCTTCTACGGACTCCTGTGCACCACGCTCCTGATGGTGACCGACGCCCACCTGTACGTCTTTCAGGGATTCCTGAACAGCTTCACGGCGATCCCGCTCGACGCCGGGATGTCACTGCACCACCTCGGCGCTGCCCTCACCAGCGGAGTTTCTGACCTGTTCGTGTCCGCGCTGCAGATCGCGGGGCCGCTCGTCATCGTCTATTTCATCTCCGATCTCGCGCTCGGCGTGCTGAGCCGGATCGCGCCGCAACTGAACGCGTTCGCGCTGAGCTTTCCGATCAAAATCGGATTGACCTTCCTGCTGGTGGGTCTCACCTTCATGACCATGCCGAATACGGTCGCCAACCTCGCCCAGCGCGCGGCCGCGGTCGCCGGACTGGTGGCGCCGTGAGCGGCGCGGGGGAGCGGACAGAGAAAGCGACGCCGAAGCGCCGGAAGAAGGCGCGGCACGAAGGACGGATCGGCAACAGTCCCGAAATCGGGGCCTGGCTCGGACTGCTCGTTGCGACGTTCGTCCTGCCGGCCCTAGGACGGTCTGTGCAATCGGTCGCCGCGACCACCCTGATTCGGGGTGCGGCGATGATGCGGCATCCGAGCGTCCGGATGGCCGGAGCGCTCGCCAAATGGGCGGCCGGAGCGTCGCTGCGCGCAGTGGTACCGCTCGCCGCCGTCATGGCTGTCATCGGCGTGGCGGCGGTGGCGGGTCAGGGCGGGCTCGCCGTCGCGCCGGCGGCCCTGAAGCCGAAGTTCAGCCGGTTGAACCCGTTGTCGGGCATCAAGCGGATGTTCGGCGCGCACGGGTGGTGGCAGCTGGGCAAGTCGCTCGGCAAGACGGCGGCCCTCGCCGCCGTCGTGTGGCTCTCGGTGCGGTCGCTGGTGCCGCAGCTGCTCGCGGCCGGATCGATGCCGTTGACGATGCTGGTGCACACGGGCGTCAGCGCCGCGCTGCGCCTGTTGCGTGTTGCGGCGGCGGCAGGCCTCCTGCTCGCCTTCGTCGACGCAGCGGTGGTGCGCCGTCGCAACAACAAGCAGCTGAAGATGACCAAACAAGAGGTGAAGGACGAGTTCCGCAGCTCCGAGGGTGACCCGCAGGTGCGGATGGCCCGCCGGTCGCGGCAGCTCGCGATGCGCCGCAACCGGATGATCGCCGACGTCGCCAAAGCGGACGTCGTCGTGGTGAACCCGACGCACGTCGCGGTCGCCCTGCGCTACGAGCCCGGTCGCGGCGCCCCCCGCGTGCTGGCCAAAGGCGCCGACCACGCCGCGGCGCGGATCCGGGCCGCGGCCGAGCGCAACCGCGTGCCGATGGTCGCCGACGTGGCCCTGGCCCGCACGCTCTACGCGGCGTGCGACGTCGGGCAGGAGATTCCGTCCGACCTCTACCGAGCGGTCGCCATCGTCCTCGCTTTCATCATGACGTTGAAGAAGCGCGGCTCCGCGGCCGGTGTCCACACCGTGCGAGCATTGGCCGCCTGACGGTGCTCGGTCCGCTCCGGGTCGGCTGACCCGGAGCGGACTGCTCGATGGCGCGGCGGCACCAGTCTGCGACGTGTCGCCCTGCTGCCGCGGCCGAGGCGACGGGATCTCCGTCAGCCGCGCTGCGCGGCGCGGCGCGGAACCACCTTGAGCAGCGCGAGCCCGGCGAAGATCAGCGTCAGAGCGGCCACGACGAGCGCGAGGACGTTGACACCGGTGTAGGCGAGGGCGCCCGAGCCGGCGGCGCTTGCCGTACCAGCCGCTGCAGAACCCAGTTTTCCGTACATTCAGATCACCCCCTCGGGAGCAGCCGGCTCCGCCAGGTGATGCCATGTGGCCTCCCGACGAAGCGCCAGATCCACCAGGGACCGCACGAAAACGGCTTGGAGGAAGAGGTCGTAGAACAGTTCGAGGACGAGCGGCAACGCGGTCAGTCGTGCTGCGCGACCGGCCTTCCAGACGGTCACCATGCGCTCGACCAGGAAGATCGAGCCGACGCCTGTCCAGAAGAGGCTGAAGTGCATCGGCGCTCCGACCGCCACCAGCATCACCATCGTGAGGAAATACAGCTGCAACGCGATGACCCCGACGCCGATGCCGACCTGCTGCAGCCAATACGGCAGGGTGGTGCGATTCAACCCGTAGTGGCGCAGGTTCTCGAGAGCGCCGCGCTGCCATCGCAATCGCTGTCGCCAGAGGTCGTTCCAGCTGGGCATGATCTCCGTGGTCACCGTGCAGGCGGGTGGTGACGTGAGGCGGTACCGAAGCGTCTTGAGGGCAAGGGTCAGTTCGTTGTCCTCGGTGAGCGCCGCGGTGTCGTAGAGCTGTCCCGGCTCACCGGGCAACAGGGTGCCCCGCGAGGCCGCCACCCGACGCAGCGCGTCGGCGCGGAAGAGCGTGCCGGTTCCGCTGAGCACCATGACCTTGTCGGTGCGCGCCAGCTCGCGGCTGTAGCGCTGCCACTCGTTGCGCTGCAACTGGCCCAGCACGCCCGAACCGGGATTGCCGTAGAAGATCCCGCCCGCCGCGCCGAGGTTGGCGTCCGACTCCAATGCCGTTGCAGCCGCCTCGAGGAAGCGCGGTGCAAGAACGGTGTCGGCGTCCATCACCAGCACGCGATCGTGCGGAGCGAGATCCAGCCGCAGGACGCTGCCTCGACGTTCCGCACCGCTGCGGCGCGCAACCTGTCTCCGGTTGGCCAGGCGCCGGTCGGGTCCGCGATACGGCGCATGGGGACGTCGGTGTTTCCGCCGAGCGGGCCCGCAATGCTTCTTTTTGCGCCGGTCGGTCGTGCGGTGTTCGGAGCACCGCCGCTCTTCGATCCGGCGGAACCGTACGGTCCAGGCCTGGTTCAGCCCACCTGCCTTCTTATGCTGATTGTCCTGCGTTTCGTAAACCTCGGCACCGGCCGCGCGGGCCAGGTCGGCGGTGTTGTCGCTGCAATTGTCGGCGATGACGATGGTGCGGTCGGGTGGCAGCGTCTGAGCACGGAGGCCCGCTAGCGTCGCCTCGATCTGTCCCGCCTCGTTGTGCGCCGGGACCAACACGGTGATGCGCGCTCGGTCGCCCGGCCCGACCGACCGGCCTTCTCGGTCGTCTTCAGGATTCCGATCGATACGTCTCATGACCATCACCCGGCCTCGATGAGCAGCAGTTGCGAGCGTTCCTGCGGCGTCAGTCCGCCCCACACACCCCACGGCTCGCGGGCTTCGAGAGCCCACGACAGGCATTCCTCCAGCACCGGGCACTGCGCGCAGATCCGCTTCGCCTCGGCCTCATGGCGGCGGGCGGAGGGACCGCGCTCCCCGTCGTGCAGGTAGAAGATCGTCGTGTCCTCGCCGCGGCAGGCAGCACGCAGCTGCCAGGACGACCACGGGGGAGCGGCACTGGTCTTCGGGGGAACGACGGTCACGGTCAACTCCGCGGGGACAGAGGGAGGCGGCACTGCGCGAGCCGGCCACTTGCTTTCCTTGGAAATATTATCCGTGTAAAGTTGCCGTGTCTAGACCCCTGTGCACTTAACTTTCGGCGTACATCTGCCCCCCACCGATCGACCGACGTGGTCCTCGTGCACCATCCGAGGCGACTACTTCAGAAGCGCAGGCGTCTGCCGATTGGGCTCGTTGGAGTCCCGGAGGAGCTGAGGAAGGTGTCGCGGATGAGCAAGCGAACCCGACAGGCGTGGCTGGCGCGCATCATCGCCATGCTCGTGGCAGCGTGCGCCGTCGTGGCCGGGGCGCTCGTGCCGGCCAGAGCGACGACAACCGCGCCGGCCCCGGTCATCTTCGCGACCTATTACACCTGGTGGAGCCTGAATCACTGGAAGCAGATGCTGGGCAGCAGTTACCCGTACACCGCATCCCCGCTGCCGCTGCCTGCGACGCTCGACGCGTCCGGATGCAACCCGGTCAGCTCCTACTCCGGGAACAAGCTGCTCGACGTCCCGTCGAAGCTCTACGACCAGAGCGATCCAGGAGTCATCGCGGCCGATGTCCAGCAGGCCGCGGCCGCGGGGCTGGCCGGCTTCATCGTGAGCTGGGTCGGCTCGGGCACCTCCGGCCAGACCGATACCAGCACGCCGTACAGCTACCGGCTGAAGCTGATGGTCGATGCCGTGCACGCGCTCAATGCCGCCGGTGGGCACTTTCACCTCTGGCTCAGCTACGCGGCCTCCGCCAGCGCGCGAAGCGACTCGCAGATCAGTAACGACTTGCAGTACTTCGTCGCGCGATATGCGCACGACTCGGCCTTCGCCCTCCGCTCCGACGGCCGCGAGACGATGATCTGGCAAGGCAGCTGGAAGTACCCGACGTCGTCGCTCGCGACCGCGCACAACACGTTCGTGAAGTCCCTGCGCATTCTCGGCGACGAGCACTCGTGGACGAGCGACCGCGCGCAGTACCTCGAGGGCGACGCCTATTACTGGTCGTCGCAGGATCCGTACCGCAACCCACAGTCGTTCCAGCAGCTTCAGACCCTCGCCAACAACGTCCGGTCGAGCCCGCTGAACCCGGACGGCACGCAGAAGGCGTGGATCGCGCCGATGAATCCCGGTTTCGACTCGCAGCTGATCGGGGGCTCTACGTGCATCCCGCGGGTTATGAACGGCGAGCGGACGATCCAGCGGATTTTCGACGGCAACCTCGCCAGCGCCCCGGCCGCCTGGGATCTCATCAGCTGGAACGAAATCGCCGAGAACACCTACATCGACCCCATGACCCGCTACGGTGATCAGGATCTCCAGACGGTGCGGTCGATCATCGCGAACGGTCACTGACGCTTCGGCGTACCGCTCGCCGTCGGGTGGGGCGATAGCGATTCGGGCCGCGCAGAGAACCCCCGCGCCGCCCACCAATGCCAACACGCCCTCGCCCGGTCATCGCCATGACCCCGCGCTGCGGCCAGCCCGCGGGGTGACACGAAGGACAGGGCTGAGCGTGCTAGGCGGAACCGGACGAAACCGCTGAGGGCCAGATGGCCGCAGGACGGAAGGCCTACATTTCCGGCGAAGCGTCCTGTCGACGGTGCGAGACACGCATCGACGCGTCACCGGGATGGTCGACCGCCAGACCTTCGCTGATCGGCTTGGCGACCAGTGTGCCGCGAGCTTGTCCTCGACGTAGCTGCGCAGACGCGGATCCTCGGCCAGCATTCCCGGCCGCCACCGGGACGGGCGGCCGACCACCAGCCCCGCTGAGCAGGTGCGGTGCGGTAGCCGTTGGGGCCGCTATTCGCTTCACCTCGCGCGACACCGCACAGCCGGGCGGGCGATGGCGGTCAGCATCTTCGACTGAGGCCACGCTCGGCGAATTACCGTCCGGCTCCTACAGCGTCCGCCGCAGCGTGGGCATCGGCCGCTTGCGCCCGTGATCCTCCGGACGGAGCCGGCCAGTAGCGCCCGGCCGAACGCGAGACGCCTGCTGCGGGCACGGCCTGCTTCAAGGTCGCCCCACTCGCCCTCGCGGTGAAGAACCGCGCCGCAACCTGCGCCCCTTCCGGCCCACCCTCGACGATCACCGTGTGAGGGTCCTCAGGCCCGTCGCCGTCACGATGACCCGCTGAGACCACGCCCTCGAAGGTGTTCACGTGCCGCCGCGCGTCGCGGCGGCGGTGAGGCACTGCGCCGATGCGCTGCCGGGGTCAGGCGAACTGCGGCAAGCGGTGGATGGCCAGCGCGGTGATGTCGTCGGTAGGAACACCGTCGGCGGCGAGGCGGCGGATGGCGTCGATCACCCGG
>JAICIE010000142.1 GCA_025924515.1 Jatrophihabitans sp. | reverse complement strand
TGGCGCACGGCGCGCACGCGACCTTCATGCCCAAGCCGTTCCGGCACCGGCCCGGCAGCGGGATGCACACGCACCTGTCCCTGTTCGAGGGTGACCACAACGCCTTCCACGACCCGTCCGACGAGCTCTACCTGTCCAAGACCGCGCGAGCGTTCATCGCGGGTCTGCTGGTGCACGCGCGGGAGATCACCGCGGTGACCAACCAGTGGGTGAACTCCTACAAGCGCCTGTTCGGGTTCGCGGCCCGCGGCGAGCTCGTCGAGGCGCCGACCTACGTGTGCTGGGGTCACGCGAACCGCTCAGCTCTGGTGCGCGTGCCGATGTACAAGCCCGGCAAGGCCAACGCAACCCGGGTGGAGATGCGTTCGCTCGACTCCGCCTGCAACCCCTATCTGGCCTTCGCGGTGCTGCTCGCCGCCGGCCTGAAGGGGATTGAGGAGGGCTACGAGCTGCCGCCCGGCGCGGAGGACGACGTGTGGGCTCTCTCCGACACCGAGCGGCGCGCCCTCGGCTACGACGAGCTCCCGCACAACCTCGCCGACGCGCTGCGCGCCATGGAACACAGCGAACTGGTCGCCGAGACGCTCGGCGAACACGTCTTCGAGTTCTTCCTGCGCAACAAGCGGGAGGAGTGGATCGAGTACCGGGCCGAGGTCAGCCCGTTCGAGCTGCGGCGCTACCTTCCCGTCCTCTGACCGTGCCGGTCGTCGCTCCTCGCTCGCTGCTGGCCGATCGTGAAGCGGCCCGCGGCGACGTTCCCGGCTACCTCGGCTCGGTCTGCGACCGGATCGAGGATCTCGACGGGCGACTCGCCGCGTTCGTTCCCGGCACCGTCGATCGGGGGCGGGTGCTCAGCGCCGGCCGCGCCGCGCCAGCCGGCCCGCTGTACGGCCTGGCGGTCGGGGTCAAGGACGTCTTCGGGGTCGACGGGCTGCCCCTGGCCGCCGGCTCGGCCCTGCCACCGGAGCGGCTCGCGCGCCCGCAGGCCTCGGTGGTCACCCGGCTGACCGCGGCCGGGGCGGTGGTCGTCGGCAAGACCGTGACGGCCGAGTTCGCGTTCTTCGCGCCAGGCCCCACCCGCAACCCGTGGAACGAGGCGCACACGCCCGGTGGCTCCAGCAGCGGGTCGGCCGCCGCGGTCGCGGCCGGCCTGGTCCCGCTCGCACTGGGCACGCAGACGATCGGGTCGGTGATCCGTCCGGCCGCTTACTGCGGAGTGGTGGGGTTCCGCCCGACATTCGGGCGGGTGCCGACCGACGGGATGATCCCGTTCGCTCCGTCGCTGGACACCGTGGGGTGGTTCACCGCCACCGTCGCCGACGCCGCCCTCGCCGCGGTGAGCGCGGTCGACGACTGGCAGGACGGGACACAGCCCGTCCCTGAGCCGGTGCTGGGGCTACCCGACGAGGCGTTGCTCGCGCACGCCGAGCCCGCCGCCCGCCGGGCCTTCGACACGACGGTGACCCGGCTGCGCGACGCCGGGTTCGCCGTGCGGGCGAGCGCGTTGTTCGCCGAGGTTGCCGGGCTCGCTGCGAGCCTGTTCACCGTGAGCCGGTGGGAGTTCGCGCGTTCCCACCGCGACTGGTTCGCCGAGTTCGGGGACAGGTACCAGCCCAAGACGGCGGAGGCCGTGCGGACCGGCCTGGCCATCGCCGACGCCGATTACGCCGAAGCCCGGGACGCGCAGGCCCGGGCCCGGGCCCGGTACCTGCAGCTGACGGGCGACCACGGCGTGGATGTTTGGATCACCCCGGGCGCGACCGGGCCGGCGCCGCGGGGACGATCGAGCACCGGCGACCCGGCGATGAGCTCGCCGTTCACCCTGGTCGGCGCGCCCGCGGTCAACGTGCCGACCGGGCTCGACCCGTCCCGCTTGCCGCTCGGCGTGCAGTGTGCCGGCGTCCCGGGAGCGGACGAGGAGCTGCTCGCCGCGGCCCGGACGATCGAGGCCGCGCTGGGCGAGACCGTCCCGTCCGCGGGGCAACCGTAATCTGGATCTCGTGCTCGCACCGCTGCTCGTCGTGCAGCTGGATCCCTCCGACCCGCCCGCGCGGCTCGGCGCGTGGCTGCAAGAGGCCGGCCTGACACTCGACCTGTGCGACCTGTCCGCGGGTGCCGTGCTGCCCGCCGACCTGGCCGGGCACTGCGGACTCCTCGTGCTCGGCGGCGCGATGGGCGCCCAGGACGACGCCGAGTACCCGTGGCTGGCCGAGGTGCGGACACTGCTGCGGCAGGCGGTCGACCGGGAGGTTCCGGTGCTCGGGGTCTGCCTCGGCGCCCAGTTGCTGGCCGTGGCGAGCGGCGGGCGGGTCGCCCGCAATCCCGGCGGTCCGGAGATCGGTCCCCAGCTGGTCGGGAAGCGGGCCGCGGCGTCGAGCGATCCGCTGTTCGGCTCGATCCCGATCACGCCCGACGTCCTCCAGTGGCACGTCGACGCGGTGACCACGCTGCCGCCGGGAGCCGTGCACCTGGCGAGCTCGCCGGCCTGCGCGAACCAGGCCTTCCGCGTCGGCCGCCTCGCCTGGGGACTGCAGTTCCACATCGAGACGACGATCGACATCGTCCGGCAGTGGGCCGCCGAGGATCCCGACCTCGTCGGCGACGAGGTCGAGCGCATCGTGGCGCGGGCGCGGTCGGTCGACGCCGACCTCGTGGAGGTCTGGCGTCCGTTCGCGGCCGCGTTCGCAGCGATCGTCGGCGATCCTGAGTCGGTCCGGCCGGCTCGAGGCGTCCCGTCGTCGACCGCCGCGCCGATCACCGATCCGGCGGCGATCCGCGCCGCGCTGGCGGCCGAGGCCGGCGCTGCCCGAATGATGCTGCCGCCGCCTTCCCGCCGGCCCTGATGCCGGCCGGGACTCCGGCCCAGGCCGACCGGCGCAGCGTCAACCGGCTGGCGCGGCTGTCGTTCACCGACGGGGAAGCGGCCGCCGGCACGCTGGCGGGCGAGCCGTTCGGGTGGTGGGACGCATCGCGAGCCGAACCGGTCGACGACAGCGCCGCGGTCGCGCTCGCGGCCCTCGGCCGCACGGCCGACCCGGACGCGGCGCTGGCGGCGCTCGCCCGGATGGCCAGCGGCGATCCGGACGTGCTGCAGGCGGTGCGCGCGGACCCCGAGGTCCGGGGCCGGCTGCTGCCGCTGCTGGCAGCCTCGCCGGCACTCGCCGAGCATCTCTCGGCCCGGCCGCAGGACTGGACCGCGCTGCGAGGCAGCCTCGACCTCGACGCGATCGCCTCCCGGCTGGCGGCGGCCGTCGGCGCCGACCCGGCGGATCCGGTCACCGGCACCGCGGGCACGCCGGCGCGGATCGTCGGGGACGAGGCGGTGACCGCGCTGCGGCGCGCCTACCGGCGCGAGCTCGTGGCGGTGGCCGGTCGCGACCTGGCCGGCACCCTCGACCTGCGCGCGACGTCGGAGGTGCTGGCCGATCTGGCCGCCGCGCTCATGAGGGCGGCGCTGGCGGTGGCGGCCGCGCGGTTGGCATCGGCAGGACGCCAGGGCAGCTGCCGGCTGGCCGTCGTCGGTATGGGCAAGACCGCCGGCCGCGAGCTGAACTACGTGTCGGACGTCGACGTCGTCTTCGTGGCCGAACCGGCCGAGGAGGAGGCGGACCCCGAGGCCGCGCTGGCCACCGCCGCCCGCCTGGCGGCGGAGATGATGCGGGTCTGCCGGGCGGTGGCCTGGGAGGTCGACGCGGGGCTGCGGCCGGAGGGCAAGAACGGTCCGCTGGTGCGGACCCTAGCGAGCCACGTCGCCTACTACGAGCGGTGGGCCAGTACCTGGGAATTCCAAGCGTTGCTCAAAGCCCGCCCGATCGCCGGCGATCGAAGTCTCGGGCAGCGCTACGTCGAGGCGCTCGCACCGCTGGTCTGGCGGGCCGCCGAGCGTCCGGACTTCGTCGAGGACGTGCGCCGGATGCGCCGGCGGGTGCTGGCGCACGTGCCGTCCAGGGTGGCCGACCGCGAGATCAAGCTGGGCCGCGGTGGGCTGCGCGACGTCGAGTTCGCGGTGCAGCTGCTGCAGCTCGTCCACGGCCGCGGCGACGACTCGCTGCGCGTCGGCGGCACCCTCGCGGCGCTCGACGCGCTGCGCGACGGCGGGTACGTCGGCCGCGACGACGCGGTGAGCCTGCAGGATGCGTACGTCTTCCTGCGCACCACCGAGCACCGGCTGCAGCTGCGGCGGCTGCACCGGACGCATCTGGTTCCCGACGACCCGGCCGACCGGCTCTGGCTGGCCCGCGCGATGGGATACCGCGGCGACCACCGCGGCGACGCCCGCGCGGTGTGGGAGGCCGAATGGGGTTTGCATGCCCGCGAGGTGCGGCGCCTGCACGAGAAGCTCTTCTACCGACCCCTGCTCGAGGCCGTCGCCCGCGTGCCCAGCGAGGCGCTGCGCCTGACACCGGAGGAGGCGGAACGTCGGTTGGCGGCGCTGGGCTTCGCCCAACCGCAGGCGGCGCTTCGCCATCTGCAGGCCCTCACCGCAGGCCTCTCGCGCCGCGCCGCGCTGCAGCGGGCGCTGCTGCCGGCCCTGTTGTCCTACTTCGCCGACGCCCCTGACCCGGACGGCGGACTGCTGGCGTACCGGCAGATCTCCGACGCGTTGGGAGCCTCACCGTGGTATCTGCGGTTGCTCCGCGACGAAGGCATGGTCGCCACCCGGCTCGCGTTCCTGCTGGGCACCAGCCGGTACGTGGTGCGGATGCTCGCCCGGGCGCCCGAGGCGCTGCAGCTGCTCGCCGACGACCAGGAGTTGCGGCCGCGCCCGAGCGCCGAGGTACTCGCCGCCATGCGTGATGCCGCCGCGCGCCAGGACGACGCGGCCGCCGCAGTGGCGGTGATCCGCGGGATTCGGCGCCAGGAGCTGCTGAGAATCGCGTTCGCCGACCTGCTCGGCCTGCTCGACCTGCCCGGCGTGTGCGAGGCGCTGAGCGCGGTCACCGACGCCACGTTGGACGCGGCACTCGGCGTGGCCGTGCGCGACGCCGCGGGCGAGCGGTCCTCGTCGCTGCGCTTCGCTCTCGTGGCGATGGGACGCCTCGGCGGCTCCGAGGTCGGCTACGGCTCGGACGCCGACGTCCTGTTCGTCTACGAGCCGAGCGGGGCGGAGGACGGCGACACCGGCCGGCTCGCCATCGAGATCGCGACCCGACTGCACGCGCTGCTCGCTGCTCCTTCCGCGACCGATCCGCCGCTCGACGTGGACGCGGACCTGCGCCCGGAGGGACGCAACGGTCCGCTGGTGCGCTCGCTGGCCTCGTACGCGCAGTACTACGCGCGCTGGGCGCAGCCGTGGGAGAAGCAGGCGTTGCTGCGCGCCCGACCGGTCGCCGGCGACGCCGGCCTGGGCGCCCGCTTCATGGAGCTGATCGACCCGCTCCGGTTCCCGCGCGGCGGGCTGAACCGCGACGAGGCCCGCGAGATCCGGCGGTTGAAAGGGCGGGTCGACAGCGAGCGGTTGCCGCGCGGGGCGGACCCGCGATTGCACACCAAGTTGGGTCGCGGCGGATTGGCGGACGTCGAGTGGACGGTCCAGCTGCTGCAGTTGCAGCACGCGGCGGCGCTTCCGGGGCTACGGACACCGCGCACACTCGAGGCGCTGCGGGCAGCGGCTCAGGCTCGCCTGCTGCCAGGCGCGCAGGCCGACGTCCTGCAGACCGCCTGGTGCTCGGCGATGCGGGTCCGCAACGCGCTGATGCTGGTCCGCGACCGCGCCGATGACCAACTTCCGGCCGGCGGTGCCGCGGTCGTGGCGGTCGGCCGGGCGCTGGGGCTCCCCGCCGGGTTCGACCCCGGCCGCCTGGTGGACGACTACCTGCGCGACGCGCGCCACGCCCGGCGGGTCGTGGAGGACGTCTTCTACGCGCCGGCGCCGTCCTGACGGCCGCTCAGCCTACGATCCAGGCCGCCATCGCTCCGAACCCGAAGATCACGCAGCAGTAGGCCAGAACCCATCCCGGATGCACCTGGCGCTGCGGTGGCGGAGTGGCCGCCACCCGGCGCACCAGGATCGTCGTCGCCACCAGGAAACCGGCGATTCCCGCCAGGTCGCTCACCGTGATCCCGTGATTGCGCGTGACGGTTGCCAGCACCGGACCCTCGAGATGATCATTGTTCGCCGGTAGCCACAGCGCGCTGGCGGCCAGCAGGACCCACACCGGACCGGCCGCCACGCTGGCCACCATCGCGACTGCACAGACGATGCCGAGCGCGAGAACGGCGAGCGCGAGCAGCACCGGAGCAGCAGACAGACGGGAGCGCGTCAGCGCTCGCCGGCGCCCGACCGGACGTCGACAGGGACCAGTTCCTCGTGCGGCGGAGCGCCTCGCTCGGCATGCCGGCCGAGCCCGGATACCCGATCGTCGGTGTGCAGCAGCGACGGGAGCGGCGGGTTCGGCAGCCCGAAGTCCGGGGCGTCGAAGGGCGGCGTGTACGCGCCGTGCCCGCTGAGCAGCCACTGGATGGCGAAGGCCGCGCCCACCGTGGCCGCGCCGGCGACCGCATCGATGATGTAGTGATTGGCCGTGCCGACGACAACGGCGAAGGTCAGCAGCGGGTAGGCCAGCCCGGCGGCGCGCACCAGGCGGGTGCGCGCGCACCGGAACAGCGAGATGCCGCACCAGAGCGCCCACGCGACGTGCAGGCTCGGCATCGCGGCGAACTGGTTCGAGTGGCTGGCCACGCTCGGGGAGGCCAGCGAGCCCCAGGTGTGGAACCGGGCGACCGTGTCGACGTAGCCGGCCCCCGGCAGCAGCCGCGGCGGCGCCAGCGGGTACAGAGCGAAACCCCCGAGCGCCAGCAGCGTCGTCGCCACCAGCACAGTCCGGGCGCCCCGGTAGATCTGGGCCCGCTTGACGAACAGCCACACCATCACGCCGATCGTCACGACGAAGTGGAGCGAGGCGTAGTAGTAGTCGAATCCCTGAGCCAGCCACTCGTGGGCCGCCACGAAGTGATTGACCGACAGCTCGGCGTTGAGCCGCAGCGCCTCCTGCAGGTGCTGGACGCTGAACCCGTGCCGCACGGCGATCGACGCTTGCATGGGGATGGCATTGCGGCCGAGGCTGTAGAGCCAGTACGCGACCGCGATGATGGCCCACTCCTGCCACCACGCGGGCCGGCGCCACCGCAGCAAGCGGTGCGGCAACAGCCCGGAGAAGCGAGCGCGCTCGGCGCGTGGCGACTGGCCGCCACCGGCGCGGCGCCGGGCCTGTTGCGCGAGCACGCCTGCCATTCTGGCATCGGCCTGCGACAGCGCGGCCCAGCGCCACGGGCGGGTCTCAGACCGCACGCGCAACCCTCTCGACTCCGTCAGAAGGCGTACCGCACCCGCAGCCACGGCGCTGCGGAGCCGATCGCGTCCTTGAGCGTTGCAACCGCGGAGGCCTTGTGATTATTGCGGTAACGGACGTTCCAGCCGCCGGTCTGTGATCGCTTGGGTTGCTGCAGATCGGGACGCCAGAGCACCTCCTCGGCCTTGGCGTGCCAGCCGAGATTGACGTCGTGCAGCTGCTGGTTGTGCGTGAGGAAGATCACTTCAGCGGCGGCCTGCGCCTTCGCTGCCGGCGACAACTGGTCGTCGAGGCGGGCCAGCAGGGCGGTCCAGTCCTCGAGCCAGCCGTCGCGCAGCACCACGGGCGAGAGGTTGAGGTGCACCTCATAACCGGCGCCGACGAAGTCGTCGATCGCGGCGATCCGCTCGCCGATCGGGCTGGTGCGGATGTCGAGCAGCTTCGAGTCGGCCTCTGGCATCAGCGAGAACCGCACCCGGGTGCGGCCCCGCGGATCGAGGTCGAGCAGCTCGCGGTTGACGTACTTGGTGGCGAACGCCGCCTTCGCGGTCGGCAGTTGCGCGAAGGTCGCGATGAGGTCAGCGACGTTGTCGCTGACCAGCGCGTCGACCGAGCAGTCGCTGTTCTCGCCGATGTCGTACACCCAGGCCGCCGGGTCGCACTGGTTCGGTTCGGCCTTGACGCCCTGCCGAGCGACGTGCCGGCGGAGATAGCCGACGATCTTGTCGATGTTCGTGAAGACGGTGATCGGGTTGGCGTAGCCCTTGCG
>JAICIE010000141.1 GCA_025924515.1 Jatrophihabitans sp. | reverse complement strand
GGTCTCCCCCGCCCTGCCCTGCGCCGTCCCCGGCCTCCTCCGCCTCCGGGCCGCCCCGCTTCCGGGCCGCCCCCGCCTTCCGGGCCGCCCCCCATCGGCGACCTTCCACTCGGCTCACCGGCCTCCTCCGTTGCTCAACAGACAGAAAGTGCCGCTATCACGACACGAAATGTCTGTTGATCACGGAAAGGGAGGTGCCGAGAGGCCCAGCTGCGCCTGCGCGCCGTCCGCTCCGGCCTACCCCGCCCTGCCCTGCGCCGTCCCCCGGCCTCCTCCGCCTCCGGGCCGCCCCCGCTTCCGGGCCGCCCCCGCTTCCGGGCCGCCCCCGCCTTCCGGGCCGCCCCCAATCGGCGACCTTCCACTCGGCTCCCCGGCCTCCTCCGTTGATCAACAGACAAAAAGTGCCGCTATCACGACACGATGTGTCTGTTGATCACGGAAAGGAGAGGTGCGCAGGGGCAGGCGGCCCACCAGCCGCCCACGACGTCAACTGACGAAAACCGCCGCGCGCGGCACGATAGACAGTCGTGGACGAGACGACGACGCTGGCGTTGCGGGCTCGCCGCGGCGACGCCGCGGCGGCGAGCGCGTTCGTCCGCGCCACCCAGGCCGACGTGTGGCGGCTCTGCGCCGCGCTCGGCTCGCGCGATGCCGCCGACGATCTCACCCAGGAGAGCTACGCACGGGCGTTCGCGTCGCTGCACCGCTTCGCCGGACGCTCCGCGGCCCGCACCTGGCTGTTGGCGATCGCGCGGCGGGTCTGCGCCGACGCGGTCCGCTCGGCCTCACGGCAAAGATCAACCGCCCGCCCCACCGCCGACCCGCACCGCGACCACGCCGACGCAGTGGCCCTGCGCGCCGTCCTCGACGCCCTCGACCCGGACCGGCGCGACGCGTTCGTCCTCACCCAGCTGGTCGGACTGTCCTACGCCGAGGCGGCGGAGGTGTGCGGCTGCCCGGTCGGGACCATCCGGTCGCGAGTGGCCCGCGCGCGGGCCGACCTGGTCGAAGCCCTCGACGGGCCTCAGTCGGCCAGCGGGACCGGCTGACGCCCGTCCTCGGCCGCGGCCGCCCGCGCCGCCCGGGTCACGAAGTGCTCGGCGACGAACGACATCGTCGGGATGGTCCCGGCGGCCATCACCAGCGCGTAGCGGGGCAGCGGCCAGCGCAGCTTGAACCCGAGGGCGGCCGTCACGAGAACGTAGACCAGGAACAGCCAGCCGTGCGCCACCCAGACGAACCCGGTCGCCGGCTCGAGGCTCGGCCCGACCGCCTGCACAATCAGCAGGACGCAGCCGGTGATCAGGATGACGCCGGTGACGAAGGCCATGATCCGATACCGGGTCAGGTTCTTCGCGGCGGAGTCGAGGCGCGCCCGCGACACCGGCGGCTGGCGCAGGGCCAACCAGCTGATCATCGCTCGTCCTTTCGTGCCAGGTCGCGGAGATAGGCGTTGTAGGCGTCGATCGCGGGATCGCCGGCCGACGCGGCAGGCGCCGGTGGCACGTAGCGGCGGTACGCGACGGGCGGCTCGGCCGGCGCTTCCCGCGGCGAGACGGCCCGCGCGGCCTTCGACGTGCCGGCCACATCGCGGATGATCTTGCCCCACAGCACGATCGAGAATCCGGCGAAGGCCCACCACTGCAAGGCGTAGCCGAAGTTCTGCAGCGAGAAGTGCTTGGAATTGGACACGTCGAGCTGCCAGTGGCCGAGGAAGCCCATGGTCACGGCGGCAGCCAGTACCAGCAGGTGCCCGGTCACCCAGGCGGGCTTCCGGGCGAAGCCGTACGAGCGCGCCACGGGGTCAACGGTACTGGCGCAGCCGCAGGCTGTTGCTGACAACGAGCACAGAACTGGCGGCCATCGCCGCGCCCGCGATGATCGGGTTGAGCAGCCCGGCGGCCGCAACCGGGATCGCCGCGACGTTGTACGCGAACGCCCAGAACAGGTTCTGCTTGATCGTCCGCAGCGTGCGGCGAGAGAGCCGCAGCGCGTCGACGACCGCGGTGAGATCAGAGCGCACCAGCGTCAGGTCGCTGGCCTGGATCGCGACGTCGGTGCCCGTGCCCATCGCGATCCCGAGGTCGGCCTGCACCAGCGCGGCGGCGTCGTTCACCCCGTCGCCGACCATGGCGACCGTCCGCCCGGACTGCTGAAGGCCGCGCACGGCGTCGACCTTCCCGGCAGGCAGGACGTCGGCGACGACCGCGTCGATGCCGGTCTGTCGGGCGACGTCGGCTGCAACGGCGGCGTGGTCGCCGGTGAGCAGGACGGTCCGCAGGCCCAGGGCGTGCAGCTTTGCGACCGCGGCCGCGCTCGTCGGCTTCACCGTGTCGCCGACCTCGAGGACGGCGCGGATCCGTCCGTCCCAGCCGGCGACGACAGTGGTGTTCGGGCCGTCCGCGTGCAGGTATCCGGCGAGCCGGTCGCGCACCCATCCGGCGCGGCCGGCGACGACGCGGCGTCCGTTCACCGTGCCCTCGACGCCGAGGCCCGGGCTGTTGCCGAAGTCGCTCACCGGCGGCAGCTCGCCGAACCGGTCGCGGGCAGCTTCTGCGATCGCGGCGGCGATCGGGTGCTCCGAGGCCGATTCCAGCGCGCCGACGAGACACAGGGCCTCGTCCTCGTCGCCGCCGGCGGCGATGCGGTGCAAGGCCATGCGCCCGGTGGTGACGGTGCCGGTCTTGTCGAGGACGACCGTGTCGACCCGCCGGGTCGACTCGAGCACCTCGGGTCCGGTGACCACGACGCCGAGCTGCGCGGCGCGTCCGGTGCCGACCAGCAGCGCCGTCGGCGTCGCGAGCCCGAGCGCGCACGGACAGGCGACGACGAGCACGGCGACGGCGGCGGTGAACGCGCTGGCCGCGGCGTGCCCGGTGGCCAGCCAGGCGACGAGGGTGATCACGGCCAGGACGAGGACGACCGGCACGAACACCGCGCTGACCCGGTCGGCCAGGCGCTGCACCGGCGCCTTGCCGCTCTGCGCGCGCTCGACGAGCGCCGCCATCTGCGCCAGCTGCGTCGCGCCGCCGACCCGGGTCGCCTCGACGACCAGCCGGCCGCTGCCGTTGATCGTCGCGCCGACGACCGGCTGGCCCGTGCCCACGTCGACCGGCACCGGCTCGCCGGTGAGCATGCTGGCATCCACGGTCGACCGTCCGTCGAGGACCGTGCCGTCGGTCGCGACCTTCTCCCCCGGCCGCACGAGGAAGACGTCGCCGACCTGCAGCCGGCCGATCGGCACCTCCCGGCCGTCGGCGAGCACGGCGCTCTTGGCGCCGAGGTCGAGCAGCGCGCGCAGCGCCGCACCGGACGCTCGCCGGGCGCGGGCTTCGAGGGTCCGGCCGAGGAGCAGGAACACGGCGACGACCGCGGCGACCTCGAAGTACCGGTCCTGTCCGGTGTCGGCGAGGACGGCGACGGTCGACCAGCCCCACGAGGCGAGGATGCCGAGGCTGACCAGCGTGTCCATCGTCGTGGCGCCGTGCCGGGCGTTGACGGCCGCCGCCCGGTGGAAGGGCCACGCGCCGTAGAGCGCGACCGGCGTCGCCAGCGCGAGCTCGGCCCAGGCCGCCCACGAGCGGTCGCCGAGCGGCGTCATGGCGAGGACGAGGACGGCAACGGCGAGCGGCGCGCTGACGACCAGCCGGCGGAGCAGGCCCCGCGGGTCGTCGTCCTCGGACGAGCGGCCTTGTCGAACCGCGGCGGTGTAGCCGGCCGATTCGACCGCCTTCAGCAGGACGTCGACCGGGGCGTCCCCCTCGACCGTCGCGGTCTCGGTGGCGAGGTTCACGGTCGCGCGCACGCCGTCGATCTTGTTGAGCTTGCGCTCGACCCGGGCCACGCAGGAGGCGCAGGTCATCCCCTGGACGTCGAGCTGGACGGTCTGGGTCACGGCTGCTCCCCCACGCCCATCCGGGGTTTTGGCGGCTCAGCCTCCGATGAGAGGCTCAGCCGCCAACCTTGGGACGGGGCCGGTCGGCCCGGGAGCCTTGGTCGGGCCCGGCGGCAGCGCATGCGCCGGCGCGGTCACGAGCGGACCAGCCGGGCGATCGCGGCGGACGCCTCGGCGACCTTCTCCTCCGCCTCGGCGCCACCGGCCGCGACCGCCGACGCGACGCAGTGCGACAGGTGCTCGTCGAGCAACCCCAGGGCGAAGGCCTGCAGCGCCCGGGTGGCCGCCGAGACCTGGGTGAGGACGTCGATGCAGTACGTGTCGGACTCGACCTGGCGATGCAGTCCGCGGATCTGACCTTCGATCCGCCGCAGCCGGCGCAGGTGCGCGTCCTTGTTCGCGGCGTAACCGGGGGCGCTCATGCAGCCCACCATACCCCCGGGGGGTAGTGGCCGACCGCGCTACCGCCACCGCGTGTGCCACCCTCGGACGCGTGCGCATCGCCACCTGGAACGTCAACTCGGTGACCGCGCGGCTGCCGCGGCTCATCGAGTGGCTCGACCTGGCCCAGCCGGACGTGCTCTGCCTGCAAGAGATCAAGACGACCACCGCCGGCTTCCCGAGCCAGGGCGCCGAGCAGCGCGGCTACGAGGTGATCCCCCACGGCGAAGGACGGTGGAACGGCGTCGCCGTCCTCTCCCGGATCGGCGCGGACGACGTGACCTACGGCTTTCCCGGGCAGCCGGCCTTCGACGCGGCCGCGGCCGAGGACGTGCCCACCCTGCTCGACGTGCCGTCGACGGGCGTGGTCGAGGCCCGCGCGCTCGGCGTGACGTGCGGGCCGCTGCGGGTCTGGTCGCTCTACGTGCCCAACGGCCGGTCGCTGGACAGCCCGCACTTCGGCTACAAGCTGCAGTGGCTCCAAGCCTTCCGCGACGCGATCGCCGACGAGGCGACCCGCCACCCGAACCTCGTGCTGACCGGTGACTTCAACATCGCACCGACCGACGCCGACCTCTGGGACCCGGCCCTGTTCCGCACCTCGACGCACGTGACCCCCGAGGAGCGGCAGGCCCTCGCCGACCTACGCGCCCTGGGGTTGCACGACGTTATTCCGCGCCCCCTGAAATACGACACGCCATACACCTATTGGGATTATCGGGCCGGCATGTTCCACAAGAACATGGGAATGCGCATCGACCTCGTCTACGCCAGCGACCCGGTCGCGAAAACGGTCACCGACGCCTACGTCGACAGGGACGCGCGCAAGGGCAAAGGTCCGAGCGACCACGCGCCGGTCGTCGTGGACCTCGACCTTTAGACGCTCGCCACGGTCACGGATTGCTCCGCCGATGAGGTCTGCCCGTATGCATCGGTCACCGTGAACAGCACCGAATAGGTCCCGGCCGCAGCGTAGACATGGCTGCCGGCAATCGGCGATCCGGCCGAGCAGGACATCACGTTGGCGGGTGAGCCATCCCCCCAGGAGAAGGAGCACTTGGAGAGCGTGTCTCCGGACACGGTCACCCGCCCGATTCCCTGTGCGGACACCGCCGACCCGGCGGACGCGTTGCTGATCGAGGCGAGCGCGGCCGTGGGCAGGGTCGACTGGAAGACCTGAGCGCCGCGCGGCGCGCCGATCCCGCTCGGGCCGTCGTAACCGTTCCCCGCACGGCACTGCCGGTCATTGCTCAGAATTCCTGACAACCCGTCAAGACGCCAACCGCAGTCGAGGGCGCCGGCCCACGTGCCGCCGCTGAACGCGAGGTTGTTCGGGTCACCGGTGTTCGCGAGTTTGGTCAGCGAGCTGGAACATGTGGACTTGCCGACGAGGATGTCCGAGGCGCCGCAGAAGCCGTTGCTCCCGGTGGCGACGTCGAAATAGCTGCCGGGACGCATCCGCTGGTTGTCGTACAACCGCTGCACCGGGTGTTGCACGCCTGCGGCGCCGCCGGCGACGGCCCACATCCCGGCGATCAACGGCGCCGCGAGCGAGGTGCCGCCAACCGTCTCCCACGCTCCGTCGCTGCCGTAGAGCGTGTAGATGTCCATGCCGGTCGTCGGGTCGGCGTCGGCAGCGACGTCGCCGACCATGCGGTGGCCGGTGCAGCCGCTGATCTGGTAGCCGTGCAGGGCCGTCTGCCACGAGGGCGCGGCGTACACCCGGCTGCAGCCGCCGCCGCTGGCGCCGCGTGCGCCCCACTGCAGCCCGTAGGAGTCAGCGGGACCGTTGCGGTTCCACACCCGCTCGCCGTAGGCGGTGCCGTCCGAGTTCAGCAGAAGTTTCGTGCCGCCGACCGCGACCACGTCGGGATATGCGGCCGGGACGTCCGGGCGACCCTCCGCCGGCACGCCGTTGTTCGCCCGGTCCCAGCCATACCACCCGTCGTCGCCGGTGGACCCGGTGACCACCACCCCGGGATGGGTGTAGGCCTGCCGGATCCAGGACGGTTCGCTGGCCGATTCGGGCCCGCCGTAGGAGTTGCTGATGACGGCCGCGCCGAGCGCGGCGGCCGCGTTGGCGGCATGGGCGAGGTTGTCCGACGAGGAGTCGTCGGCCTCGACGAGCCGGATGCGGCAGCGGTGGCACATCGCCCGGACCGCTTCCACGTCGAGCGCCTCCTCGACGGCCCAGCCGGCGTCCGTCCTGGGGAAGGCTCGTCCGCCGCGCTGGTCGACGCGGGCGAAGCTCTCCGTCGTCTCGGTGGGCAGGCCGTACTTGGCGTCGAAGGCGTTCAGTTCCCACCAGATCCGTCCGTCGTCGTAGGCGTCGACGATCGCCACCAGTCGCGTGGTCGCCGCGTCCGCGTTGACGTGGTACGCGGTCGCGAGGGCGGTCGGGGTGAGTCCGCCGGCGGGTCCGCGCAAGGCGGACGGGTCGGCGGTCGCCACGTGCGGCGTCATCGTGCGAGCCGGCGGCAGCGCGATGGCGAAGCAGGTGCGCCAGCCCGGGCTGGCCGGACCGCAGACGCGGTGCGCGCCGCTCGTCGCGGGCGCGGCCGTCGGAAGGACGTGGCCGGTGCCGGCCGACGTCGCGACCGCGGGCGCAGCCGTCCCGACCGCCAGCAGGGTGACGACGAGCGCGGCGAGCCGAGGAGCTCTCGAAGCGAACAGAGGCATGTGCGGCGCCTTCCGGAGGATTCCGTGCCATCAATCGGCAGCGCCGCCGCACACACAAGGGCACGATCGTCGGTCCGCGGGTGTCTTCGCCGACATCGACGGACGATTCAGGCCCTGCGGTACTCCCGGATCCGATACGACAACCCGGTCGAGGACGTCTGCCACGGCCCGTCCTCGACCACGTGCCAGGACGCGTCGAGGACGGGCGCGAGGACGTCACCGGGAACGCTGTCGCGCAACCAGGTGACCACCGCGACGTCCGCGCGCGGGAGCGCCGCGGCGTAGACGGCGCTCCCGCCGATCACCCACACGTCGCCGTCCGCGGCGAGTGCCGTGTCGAGGTCGGGCGCGCGGACCGCACCGTCGGCCCGCCAGGCTTCGTCGGTGGTGAGGACGACGTTGCGGCGGCCCGGCAGCGGGCGGAACCGCGGGGGAAGCGACTCCCAGGTGCGGCGTCCCATCACGACGGTGCAAGCGTCGGTGCGGCGGCGGAAGTTCGCGAGATCCTCGGGCAGTCGCCACGGGATGCTTCCGTCGCGGCCGATGACGCCGTTGGCGGCCTGGGCCCAGATGAGGCCGATCACGGTCAGACGGCGACGGGCGCCTTGATCGCCGGATGGTGCCGGTAGCCGACCACCTCGAAGTCCTCGTAGTCGTAGTCGAACAGCGAGGGCTCGGGCCGCACCCGCAGCGCCGGGAAGGGGTACGGCTCGCGGCGCAACTGCTCGCGGACCTGCTCGACGTGGTTGTCGTAGATGTGGCAGTCGCCGCCGGTCCAGATGAAGTCGCCGACGCGGAGGCCGACCTGCGCGGCCACCAAGTGGGTGAGCAGCGCGTAGCTGGCGATGTTGAACGGGACGCCGAGGAACAGGTCGGCGCTGCGCTGGTACAGCTGGCAGGACAGCCGGCCGTCGCCGACGTGGAACTGGAAGAACGCGTGGCACGGCGGCAGCGCCATGTGGTCGAGCTCGGCGACGTTCCAGGCGCTCACGACCAGGCGGCGCGAGTCGGGATCGGTGCGCAGCCGGGACAGCAGCTGCTCGAGACGTTGCGTCGTGACCCGGACTCGCGCCGCCTGATCGTGTCGGCGTGGAACGTCGGTGACATCCCCC
>JAICIE010000140.1 GCA_025924515.1 Jatrophihabitans sp. | reverse complement strand
GGTCTTGCCGACGCCGGGTTCGCCGATGAGGACGGGGTTGTTCTTGGTGCGCCGGGAGAGCACCTGGATGACCCGGCGGATCTCGGCGTCACGTCCGATGACCGGGTCGATCTTGCCCTCGCGGGCCGCTGCGGTCAGGTCGTTGCCGTACTTCTCGAGAGCCTGATACGTGCCCTCGGGGTCGGGTGAGGTGACCCGCTGCGAGCCGCGCACGCTCTCCAACGACTCCGCGAGCGTCTTAGCGCTCAGGCCGTAACGAGCCAGGACGTCCTTGACCGGGCCGCCCTGCGCGGCCAGGGCCAGCAGCAGGTGCTCGGTCGAGACGTACTCGTCGCTGCGCTCGCGCGCCTCTCGCTCGGCCCCGCTGAGGACGGCGAGCAGCCCGCGCGAACTCTGCGGCGCGGCGACCGAAGCGCCGCTCGCGGACGGCAGCTGGTCGACCAGCCGCTGGGCGTCCGCGCGCACGGCGAGCGGGTCGACGCCGACCGCCTGCAGCAACGGGCGGGTCAGGCCCTCGCCGTCGTCCAGCAGGGCGACAGCGAGGTGGGCCGGCTCGACGGCCGGGTTGCCGCGCTCGGCGGCGGCGCGCACGGCCGTAGAGACGGCCTGCTGACTGCGCGTGGTCAGATCCATATCAGCGGTTGTCCTTCGCGTTGTCGGGTTCTTTGTGTCGATCGGTCAGCAGGTACAACGGACGGCAAGTTGAGTCTGTTCCGCTCAATGGCGGTGCGGACCGGGTTGGTGCGGGACGAGCGCGTTCGGGTCCATCTCTTCGTTCCGGAGCACAACCCGGTCGACCGCGCCGCGGTGCTCGCCTACCGGGACGTCATCGCTGCGGCGGCCGAGCGGGTCGGCGTGCAACTCGGCGAGCCTCGGTGGGACGACGACGACCACCGTTACCCGGCCGCCTGCCGCGACCACGCCGAGACGGAGCCGTCGGCCGATAGGATGAAGAGGATCCCCGAATCCGTCGAGGGCAGAACCAGGAGCCCGATTCCATCGTGTCGACATTGCCGGCGAATATCCACGCCGCGCGAATTGCTCAATGGGCCGATCGGCGACAACGACACCGGCAAGCCTCCGCCGCTCGCTTCCTGCCTGCCTGTCAGCGACTGTCGATCACGGACACAGCAAGGGTCCGCACGATCGCGCTGACGCGATGACCCCGCGCACCGGGTGGATGGGCGGCTTGACAGCCATCGGCGTCCTCTGCCTGGTCGTCGCCGCGGCAGGGCTGCTGTTGCACTTCACCTCGACCTCCTGGCAACCCGTGATCGCCGCCGCCAGTTTCGCGCGCCTGGCGATGTGGTTGGCCCTCCCAGCCCTGGCGCTTGCTGCCGCGGCTCGTCAGTGGACGGTTGCTGTGCTCGCCGGCGTGGCCGTTCTCGTCGGCGTCCTGGTGCAGCTGCCCGGTTACGTTTCCGCGAGTGCGTCGGCCAATGGCTCACGACTTACCGTCCTGCAGGCCAACCTAAAGCTCGGCTCCGCCGACCCGGCAGCGTTCGTGCGGCTCGTCGCAGCCGACAGCGTCGACCTGGCTGCCACCGAAGAACTCACGGCACCCGAGGAAGAGAGACTTCTGAAGGCCGGCCTCGGTGATCATTTGCCGTATCGCTACACGAGCCCGGGGCCCGGGTCGACCGGTGTAGGGATCTGGAGCCGATTCCCCCTGCGCCATGGGGTACGTCTCGACGGATTCCAACTCGGAGTCCTGCGAGCCGAGGTCATGGCGCCGTCGAGCCGGATAACGTTCTTAGCGGTCCACCTCCTACCGCCCTACCCGTATCCTCCCCGTGAGTGGCTCAGCGAGACAGCGCGCCTACGCCGTATCCTGCCGTCCCTCCGCAGCCCGACTCTGATCGCGGGTGACTTCAACGCCACAGTGGACCACTCGCAGTTCAGGCGTCTGCTTTCCGACGGATTCGCGGACACCACTCAACAATCCGGCGCGGGATACTTGCCGACATATCCAGCGAACCGCTGGTATGGACCCGTCATCGGCATCGACCACGTCCTGACCCGGGGCGCGATCGCCACGTCGAGCCGCGCAGTATCCGTGCCGGGATCTGACCACCGCGCAGTCCTGGTCACGGTACAAGTTGATCGGAAGTAAGCGGCTCCCGCTCACCTGTCCGATTCGCTGAGCGGGCAGGCGCCGGCGAGCGTCGCCGATTGTGCTGCTGGGCCCTCGAAGCACTGACCCACCGATGGCTGTCGTTCTGCGGGCTGCAGGATGGCGCCATGAGCCGCTTGGACATCTCGGCAGTGCCCGTGCTGGCCGCGCCGATGGCGGGCGGACCGTCGACGCCGGCGCTGGTCATCGCTGCGGCCCGAGCGGGGTCCTTCGCCTTCCTGCCTGCCGGCTATCGCAGCGCGGACCAGCTCGCCGCGGATCTTGCGCGAACCCGCGCCGGGACGAGCGCGTTCGGGGTCAATCTCTTCGTTCCGGAGCGCAACCCGGTCGACCGCGCCGCGGTGCTCGCCTACCGCGACGTCATCGCTGCGGCGGCCGAGCGGGTCGGCGTGGAACTCGGCGAGCCTCGGTGGGACGACGACGACCACTGGCAGGAGAAGGTCGACCTCCTCGTGCGCGAGCCGGTGCCCTGGGTCAGCTTCACCTTCGGCGTTCCCGAGCGGTCGGCTGCGCTGCGGCTGCGCGCGGCCGGCAGCCGCCTGCTCGTGACGGTGACGGACGAGGACGAGGCGCGCCTGGCCGCGGATCGACAACCGGACGGGCTCATCGTCCAGTCAGCAGCCGCCGGAGGTCACCGCTCGACCTTCGATCAGCGCCGCACCCCGAACACCGAGCCGCTCGCCGACCTCGTGCGCGCCGTCCGGGCCGTAACGGGACTCCCGGTCCTCGCGGCCGGCGGAATCGCGAGGCCTGCGCACGTCGCGGAAGTTCTCGCGGCCGGGGCGGACGCCGCGCTGGTGGGCACCGCGCTCCTCCTGGCCGAGGAAGCGGCTACCCGGCCGGCCCACCGGCGGGCGCTCACCGACCCGTCCTCGGTCACCGCGCCGATGCGGGCGTTCACCGGACGGGTGGCGCGGGGGATCCGGAACGACTTCAGCGACCGGTTCGACGCGGTAGCGCCGGCCGGGTATCCCGCTCTCCATCACATCACCTCCCCACTGCGGCGTTGGGCCGCGGAACACGACGACGCGGACCAGCTGCATCTCTGGGCGGGCACGGGCAACCGACATGCGACCTCGGGCCGCACCGGAGAACTGCTGAGATCACTAGTGCCGTAGCCGACGGCTGTCCCCCGCCCGCAACCGCCGTTCCCGGGCCGCACATGCCCGGCTCGCTGCAAGGAAGGTTGTCACGTAAAGTTAACGCAGTAATCACCCCTTTCTCCCTTCTCAAAGGCGAGATTGTCTCGTTAGGGTCGAGCTGGGCCCTCGGCAGATCTCGACAACGAGGCAGCGAGGGATGAGCGGAGTCGTCCGGCGAGCTCCGTTCTCGACCTGCGAGTGAACGCCGGGTGTGGAAAAATTCGCTGCCGCCAGCGTCTGACGTTGCGCGGCCGGGGAGGGCTACATGACAGAGCTGGTGCGGAGCGCGCAGGCTACGGCGCTCGGTACGGGCATCCGGGACAGTGCGTCGATGACCGCCCCCGCGGCCACACGGCCGCGCTGGGCGGCCCACTACCGGCAGCTGCTGGTGGGGTTGGACCTGTGCTGTGTCGTCGTGGCGGTAGCGCTCGGTTACTACCTGCGCTTCGGTTTCGACACCAGGGTCGGCAAGGTCACGACGTACCTCGGTCTCGGTCTCGTCCTCGCCGCCATCTGGATCACCTGCCTGCAGTACGTCGGTGGCTACGAGATCCGCCACCTCGCGACCGGCCCCGAGGAGGCGAAGCGGGTCCTGCGCGCCAGCGCCATCTCGGTGAGCGTCCTGGCGATCTACTGCTTCGTGACGCAGACGCTGATCGCTCGCGGCTACGTCGTCGGCGTCGTCCCGATCGGCACCGCATTACTTCTTCTCGAGCGCACCGCCGTACGCGCCTGGGTTCGCCGCCAACGGGCGGCCGGCAGGTGGGCGTTCCGGATCCTGGCCGTGGGCACGAGCGAGTCGGTGCGGCACCTGCTCACCGTTACCCAGCGCGCGAAGGGCGCCGGGCTTCAGGTGGTCGGCGCCTGCGCCGAGGACCTTCCCGTCGGCGCAGCGATCGCCGCGGGCGTGCCCGTCCTGGGCGGGATCTTCGAGGCCGCTGACGTCGCTGCAGGGATCAATGCCAACGTCGTAGCGGTGACGGGCGCCGGAATGGGGCCGACGAGCGTCCGCGAACTCGGCTGGCAACTCGAGGGCACCGGCCGCGGGCTGGTGATGGCGCCGGCGCTCACCGAGATCGCCGGACCGCGGGTGCACGTCAGCCCGGTGGAAGGGCTGCCGCTGGTCTGGCTCGAGCAGCCACAACTCGGCCGGCTGCCTCGCATCGTCAAGCGCGTACTGGATCTCGTCCTGGGCGGCCTCATCCTGATCTTCGCGGTCCCGGTGCTGGCGGGCGCCGCGGCGGCCATCAAGATGACCAGCCGCGGACCGGTCTTCTTCCGGCAGAGCCGGCTCGGTCTGCACGGGCAGGAATTCCGGATCCTGAAGTTCCGCTCGATGTACGGCGACGCCGAGAAGCGCCGCCGGGAACTGCTCGAGCTCAACGAGCAGGACGGCGGGGGTGTGCTGTTCAAGATCCGCGAGGACCCGCGGATCACGCCGGTCGGGCGGATCCTCCGCAAGTTCTCCATCGACGAGCTTCCGCAGCTCGCGCACGTGCTCACCGGCACCATGTCCCTCGTCGGACCGCGGCCCTTGGCGACCGAGGACTCCACCTACGAAGGCTCCGCGCGGCGGAGGCTGCTGGTCAAGCCCGGCCTCACCGGCCTTTGGCAGGTCAGCGGGCGCTCAGACACCAGCTGGGATGACGCGGTGCGCCTCGACCTCTACTACGTCGAGAACTGGTCCATCGGGCTCGACCTCAGCATCCTCGCCCGCACGCTGTTCTGCGTCCTCGCCCGCAAGGGCGCCTACTGACCCGACCGAGGTCCTAGCCGGCTCAGCGCCGTCGCGACGGGCGCCAGACGACCAGTGCGGTCGACGGGCGCCGGTGCTGGGCCAGCTCGGTGCGGGCCTGGTCGAGCTGAGCCCGAAGAGCGGCAGCCTGAGCCCGGAGCGCGTCGAGTTCGCCTTCCAGCTCGATGATCCGCTTGATGCCGGCCAGGTTCACGCCCTCCTCCTGGCTGAGCCGCTGCACTTCCCGCAGGAGAGCCACGTCACGGGCCGAGTAGCGCCGTCCGCCGCCGACGGTCCGGCCGGGCGTGACCAGCCCGAGCCGGTCGTACTGCCGCAGGGTCTGCGCGTGCATGCCGGCCAGCTGCGCGGCGACCGAGATCACGAAGACCGGGGCGTCCTCGGGCAGCTCACCGGGAATCCGCCGCTCAGTCATTCGCCGCTCCTCGCCAGTGCGGCAGTGATCTGCGGGCGCGGGTCGTCGGCCTGGGCCGCGGCGTACTTCTCGAGCGCCTCGCGGGCCTCGCCGGAAATCCGTTTCGGCACCGCCACCTCGACGGTCACGAGCAGGTCGCCGGTTGCCTTGCCGGTGCGCACGCCGCGGCCGCGCACCCGCAGGGTGCGTCCGGACGGGGTGCCGGGCGCCACTTTCAGGCTGACCGCGCCGTCGAGCGTCGGGACCCGCAGCGTCGTGCCCAGGGCGGCCTCGGCGAAGGTGACCGGCACGGTCAGGACGAGGTCGTCGCCGGCGCGGCCGAAGAGCGGGTGCTGACGCACCTTGACGGTGACCAGCAGATCTCCTGCGGGCCCACCGCGGGCGCCGGGATTGCCCTTGCCCCGAATCCGCAACTTGGCGCCGTCGCGTACCCCGACCGGTATCCGGACGTTGATGGTGCGGGTCTGGACCGTCGATCCCGACCCGCCGCACTGCGGGCACGGGTCGTCGATGATGCTGCCGGTGCCGCGGCAGTCGCGGCACGGCTCACTGAAGCCGAAGGCCCCCTGGTTGCGGCTGGTCATGCCGGTGCCGCCGCAGGTCGGGCAGGTGCGTGGGCTGGTGCCGGGCCGGGCGCCGCTGCCGCCGCAGACGGTGCAGGTCGCCGGTCCCGACAGCCTCAGCGGCAGGGTCACGCCGTGCGCCGCCTGCTCGAACTCCAGAGTGATCTCGGCCTCGACGTCCTGACCCCGGGTCGGCGTGGAGGACGAACGCCGGCGGCCGAACGTGGAACCGCCGGTCGAGGCGCCGCCGAACAGATCGGAGAACAGGTCGCCGAGATCAGCACTTCCTCCGCCGCCGAACAGGTCGGACATGTCGAACGACGACGATCCGCCGGGCGCGCCGGCGCCGAAGCCGCCGGGACGGAAGCCGCCGCCCGCGAACAGCGTGCGGGCCTCGTCGTACTCCTTGCGCTTGGCCGAGTCGGAGAGGACGTCGTAGGCCTCGGAGACCTCCTTGAACCGCCTCTCAGCGTCCGCGTTGCCCGGGTTCTTGTCCGGGTGGAGCTCGCGGGCGAGCTTGCGGTACGCCTTTTTGATCGTCGCAGCGTCGGCGTCCTTGGCGACGCCGAGCGACTTGTAGTAGTCCTTCTCGAGGTAGTCCTTCGTGCTCATCTTGCCGGCGTCACCTCCTTCGTGGCTCGGTTCGAGGGCGCTTCGTCGTCTCGCGTCCGGCTGCTGACGCCGCCGGTCAGCTCTCGGACTCGGTGTTGTCGGTGTCTTGGCTCTGGTCGATGGGCTTGCGCTCTTCGTCCGCTGAGCCGGCGGCGGCGGGAACCTCGGGGGTGGCTGGGTCGGTCACGCCGACCATGGCGGCGCGGAGCAAGCGCTCGCCCAGGCGGTATCCCTGCCGGAGCACGGCGGTGCAGGTCGCACGAGAGACCTCGTGGCTCTCGCCGTGCATCACCGCCTCGTGCAGGGCCGGGTCGAACGGGTCGCCGACCTCGCCGAACGCGACGACGCCCGCCTTGCTCAGCACCGACTCGAAATGGTCGGCCACCGCCTTGAGCGCGCCGGTCAGGTCGCCGTGCGCGCGGGCCCGGTCGAGGTCGTCGAGGATCGGCAGCAGGTCGCCGACGAACCGGCCGACCGCGAGTTCCCCGGCAGCGAGCCGCTCGCGCTCCGCGCGCCTGCGGTAGTTGGCGTACTCGGCGTGCACACGCTGCAGGTCGGCGGTGCGCTCGTCGAGCAGGCTGGCTTCCACCATCGGCACCTCGTTCGATTCGGCGGCGGGCGGCTCGGTCGAGGCGGTGGGGTGAGCCTCCGCCGCGACCGGCCGTGCCTCGCCCGTGCGCGGATCGATCCGACGCTTGTCGCGGATCACGACTCGCTCCGGCTCGTCCGGACGCGTCTCGCGACCATCGCTCACTGAACTACTCCCTCGTGAAACCGTCGGTTGTCGTCCGCCGGTGGATTACTTGGAGCCCTCGGGTCCCTCGTCGACAACCTCGGCGTCGACCACTGCGTCGTCGGCGGTCGTCCCGGGAGCGTCGCCGGCAGCGGCACCAGCACCAGCGGCGCCCCCTTCGGGGCCCGCGGCTGCTGCGTACATCGCACCGCCGGCGTCGGACGCGACCTTCGAGACCCGCTCCTGCGCGGTCTTGACGGCCTCGAGATCGGCGCCGCCCAGGGCGCTCTTCAGCTCGTCGAGCGCGCTCTGCAGCTCGTCCTTCTTGTCGCCCGGAAGTTTGTCGCCGTTCTCGGAAAGGAACTTCTCGGTGGCGAACTGCTGGGCCTCGGCGGAGTTGCGGACCTCGGCCTCGTCGCGACGGCGGCGGTCCTCCTCGGCGTGCGCCTCGGCGTCCTTCATCATCCGGTCGATCTCGTCCTTCGACAGACCCGATCCGCCGGTGATCGTCATGCCCTGCTGCTTGCCGGTCGCCATGTCCTTGGCCGACACGTGGACGATGCCGTTGGCGTCGATGTCGAACGACACCTCGATCTGCGGCACGCCACGCGGCGCCGGCGGCAGCCCGGTCAGCTCGAACATCCCGAGCTTCTTGTTGTACGCGGCGATCTCGCGCTCGCCCTGGTAGACCTGGATCTGCACCGACGGCTGGTTGTCCTCGGCCGTGGTGAAGATCTCCGAACGCTTGGTCGGGATCGTGGTGTTGCGCTCGATCAGCTTGGTCATGATGCCGCCCTTGGTCTCGATGCCCAGGGACAGCG
>JAICIE010000139.1 GCA_025924515.1 Jatrophihabitans sp. | reverse complement strand
GGCCGGGAGCGCCGCCGGGGTCGAGGTCAACCGGGTCGTCCTCAACCTGTCACGGTGGGTGCGCGGGGCGGCGGCCTACGCGGGCCACGTGCCCACCTACCGGCTTTACATGATCAATCATGAGGACGGGCACGCCCTGGGCCACGAGCACGCGCATCAGTGCCTGCCCAACGGCATGGCGCCGGTCATGATGCAGCAGACCCTGGGCCTGCGCTCCTCTCTCACCGGCAAGATGTGCGCGGCCAACCCCTGGCCCTTCCCGCCGGGCGCGTCCGGCGCGCCGGGGGCCGAGCAGGCCGACACGACCCAGAACAGCGAGATCGCGCTGAACGGCGACTGAGCCGGTGGCTGTTCGGTCGCCGGGTCGCGCGGCGCAGGACACTCGGCAGCGGAATGCATGCGGCCTCGGCGCCGTTGCTATTTCGATCGCCGATCGAAGGAAGGTTCCGTGTCGTTACCGCCACTGGTCGAACCCGCCGAGTCGCTGACCGTCGACGAGGTCCGCCGCTACAGCCGCCACCTGATCATCCCCGACGTGGCTATGGCAGGTCAGAAGCGACTGAAGAACGCCAAGGTGCTCGTCGTCGGCGCCGGCGGCCTCGGGTCGCCTGCACTGCTGTACCTCGCCGCCGCCGGGGTCGGCACCCTGGGCGTCGTCGACTTCGACGTTGTCGACGAGTCGAACCTGCAGCGTCAGGTCATCCACGGGCAGAGTGACATCGGCCGGTCGAAGGCCGAGTCCGCCCGTGACTCCGTGCGCGAGGTCAACCCGTACGTGACGGTCAACGTGCACGAGACGCGGCTGGACAACTCGAACGTCCTCGAGATCTTCTCCGGCTACGACCTGATCCTCGACGGCACCGACAACTTCGCCACGCGGTACATGGTCAACGACGCGTGCGTATTGCTGAACAAGCCGTACGTGTGGGGGTCGATCTACCGCTTCGACGGCCAGGTCAGCGTCTTCTGGAACGAGTACGGGCCGAACTACCGCGATCTCTACCCCGACCCGCCGCCGCCTGGCATGGTTCCGTCCTGCGCCGAGGGTGGCGTTCTGGGAGTGCTCTGCGCAGCCATCGGCTCGGTGATGGTGAACGAGGCAATCAAGCTGATCACCGGGATCGGCGACCCGCTCGTCGGCCGGCTGCTCGTCTTCGACGCTCTGGAGATGACGTGGCGGGAGGTCAGGGTCCGCAAGGACCCGAATACCGCGCCAATCACCGAGTTGATCGACTACGAGAGCTTCTGCGGAGTCGTGTCCGAGGAGGCGCAGGAGGCGGCGGTCGGCTCCACCATCACGGCTCAGGAATTGAAGGAGTTGCTGGACTCCGACAAGCAGATCCATCTCGTCGACGTACGAGAGCCGGCCGAGTGGGAGATCGTCAGGATTCCTGGCGCTGTGCTCGTTCCCAAGGACGTGATCCTGCGCGGCGACGCGCTGGCCGATCTGCCGCAGGACAAGCAGATCGTCATGTACTGCAAGACCGGGGTTCGCTCGGCCGAGACCTTGGCTGCCGTGAAGGCCGCCGGGTTCTGGGACGCCGTCCACGTGCAGGGCGGCGTGACCGCTTGGGTCAAGCAGATCGATCCCAGCCTCCCGTCCTACTGACCTGATCGCTGTCAGCGAAGCCCCCGCCCGGACCTCCGGCGGGGGTTTCGCCGTCTTCCGCCATGGGGTACGAACGGAGACATGCCTGAACAGGACGAGCTGCTGCGGATGTTCCAGGAGGCCCAGAGGGCTTTCACCGACCGGGTGCACGCGGTGCGCGAGGACCAGTGGTCGGCACCGACTCCGTGCGCGGAGTGGACCGTCGGGGACCTGGTGCAGCACCTGGCCGAGGAGCACCTGTGGGCGGCTCCGCTGGTGCACGGACAGGACCTCGAGTCCGCCCGCAAGATCGTCGAAGGCACGCGCCGGCTGCCGGTCGAAGGCGGAGTGGGGGCCAATGCGGCGGAGCAGTGGGACGAGGCCATCACGGCGTCCGCCGACGCGTTCACCAGCGGCGGGGCGCTCGACCGCACCGTCGCGCTCTCGCGCGGCGACACGCCGGCGTCCGAGTACCTGTCGGAGATGGTCGCCGACCTGACCGTCCACGCATGGGACCTCGCCACGGCGATCGGGTACTCCGAACCGCTGCCGGAAGACCTCGTCTCGTTCGTCTACGAGACGGCCAAGCAGGCCGGCGACCTGTCGGCGAGCGGGATGTTCGAGCCGGCGGTCGACGTGCCCGACGATGCCCCGACCATCGACAAGCTCGTCGGCCTCGCCGGACGTCAGCCTTCCTGACGGTAAGACCTTCTGAGTGAGTGACTCACTCGACGAACGGATCCTGGCGTGCGTCGAGTCGATTCCTCCCGGACGCGTCATGACCTACGGAGATGTGGCCGAGTACGTCGGAACCCGGTCGGCCCGGCTGGTCGGGCGCGTCCTCGCGCGGTCCGGGGGTGCGGTGCCCTGGCACCGGGTCGTCCGCGCCGACGGGTCCTGCGCCGAGCACCTGGCGCAACGACAACGTGAGCTGCTGGTCGCCGAGGGGGTTCCCGTCGAGAGCGGACGGGTCGCCCTGGCGCGGTGCCGATGGGACGGCACGCCGCCGTGAGCCGCGCCCGAGTGACGGTCGGCATGAGCGCCGACGGTCCACTCGACGGCGGCGAGGCCGGTCTTGCGCCCGGTCGGCCGCGAGGTCCGTGCCCGTCGTGCGCACCGGGCAGGCTAGTGGCGCGGCGCGAGGCGAAACTGTCGGACGGCCGTGTTGGGATGTTCCGGTGCCCCCCTCCTCCTACCGGCTCGTCCGCGCTGCGCGGCCGCGGCCCGCGCCGCCCGTTCTCGACCCCGACCAGCGGCGGGTCGTCGAGCACGGGGGCGGGCCGCTGCTCGTCCTCGCCGGCCCGGGCACCGGCAAGACCGCCACCTTGGTGGAGGCTGCGGTGGCCCGGGTCGAGGCAGGCGTGCCGGTCGATCATCTCCTGCTGCTCACCTTCAGCCGCCGGGCAGCGGCGGAGCTGCGCGACCGGGTGACCGCACGGCTCGGTCGCACCCTGCGCGAGCCGGTCGCCCGCACCCTGCACTCCTACGCGTTCGGGGTGCTGCGGTCGGCGTCCGCCGCCCGGGGCCTGCCACCGCCGCGGCTGCTGTCCGGGCCGGAGCAGGACGTGGTCGTTCGTGAGCTACTCGACGGCACGGCTGAGCGTTGGCCGGTAGCGCTGCGACCCGCCCTGCGCACCCGCGCGTTCGCCGGTGAGCTGCGCGACCTGCTGCTGCGAGCGGTCGAGCGCGGCCTCGACGGTGCGCAGCTGGAACGGCTCGGCGAGCGCGCCGCCCGCCCCGAGTGGCAGGCAGCCGGGAGATTCCTCGCCGAGTACGCCGACGTGACCGCGCTGCGCGACGCCGCAAGTTACGACCCCGCCGAACTCGTCCGGTCGGCCCTGACCGCGCTGTCCGCCGACCCCGACCTGCTCGGCGCCGAGCGGGCCCGGCGGCGCCGGATCTTCGTCGACGAATACCAGGACACCGATCCGGCACAGGCCGAGCTGCTCGAATTGCTGTCGCGGGGTGCCGACGAGCTCGTCCTGGTCGGCGATCCGGATCAGTCGATCTACGCCTTCCGGGGCGCTGACGAGTCCGCGATCCGCGACGTCGACGACCGGTTCGGCGGCGGGCGTCCGGTGCCGACGATCTCCCTCGGGACGTCGCGGCGCAGCGGCCCGGCGCTGCTGCACGCGACCCGCCGGATCGCCGCCCGCTTGCCCGGCCCGGGCCGGCACCGCCACCTTCAGGCCGTCGAGCTCGTGCCGGCGGGTGATGTACACGTGCGGCTGTACCGCAGCTCGAGCGAGGAGGCGGCGGCACTGGCCGCTGCGCTGCGCGCGGAGCATCTCGACGGCACTCCGTGGTCCCGGATGGCCGTTCTCGTCCGTTCGACGGCGAACGTCCTCGGACCGCTGCGGCGTGCCCTCGTCACCGCGGGAGTGCCGGTGAGTGTGCGGGCAGACGATCTGCCGCTGGCCGAACAGCCCGCGGTGGCCCTGCTGCTCGACGTCCTGCGCTGCGTGATCAGCCTCTGCGCGCCGGCGCCGGTCGACCCAGACGACGAGATCGTCGAGCGGCTGCTCCTCGGCCCGCTCGGCGGCGGCGACATGGTCTGGCTGCGACGGCTGCGCCGCGCGGTCGGGGCGCTGCAGCCCGCGCACCCGGCTGGGCTGGCGGAGCTCGTTCTCGACGCCCCGGGCGTCGAGCTGTTGCCCGCGCGGCTGCGCACGCCGGTGCACCGGGTGGCCGCCGTGCTGGCGGCCGGGCGTGCGTCCGCGGCGGCGGGACGCTCGGTGGAAGAGGTTCTCTGGGCGGCGTGGGAGGCCAGCGGGCTGGCCCGGCGCTGGGAGCAGGCCAGCGAACGCGGCGGTGCCGCGGGGGCCGCCGCCGACCGCGACCTCGACGCTGTCGTGGCCCTGTTCGAGGTGGCCGCTCGCTTCACCGACCGGTTGCCGCACGACAGTGTGGCCGGGTTCCTTCGCCATGTCGCGGCGCAGCAGATCCCCGGTGATCCCCTCAGCGCTGACCGGCGGAGCGTCGACGCGGTCAGCATCCTGACCGCGCACGCGAGCAAGGGCCTCGAGTGGGACCTCGTGTGCGTCGCGCACGTGCAGGAGGGCAGCTGGCCGCACCTGCGCAGACGCGGGTCCCTGCTGGCATCCGATGACCTGGTCGACCTGCTGTCCGGGCGTGCCGTCCCGGGCGCCTCGCCGTTCGGGCCGGCGCTCGCCGAGGAGCGGCGCCTGTTCTACGTCGCCGTTACCCGCGCCCGTCGGGCGCTGCTGGTGACCGCGGTGTCCGGCGGTGACGAGCAGCCGTCCCGGTTCCTCGACGAGCTCGACCCGATCGAGGGCGACCGCCCGCTGGCGACGGTCCCGCGGGGGTTGCAGCTGCCCGCGCTGGTCGCCGAGCTGCGCGCGGAGGTATGCGACCCGGCGGCCGCGGCGGCCGATCGGTCCGCCGCCGCGGTGCAGCTGGCCCGGTTGGCCGACGCCGGCGTGCGCGGCGCCGACCCGGACGGCTGGTGGGGACTCGCTCCCGTCTCGACGACCGACCCCATCGCCGACCCGCGCCGACCGGTCCGGGTCAGCCCGTCGCGTATCGAGGCCTATCTCCGTTGCGAGTTGCGGGCGCTGCTGCAGGACGTCGGGCTGCGCGACGGTGACAATCTGTCCGCTTCCTTCGGCAGCCTGGTGCACGACGTCGCGGCCCGGGCCGCCGAGGACGCAACGGTCGACGAGCTGGAGGCACTGCTCGACGAGGGATGGCAGCAGCTGAACTTCCCCGCGCGCTGGCACGGCACCAACGAACGACAGCGCGCCCGACGTCTGCTGACCCGGCTGGCGCAATGGCTGCACGACAGTCGCGCCCGGTTCGAGCTCGTCGCGGTCGAGCAGGACTTCGCCGTCGAGGTCGGCGACGCGGTGCTCACCGGCCGCGTCGACCGACTGGAACGCGACCGGGACGGCCGACTCGTCGTGGTCGATCTGAAGACGGGCAAGACCAAGCCGAAGGATGCTGAACTGGCCGAGCATCCGCAGCTGGGGGCGTACCAGGTCGCCGTCGAAGCGGGCGCCTTCGGACCGCAGCGTTCGGGCGGCGCACTGCTCGTGCAGCTCGGTGCCGCCGGGCCGACCGAGCAGCCGCAGCAACCGCTGTCGGCCGCCGACGACCCGGCCTGGGCCGAGCAGCAGCTCAGCGCCTTGGCCGCTCTGCTGCGCGGCAGCCGGGTCACCGCCACTGAGAACCCGGCCTGCGGATACTGCGACCTGAAGTCCTGCTGCCCGCTGCAGCCGACCGGCCGGCCGGTGACCGCATGAGCGCCTCGCGACGCTCCCGGCGCAGGAGCGCTCCGGACGGTTCACGGGACGCTGCATGAGCCGCACCGCGACTCCGGTCGCCGTCGGTCAGGACTTCCTGCCGCTGGAGCTGGCCGCTGTCGCGACGGACGCTACCGCCGCGGCGCCGCGGGTGTCGGCCGCCCGCCTGAACCGGCTGCTGGGGCTCCCCGCCCCCACCGCCGAGCAGGTCGCAGTGATCGAAGCGCCGCTCGGACCGGCGGTCGTGGTCGCGGGCGCAGGCTCCGGCAAGACCGAGACGATGGCGGCCAGGGTGGTGTGGCTGGTCGCGAACCGGCTCGTGCGGCCCGACCAGGTCCTCGGCCTGACCTTCACCCGGAAGGCGGCCGCCGAGCTCGGGCGCCGTATCCGCCGGCGGCTCGCGGCCTGGCGCGCGGTCGTCGAGTCCGAGCGCCCCGATGAGCGGCAGGCGCTCGCCGACCTACTGGCGGGCGAGCCCACCGTCCTCACGTATGCCGCGCACGCCGGGCGGCTGGTCGCCGAACACGCACTGCGGATCGGCGCGGAGCCCGACGCGCGGATCCTCTCACCGGCGCTCGGCTGGCAGCTCGCCGACGCGGCGACCCGAGCGTTCGACGGGGCCATGCCGGCCGACATCGGCGCGCCGTCGTCGGTGATCGAGTACGTCCGCACGATCGCCGGCGGCTGCGCCGACCACCTCCTGGACGTCGACACACTCGAACGCTGGTGCAGCGACCAGCTGTCCTGGTTCGACTCGCTGCCGGGAGGTCCGCGTGCGCGCTCCGCTCGCCCCGGCGCGACCGCACGGTGGGCCGCCGCGCTGGAGCACCGGCTGGCGCTGCTACCGCTCGTTCGCGACTTCGCAGCGGCGAAAGCGGCGGCCGCGGCGGTCGACTTCGCCGACCAGATGACCCTTGCCGCGAGGCTGGCGGCGCTCCCCGAGGTCGCCGCAGCCGAGCGGGCCCGCTACGCGGCCGTGCTGCTCGACGAGTACCAGGACACCGGTCATGCCCAGGTCGAGACCCTGCGCGGCTTGTTCGGGGTCGGTCACGCGGTGACCGCGGTCGGTGACCCCCTGCAGTCCATCTACGGCTGGCGCGGGGCGAGCGCCGGCAGCATCGCCCGCTTCCCGACGACCTTCCGCCGCGCCGACGGCGAGCCGGCGCCGATCTATCCGCTGGCGACGAGCTTCCGCAATGCCCGGTCGGTGCTCACCGCCGCCAACACGGTGGCGGGGGCACTGCGGTCGGGTCCGGCATCGGTCGCGCTGCGGTCCCGGCCGGACGCTCCGGACGGCCGCGTCGTCATCGCCCGGTTGCTGACGGTCGAGGACGAGGCGGCGTGGGTCGCCACGCGGATGCGGGATGCGTGGACGGCCCGACCATCGGGCCGGCGCACCGCGGCCGTCCTGGTCCGCCGCCGTTCCCAGCTGCCCCTGCTCGCCGACGCACTGCAGGCGGCGGGGCTCCCGGTCGAGGTCGTTGGCCTCGGCGGCCTCTTGACCACTCCCGAAGTCAGCGACGTGGTCGCCACCCTTCGGGTGCTGGTCGACGCCGACGCCGGGAGCGCGCTGGCCCGGCTGCTGACCGGTCCGCGCTGGCGGATCGGCCCGGCCGATCTCGCCGCGCTGCATCGCCGGGCCCGGGACCTGGCCGATCCACCCAGCGTGGTGGAGGCGCTCGACGACCTCGGGCCGGCGGAGTCGTACTCATCCACCGGCTTTGCGCGCCTCAGCGCGTTCGGCGACGAACTGCGCAGGCTCCGGCGCCGGCTCGGCGCGCCGTTGCCCGATCTGGTCGCCGACGTCGAGCGAACGCTGGGGGTCGACATCGAGGTCGCCTCCCGGCCCGACCGGCGCACCACCGGGCGCGCACACCTCGACCGGTTCCTCGACGAGGCGGCCGACTTCGCCGGCGAGTCCGACCGCGCCACCGTCCCGGCCTTCCTCGCGTTCCACGACGCAGCGGCGGACGAGGAACACGGCCTGGAGCCCGGGGAGGTGCAGGTCGAGGCCGAGCGGATCCAGCTGCTCACGGTGCACGGAGCCAAGGGCCTCGAGTGGGACGTCGTCGCGCTGCCCGGGCTGGTCGTCGGGATCTTCCCGGCGGCTGCGAAGTCGGTGAACTGGGCCTATCTCCGCCAGGAGCTGCCCGCCCCGCTCCGCGGCGACCGCGCCGACCTCCCCACCCTGCGCCTCGACGGAGTCGCCGACCGGTGCGACGTTGCGGCGCGGCTCGACGAGCACGATCAGGCCGTCCGGGCCCGCGCGGCGCAGGAGGAGCGTCGCCTGGCCTATGTGGCGCTGACCCGCGCCCGGGAGGTGCTGTTCGCTTCCGGATACGTGTGGGACACCGCGGTCCGCCCCCGGGGCGTGTCACCGTTCC
>JAICIE010000138.1 GCA_025924515.1 Jatrophihabitans sp. | reverse complement strand
GGTCGGCGCCGAGGGTCACGTCCGCCGAGGTCTCCAGCGACCGCGGGGTGCCACCGGCCTTGCTGATCTCATTGGAGAGCGCCATCGAGAAGCAGGATGAGTGCGCCGCCGCGATCAGCTCCTCGGGGCTGGTCGTGCCTTCCGCCTCGTCCGCCGTCCGCTTCGGGAACGACACGTCGAACGTGCCGACCTTCGAGCTGCTCAGCTCGACGTGGCCGGAGCCGTCCTGCAGGCCGCCGTTCCAGGCGGTGCGCGCAGTGCGTGTGGGCATCGGTGCTCCTTCTCGCGGTAGGTCGGGACGCGAACCGGCACAGCGGTCCGCCTCTTTCCGACCGTACCCAGCGCACGCCGACAGCGACTGGTCAGGGCAGCGGGTCAGCGGCCTCCGGTGATGTTGCGGCTGCGTTGCTCCACACCGGGGCCGCCGTACGGATAGTCCGCCGGCGCCGGGTCGCTGGCCGCGTCGAGGGCGGCGGTCTCCTCCGCGGTCAGGTGCAGCCCGGCCGCGCCGAGGTTGTCGGCGAGCTGTTCGGTCGTCCTGGCGCCCAGGATCGTGGAGGTGACGGCCGGACGGTCGGTGACCCAGGACAGCGCGATCTGCGCCATCGACGTCCCGCGGGCGTCCGCGACCTTCTGCACCGCGTCGATGACGTCCCAGGTGCGCTGTTGCGGGCTGCGCCGGTTGTAGCTCTCCACCCCCCGGTCGGGGTTCTCCCCGAGTCTCGTGGCGCCCTCGGGGCGCTGGTCGCGCTGGTACTTGCCGGTGAGCCACCCGCCACCCAGTGGCGACCAGGGCAGCAGCCCCAATCCTGCGTCGAGGCAGGACGGCACGATCTCCCACTCGATCTCGCGGACGAGCAGGTTGTACTGCGGCTGCAGCGTGGCCGGACGGGCGAGCAACCGCGCGTCGGCGGTCGCGACCGTCTTCTGCACCTGCCATCCGGTGAAGTTCGACAGTCCGTAGTAGCGGATCTTGCCGCTCCGGATGAACCCGTCGAGCGTGTCGAGGGTCTCGGCGACCGGGGTGTGCGGATCCCACGCGTGCACTTGGTAGAGGTCGACGCTGTCGCGGCCCAAGCGCCGCAGCGACGCGTCGAGCGCGCTGGTGAGATGCCGCCGCGACAGGCCGACACCGTTGGGTTCGGCCTGTGTCGGGAAACGGCCCTTGGTAGCGAGGACGACCGACTCGGTGACATCGGCGGGCCGGTCGGCGAACCACCGGCCGATGATCTCCTCGGAGATCCCGCCCGAGTACACGTCGGCGGTGTCGACGAGCGTCCCACCGGCCGCGAGAAAGGCGTCGAGCTGCGCGAAGGAGCCCTCCTGATCGGTCTCGCTGCCGAACGTCATCGTTCCGAGTGCGAGGGTGGAGACGGAGCAGCCGGACTGCCCGAGGGTGCGGTATTCCACGGCGGGCGTCAGTGCCGCGCGAGACGGCGCGCGCGCACCGGGTGCGGACGGTGCGCCGGACGATCGGGCTGCACGTGCAGCCGGCACAGCACGGACCCGTCCTTCTGCTGAACCGGAACGGTGTAGGCAACGACGCGGTAGGGGACGTTGTCGACGTCATAGCCCGCGCTCGCGAGCGCAGGCGTCCACTGCTCGGCAGTCCAGCGCGACAGCACTCGGCCCTCGCAATCGAGGACAACCTCGACAGTCGAACAGGCGGGCTGTGCGGCGAGGTCGGCCGTCGATCCGTCCAGCATTGCGTCCTCCGAGGTGGTCCCATGGTGCGGTGCGCCGGTCGTCGTTGGCGGCTGGTGCCGCTTCTGTACCCGCGGCGGGCGCCGTTCACACCGGCCGCAACGCAACTGACCTGCCAATGCGTCATGACAGGCGGGGCGGACACGCTGTGCGATCACTTGTGCACCCGATGACCACTCGTAGTAGCGTGCGCGCCCACCGAAGGGACCCGCCGAGGGCCGGCGGTCCGTGGTGAGGGAGGGGCGCCATGCCCAGAACCGCTGTTCGTTCCCTGGCCGTCTTGGCGGCAGCATCGAGCGCCTGTTGCCTCGCGATCGCAAGCCCGCGGGCGGCGGCATCCAGCCCGCCGCTGCGCGGTTTGGTGGCGCAGCACCTCCAGGACGCGTCGCACTACTCCTCGGGGCTGCGCGCATGGCTCAACCCGCCGGAAGGTGCGACCGAGCAGGCTGCGCGGGCGAGCACGCCTCGCTTCGGCTCGAACGTCGACGCGAACGACCCGGCACGCGACACCCTCGGCGGACAGAGCGAGACTGCGATCGCCGCGCAGGTCGGTCCGGGCGGACGGCACCTGGTGATGGCTGCGTGGAACGACGCAAGCGGTTTCGCCAGCAAGGCAACCACCCGTGAGGGGTCCGGGACGGGTGTGGGGATTTCCGAGGACGGCGGACGGACGTTCACGGACCTGACCGGACTGCCGAACCAGAACGCCGACGAACAGTGGTCGGGCGACCCGGCGGTCGTCGCCCTGCACGACGGCCGGCACTTCGTCGTCGCGAGCTTGTATTTCCCCAGCGCAACAGCCTGCACCGACAAAAAGCCGGCTTACGCCACGGTGGCGGTGTCGGTGGCCACGGTGACGCATACCCGCAATGGCCCCGCGGCGACCTTCACCCCACCCATCGTCGTGACGAATCCGGGCAACGTCTGCACCCTCTTTACCGGCTGGCGCATCCCGAAGAATCTGGCGATTCTCGACAAGGACTGGATGTCCTACGACCCGAAATCTCGCACGCTCGCCATGAGTTACACCCGGTACTACCTGGACGTCGAATTCGACTGCACACCACAGGGCTGCGTGCCCGTGGGGCACTCGGGCAACGGCCAAATAGAGCTCGCCCGGGCGCACGTCCCGATCAGCCCGGCCGCGCTCGACAGCTCGTCGTTCAAGCGCACCGTTGTGTGGCCGGAAGAGCCGTTCTGCCCGGACGGCACGTCGTCGTCGGAGGCAAAGCGCTGCGGCGCCGAGAATTCCGGCGCCTACGTAGCGGTCGCAGCCGGTGGCGACAGTTACGTGGCGTGGGAGCGAAACCTCGACACCAATTTCGCCGACGGCGATCCCTACATTTATGAGCACGCTGCGCTGCTGCGCAAGGGCGCCACGACCCTCAGTCGGGGAGGCCCGGGTTCGCCGGTCGTGCTGACAACGGGACGCACGGGCAACGGGCACGGCGGCGTCAAATCGATGGACAACACCTTGCTCGCCGGCTACTCCCGCGGGACGGGTAACGACTTCCCCCGCGTCGCGATCGATTCGCGGGCGAAGCGAGCCGTCTTCGTGTGGAACGACGCCAGCCTGCATCCGCTCGGCAACATCTGGATGCGCTCGGCGCCCTTCGGCTTGGGCACGCTCGGCCGCCTTCAGCGGGTCGACGACGGCGCCGATTACGCCCTGCGGTTCCTGCCCGCGGTGAGTGTCCGCACCGACGGGGTCATCTGTACGTCCTGGTACGACCGGCGACGGTTCGGCGCGACCTCGACGAAGACCGACTACTTCGCCGAATGCCGGCCCTCTGCGAACGTCAACCGGACCGATGTCCGCATCACCACCGGGGCGACCGACTGGGCGGGCACGTCCTCGGTCATAAATCCCAACTTCGGGGACTACACCGACAACGCCAGCGACGGGAAGACGACCTACTTCACCTGGTCGGACGGTCGCGTCGGGGTTCCGCAGCCCTTCGTCGACTCCCGCTGAGGCGCCGTCGCCAGCACACGGAACGGCGCCCCGGCGGAATGCCGCGGCGCCGTTCCACGGTTACGAGCGGCCCGCGCCGAGCACGGACCGACGCCGCGGAACCGACGGCTTGATCATGACGTGGGTCGGCGACGGTCTCGGTGACCGATGCGGCGGGCGTACAAGCCGTCCTTGATCACGGGTCGGTCGGCGACGAAGCGGCCCGGCGCGAACGGAGCAAGGGCACCAGCAGGACGAGCGCTAGAGCCTGCGTTGCCGCGACGAAGACGCCCACGGCCGCAACCCCGTGTTCGTAGAGCACACCGATCAGCGTGGCACCGGCCAGCCAGGCGAGGCCGTAGACGGCGGTGAAAGTTCCGTAGCCTGCGCCGCGGCGGTACGCCGGGACGAGATCGGCGACGGCAGCGCGCAGCGTCGAGTCGTGCATTCCCATGCCGGCGCCCCAGACCACGGCGCCGAGGACGAATGCGGCGGGTGCGGCGGCGAACGACAGGAACGGGACGGCAACCGCCAACGGTGGCAGGACCACGAGGCCGCGCAGCCCGACCCGGTCGTACAGGCGTCCGCCGAGCACCGCCGCGCCGGACGCGGAGCCCATCGCGACGGCGTACAGCACCGGGATCACCGCGGCCGGGACGAGCCGGTGCACGGCCAGGTGGTACGCCAGCACCCCCCAGGTGGCGAAGCCGAGCATCGTGGCGGCCGAGAAGGCGGCGTAGCGCCAGAACACGCGCGGGAGCCCGGACTCGACGCGCAGTCGCTTGGACTCGCTCACGGCCGCAGCCGGTTCCCACGCGGCCGGTTCGGGCGCCGAGCGGCGCAGCCGGGCCAGCATGGCCAGCGCGGCGGCGCCGGGCACGGCGAGCAGCGCGAACGCCAGGTGCTGGCCGCCGCCGAGCGCCAATACCGCCGAGATGAGCAACGGTCCGGCCACGGCGCCGAGTTGGTCGAGCGCCTCGTGCAGGCCGAAGGCGTAACCGCGGCCGAGGCCGGCTGAGGCGTAGGCCAGCATGGAATCCCGCGCCGGGGTCCGCACGGCCTTGCCGACCCGCTCGCCGGTGTACAGCGTGGCGGCCAGCGGCAGGGTCGCCGCCAGGGCCAACAGCGGAACGCAGGCCGCGGTCAACGCATATCCCACGATCGTCTGCGGCCAGGGCCGCCGCAGCCGATCGGCGAGGCGCCCGGTCCCCAGCCGCAGAACGAGCGCGGCGGCCTCACCGAGCCCGGTGATCAGCCCGACCGCAGCCGCGCTGGCGCCCAGGGACGCGAGGAACGGCCCGATCACCGACCGGGCCCCCTCGTACACCATGTCGGCCAGCGCGGACACGATCCCGAAACCGACGATGAACCGCACCGGTGAGATGCGGTTGGAGCCAGGGGCCGATCCGGCAGAGGCCGCCATCGAGGCGCTCAAAGCCCGAAATCGGACGTTCGCAAAGTGGCACGCGGGCTGACCTGAGGCTCCGGTGGAGAGGAGCCGTCAGGCGGTAGGTCGCACGGGATACGCAAGCGCCCGCTATCGCCGCTGAAACCGTTGCGCCGTGCCACTGCGTGCGCCTGCGTTCGCATGTGCAGACTCGCGGCTGCTTGCGTCCTCATCTCCCGCCCGCCGCTTCGCGCGGCGATGCCGTACCACGAAGATCACGATGATGAGCGCAAGCAGCGCCAGGCCGATGTAGTTGGCGTAGTGCTCAATTCGCGCGTACTGGCTTCCGGCCAAGTAACCCAGGACGACGAATCCGGTCGCCCATACCGCTCCGCCGGCAGCGTTCCAAGCCAAGAACCGACCGTACGGAAGTCGGCTCATACCGGCCAGCCCGGGAACGAGGGCGCGCAGCGCAGCGGTGAATCTGCCGATGAACACGCTTTTGCCGCCGAACTTGCGGATGCTTTCTTCGGCAGCGTCGATGTGCTCAGGCTTCAGCACCCGGTTGGGAATCTTTCTTAAAAGGGTCTCTCCCCAGCGATGGCCGACCCAGTAGCCGACCGTGTCGCCGATGACCGCACCGAGTATGCCTGCGATCAGGACGGCGACCAGCGGGAGCTTGTGTTGATTGGCCAGCACGCCGCCGAGGATGACGCCGATCTCCCCGGGAATGATCACGCCCAAGAATGCGGACGCCTCGACAGCCGGCAGCAGGAAGACCAGCGCCAGCGCCAGCCATGGCGGTAGCCGCAGAATTCCCTCGAGGACGTGACCCATGCCGTGGGCCTTACCCGGATGCGCCCGAGGCCGGTCAATCCGGCGCTCGATATTTACACAGGGTTGGCAAGATGGCTTCGCCCTCGGCGTTCGGGTCGCCGGCGCGTCGGCCGGGCCTGCTTCGGCGATGGCCGGCGGATCCTGCGCCGCAGCGGCCCGGGGGCCTTGTCATCGACGTCGAGCCGCTGCGACGCGAGGACCCTACAAAGCCGACTACACGCGCGTGTGCGGTCCCGCGGCGAGTGTCTCGCGCGTCACGCCGGGGGCCGCACGGCTCGGCGTCGAGCAGTGACTGCGGAGGAGCCCGCTGCCGACGGCTCAGGGTGGCTCGTCGGCCGTGGCCGCGTCGAAGTCAAAGACGTGGTCGAGCGCGGTGACCCGCAGCAGCGTCGCCATCCTCGGTGGAACGGACTGCAGCACCATCCTGGTGTTCGTCTCGCCGGCCGCGTTGTTCAAGGCGACCAGTGCGCCGAGGCCGGTCGAGTCGATGAAGGTCACACCGCCGGCATCGAACACCACTGGCCGTCCATCAGCCTGCTCAATGGCGCGCAAACCCGCCTCGCGAAGGTCGCCTGCGGCGGCGACGTCGATGTCACCCGCCAAGCTGACCCTCAGCACATGCGCATCAGTGTGCGTCTTGATTCGGTGCATTGCGATCATGGGTCCTGACGTTTGGGACTGGCCTTGGTCCCACTGGTAGGAGACCGCGTCCTGCGCAGTGAGCGACGGACAGATCCGCCAACGCGCCGGACGAACCGCGAAACGATATCGGACGACGTGGTCGGCGGCATCTCGCGTCCCCTGGCTCCGTAACCTGCCTGGGGCAACGCCCGGGCTAGTGCACATTCAGTGCACTAAAGTGCTCTCATGGACGCTGGACCGCCCGCCCTCGCCGTGCTCATCGGCTCTCGGATCAAGCGCGAACGGCTGGCCAGGCGCTGGACCCTGGATCAGTTGGCGCAGGCGGCCACCCTCAGCCGTCGCATGGTCGTCAATGTCGAGCAGGGCGCGGCCAATCCGAGCGTCGGCACGCTGCTGCGGCTCAGTGACGCGCTGGGAGTGGGGTTGCCGGCGTTGGTGGCGCCCTCTGAGGACGCTGCGCTCAAGGTCATCCGTCGGGAGGAGGGCGCGGTGCACTGGCGCGGGAAGTCCGGTGGCCGTGGGACGTTGATGGCAGACACGCAGCGGCCGGACGCCCTGGAGCTGTGGGACTGGACGCTGGGCCCTTCCGACCGCCATGAACGCGAGCCGCATGTGTCCGGCACGAGGGAACTTCTGCAGGTGCATGAAGGCGCAGTCACGGTCGCGGTCGGCGAACGGTCCGTGACGCTCGGCGCGGGCGACGCTGCTTCACTCGCTGGGGATGTGGCGCACGCCTACTCCAACGCGGGCATCGGTCCGGCGAGGTTCACGCTGGCTGTTTCGCAACCACGGGTCGGGATGCGTTCGAGGTCGGAGGTCAGCCATGGCTGAGACCCGCCACCTGGGCGCGTTCATCGACGGCGCGACGGTCGACCCGGCCGTATTCGAGCTCCGCCCGGATTACCGCGCGGTGCTGCTGGCGGTCGACGGCATTCGTCCTGGACCGAGTGACGCAAGCAGCGACGAACTCCTCCGTAGCGCAGAGGCGGCCGCGCAAAGAGCGCTCGGTGACCGGCCAGTCGAAGAGATCGCTCACGTGGCCGCCTGGCGCGACGCCTATCGAGCGTTTGGCGCGAAACCGCAGCGCACCCGCAACAGCCTGGAGGCACTGGTGCGCCGCGCGGCGTCCGGCCTGCCGAGAGTGAACCGGCTGACCGACATCTACAACGCCGTCTCGGTGCTGCACCAGATCCCCATCGGCGGCGAGGATCTCAGCCGTTACAGCGGGCCACCGCGACTGCTCCGCGCGACCGGCACCGAGATCTTCGACACCGTAGCCGCGGGCGCGGAGGTCGTTGAGCATCCCGAAGTCGGCGAGGTCGTGTGGTGCGACGACGCCGGGGTGACCTGTCGATGCTGGAACTGGCGCCAGGCCCGCCGCACACAACTGACCGACCGGACCACCACTGCCCTTTTCATTCTGGACGCCCTGGCGCCACTGCCCGACGAGGCGCTGAACGTCGCCGTCGAGCAGCTGTGCGCGCGGGTGACGCCGCTCGGACCAGAAGTACGCGTCCTGCAGCGATTGATCACGGCCATGACACCGTCAGAGCAGGCCGGAGATCCGGCGTCATGCTGACCATCCCGGGGGCGCCGCAAGCGACCAACCGAGTGCCATGACGAGCTGGCGTCGACGGGCCACTTCCGCGTTCTAGCAGCGAACAACAGTGCGTCGGGGTCCTGATCGTGGTGCTGGACGGAGCCGGCCAAGACTCGGCCGTCGACCTCGCGCTGTCGGGGACAGCTCGAACTTCGCGGTGCTTGCCTTATCCGTACATCCG
>JAICIE010000137.1 GCA_025924515.1 Jatrophihabitans sp. | reverse complement strand
TGCCGAAATAGCCGCGGTCTACACGAATCCGCCCGGCAGCGGGGCCGCGCCCGCGCGCGTCCCCGCTGCACCTCTGCACCCCGGACCGTTCGGTCAGGACTCCTGATCGTTCGTCGGCTCGCCGGCCACCGGCTCGACGACCTCGGCGACCTGTTCCGGCTCGTCAGGGGTGCGGTCCGACAGGCCGTCCGCCGAGGAGGCCTCCGTGACCGCGGCCTCGTCGGCGATTCCGCCCTCGATCACCCCGGCATCGGCGTCGACCGACTCGACCGGGGTTTCTTCTGCCGCGACGGCCGCCGCAGTCGGCGACTCGGCAGCGGCGTCGGCGGCGATCTCGCGGGTGCGGCCACCGGCCGGCCTGCGCGGTGCGAAACGGCTTCCGCGTGCCCGCTCGGCCTCGCTGGTGACCGTCTGCTCCTGGACGAGCTCGATGACCGCCATCGGAGCGTTGTCGCCCTTGCGCGGGCCGACCTTGACGATGCGGGTGTAGCCACCGGCGCGGGCCGCGAACTTCGGCCCGATCTCGGCGAACAGCTTGTGCACCACGTCCTTGTCGCGGACCACCGTCATCACCTGCCGGCGGGCATGCAGGTCACCGCGCTTGGCGAAGGTGATCAGCCGCTCCGCCAGCGGCCGCAGCCGCTTGGCCTTGGCCTCGGTGGTCGTGATGCGGTCGTGCTCGAACAGCGACGTCGCCAGGTTCGCGAGCATCAGCCGCTCGTGCGCGGGACCGCCACCGAGGCGAGGGCCCTTCGTGGGCGTCGGCATGTCTGGATCTCCTAGGAATCGGCGCTGCGGGACGCCGGTGTCCGGGCGTCCCGCAGCGGATGCTTACAGCTCTTCGGTCTCCGCGAAGTCGCGGTCGGTGTCGTAGTCCTCGTCACTGCCGTAGGCCTCGACGGACGTCGGCAGCGAGAATCCGGGCGGACTGTCCTTGAGTGACAGGCCCAGACCGGCCAACTTGACCTTTACCTCGTCGATGGACTTCGACCCGAAGTTGCGGATGTCGAGCAGGTCGGCCTCGCTGCGGCCCACCAGTTCGCCGACGGTGTGAATCCCTTCGCGCTTCAAGCAGTTGTACGACCGGACCGTCAGGTCGAGATCCTCGATCGGCATGGAGAAGGCCGCGATGTCGGCCACCTCGGCGGGCGAGGGGCCGACGTCGATGCCCTCAGCCTCCTCGTTGAGCTCACGGAAAAGGCCGAACAGCTCGACCAGGGTGTGCCCGGCACTGGCGACTGCGTCGCGCGGGCTGATCGAGCTCTTCGTCTCGACGTCGACCACCAGGCGGTCGAAGTCGGTGCGCTGCTCGACACGAGTCGCCTCGACGGAGTAGGTGACCTTCAGCACCGGCGAGTAGATAGAGTCGACAGGAATCCGTCCGATCTCCTGGCCCTGCTGCTTGTTCTGCACCGCAGTGACGTAACCGCGGCCGCGCTCTACGACCAGCTCGATCTCGAGCCGGCCCTTCTTGTTGATCGTCGCGATCTTGAGGTCCGGGTTGTGCACGGTGACACCCGCGGGCGGCGCGATGTCGGCCGCGGTCACCTCGCCGGGTCCCTGCTTGCGCAGGTACATGACCACGGGTTCGTCGCTCTCGGAGCTGACGACCAACTCCTTGAGGTTGAGGATGATGTCGGTGACGTCCTCTTTCACGCCCTCAACGGTCGTGAATTCGTGCAGGACACCGTCGATGCGGATGCTGGTCACCGCTGCGCCCGGGATGGACGACAGCAGCGTGCGCCGCAGCGAGTTGCCCAGGGTGTAGCCGAAGCCGGGCTCGAGAGGCTCGATGACGAACCGCGAACGGTTGTCGGCGATCGGCTCCTCGGTCAGCGTCGGACGTTGAGAAATCAGCACTGATGTGCTCCTTGCGAGTCGTGGACGCCCGCCATATGACGTCCGTTGACATCCCGCGCCGGAAGGCCCGGCGTCGGGGACTTACTTCGAGTAGAGCTCGACGATGAGCTGCTCCTGGACCGGGATATCGATCTGAGCCCGCTCGGGCAGCTGGTGGACGAGGATGCGCAGCCGGTTGGGAACGACCTGCAGCCACCCCGGGATCGGACGATCGCCGTAGGTCTCCCTCGCGATGAGGAAGGGCGTGGTCTCGAGCGACTTCGGCTTGACGTCGATCACGTCGAACTGAGAGACGCGGAAACTCGGGATGTTGACCTTCTGGCCGTTCACCAGGAAGTGGCCGTGGCTGACGAGCTGCCGCGCCTGCCGGCGGGTGCGTGCGAGCCCGGCGCGGTAGATCACGTTGTCAAGGCGCGACTCGAGGATCTGCAGCAGGTTGTCGCCCGTCTTGCCGGGACGGCTCACGGCCTCCTCGTAATAGCGACGGAACTGCTTCTCGAGCATCCCGTAGCTGAACTTCGCCTTCTGCTTCTCCTGCATCTGCAGCAGGTACTCGCTCTGCTTGATGCGGGCGCGGCCGTGCTGACCGGGCGGGTACGGACGGCGCTCGAAGGACCTGTCGCCGCCGACCAGGTCGACGTTGAGGCGACGAGAGACGCGCGTCGCCGGACCGGTGTAGCGAGCCATGCCTAACTCTCCCTGCTCTTCGCGCTAGCGCTCATCTCAAACCCTCCGGCGCTTCGGGGGACGGCAGCCGTTGTGCGGCTGCGGTGTGACGTCGGAAATCGTGCCGACCTCGAGCCCGGCGGCGGTCAGCGACCGGATCGCCGTCTCCCGGCCGGAGCCCGGCCCCTTGACGAAGACGTCGACTTTCTTCACGCCGTGCTCCTGCGCCTTGCGCGCGGCGTTCTCGGCGGCCATCTGCGCTGCGAACGGGGTCGACTTACGCGAGCCCTTGAACCCGACGTGCCCGGCGGACGCCCAGCTGATCACGTTGCCCTGCGGATCGGTGATCGAGACGATCGTGTTGTTGAACGTGCTCTTGATGTGGGCCTGGCCCACCGCGACGTTCTTCTTCTCCTTGCGACGGACCTTCTTGGCCGCGGTCTTACGCGCCTGCCCGGGCATCAGATATCACCCTGGCTCTTCGCGCGAGCGCTCGTCGCAGCTCCGCGCCCAGCTGCCAGTGGCTGCTGCGCCACACGATGCTCACTCACTTCTTACCTGCCTTCTTCTTGCCCGCGATGGTCTTCTTCGGACCCTTGCGGGTACGCGCGTTCGTCTTCGTGCGCTGGCCGTGCACCGGCAGCCCGCGGCGGTGCCGGATGCCCTGGTAGCACCCGATCTCGATCTTTCGACGAATGTCAGCGGCAACCTCGCGCCGCAGATCGCCCTCGACCTTGAAGTGCGCGTCGATGTAATCGCGCAGCCTGATCAGGTCGTCGTCGCCGAGGTCGCGGGCCCGCAGATCCGGGCTGACACCGGTGGCCTCGAGGGTCTGCTTGGCGCGGGTACGCCCAACGCCGTAGATGTAGGTCAGCGCGATCTCCATCCGCTTCTCGCGGGGAAGGTCGACGCCGGCAAGACGTGCCATGTGGCCGGTTCTCCTCGTTGTCCTGCGCTGGTGTGGCGCGCACCCGTTCCCGTCCTCGATGCGAGGACGGGCTCCGGCCAGCGCGGCCGGAGGTGAACCCGCTCACGGAGCGGGTGCGATGCGCGAGCTTGGTGGTGTGGCGAACTCAGCCCTGGCGCTGCTTGTGGCGCAGGTTCTCGCAGATCACCATGACCCGACCGTGGCGACGGATGACCTTGCACTTGTCGCAGATCGGCTTGACGCTGGGCTTGACCTTCACGGTCGAGGGCCTCTCTCAGTAGCTCTTACTTGTAGCGGTAGACAATGCGCCCGCGAGTGAGGTCGTAGGGCGAGAGCTCCACGACCACGCGGTCCTCGGGAAGGATGCGGATGTAGTTCTGCCGCATCTTGCCGCTGATGTGAGCGAGCACCTTGTGCCCGTTGCTGAGCTCCACCCGGAACATCGCGTTGGGCAGCGGCTCGACCACGCGGCCTTCGACCTCGATGGCACCGTCCTTCTTGGGCATGTCCTCCGCTTTTCGTTGGTGCGTTCTCGTCCGATTCGGCGGCGCCGGTGAGGGCTTTCCGTGCCCACGGCCACAGCGGGCAGCAGGAAAGTGCGGCGAGCGCCGATCGCCCAGTCTACGCGGATCGGTCGGGGCGTGCCAAAGCCCGGGGCGATCCGGCACAGAGCGCTGATGGACGCACCTGAGCGGGTCAGCCGGCACCGGCTCGCCGCGTACCTTCGAGAGCCTGACGTTCGGATCCCGACCGGCCGGACGGACTGACGACCGGCGGCTGGTACGACCGCCGGTCCGTGCATAACCTGCTCAGGGAGCGCGCGCGGACACCGCGACGCCGAGTTCACCGAGGCGGTCCCTACCGCCGTCCTCAGCGGTGAGCACCCACGGCCCGTCGTCGAGCAGCGCAACGGTGTGCTCCCAGTGGGCCGCCCAAGACCCGTCGACCGTCACGACGGTCCAGCCGTCGTCGAGCTGCTCGGTGCCTCGGGAGCCCAGCGTGAGCATGGGCTCGATGGCGAGCGCCATCCCGCGCACCAGCCGGGGGCCCCTGCCCGCCGGGCCGTAGTTGAGGATGTGCGGCGCCATGTGCATTGCTGAGCCGATGCCGTGGCCGCCGTAGCCGGCGACGATCCCGTAGCGGCCCGAGCGGCGCACCGACGTCTCGACGGCGGAGGAGATGTCGCTGAGCCGGCCGCCCACCCGCGCCGCCGCGATCCCGGCCCAGAGCGCCTCCTCGCAGGCAGCGGACAGGGCGGCGACGTCAGGGCGGACCTCCCCGACGGTGACGCTGATCGCAGCGTCGCCGTGCCACCCGTCGACGATGGCCCCGAAGTCGAGCGAGATCAGGTCGCCTTCGGCGAGCTTGTCCGCGGGCGAAGGGATGCCGTGCACCACCCGGTCGTTGACCGAGGCGCAGATGACGGCCGGATACGGTCCTGTCCCGACGTCGTAGCCCAAAAAGGACGAGCTCGCGCCCTCGTCGTGCAGGACACGGCGGGCGATCTGGTCGAGGTCGGCGGTGCTGACCCCGGGCGCCACCGCGTCGCGCATCTCGCGAAGCGCACGGGCGACCACGAGCCCGGCCTGCCGCATCACGGCGAGCTGCTCGGCGGACTTCAGCTGGATCCGCTCGGGAAATCCGCGCGCCATCAGGCCGGTACCCCGCGACGGGGCCGCGCGGTCGAGCTGGAGCAGTCGCGCGGCGTGGTCATGCGTACGGCTTGAGAGCCTCGATCGCGCGCTCGGTCACGTCCTCGACCGTTCCCAACGCATCGATCGCGACGAGCTGGTCGCGGGAGCTGTAGTACTTCACGAGCGGCGAGGTCTGCGCGAGGTAGACCTCGAGGCGGTGCCGGACCGTGGCCGGCTCGTCGTCGTCGCGGTGGTAGAGCTGACCGCCGCAGCGGTCGCAGACCCCCGGGCTCGACGGCGGGTCGTATTCGAGGTGCCAGACATGACCGCACTTCTTGCACGAGCGCCGCCCGGACAGCCGGCGCACCACCTCGTCCTGGTCGACGTCGAGCTCGAGGACGACGCTCAGCCCGGATCCGAACTCGGCGAGTATGCCGTCCAGCACCTTCGCCTGCGCCACGTTGCGGGGGAAGCCGTCGAGAAGGAAGCCGTCCCTCGCGTCCTCCTGGGCGAGCCGATCGCGCACCATCGCGTTGGTGACCTCGTCGGGAACCAGGTCGCCCGCGTCCATGTACTTCTTGGCGAGCTTGCCGAGGTCGGTGCCACCCGACACATTGCCGCGGAAGATGTCGCCGGTCGAGATCTTGGGGATTCCGAAGTGCTCGGAGATGAACTCGGCCTGCGTGCCCTTGCCGGCGCCCGGCGGGCCGACGAGGACGAGCCTCACCGCAGGAAGCCCTCATAGTTGCGCTGCATGAGCTGGCTCTCGATCTGCTTCACCGTGTCGAGCGCGACGCCGACCATGATGAGGACGGCGGTGCCACCGAACGGGAAATTCTGGTTGTTCCCGCTCGTCAGCCCGAAGAAGAAGTTCGGCAGCACGGCCACGATCCCCAGGTACAGGGAGCCGGGCAGCGTGATGCGCGAGAGCACGAACTGCAGGTACTCGGCGGTCGGGCGTCCCGGCCGGATGCCGGGGATGAAGCCGCCGTACTTCTTCATGTCGTCGGCCCGCTCGACCGGGTCGAACGTGATCCCGACGTAGAAGTAGGTGAAGAAGATGATCAGTGCGAAGTAGACGACGATGTAGACCCAGGAGTCCTGCGCGATCAGGTAGTTGTTCACGAAGCGCGCGAACCCGGTGTTGGAGTTGCGGCTGGTCAGCTGGGAGATCAGCTGCGGAACGTAGAGCAGCGACGACGCGAAGATGACGGGGATGACGCCGGCTTGGTTGACCTTCAGGGGCAGGTAGGTCGACGTTCCGCCGTACTGCCGGCGTCCGATCATGCGCTTGGCGTACTGCACCGGGATGCGGCGCTGCGCCTGCTCGACGAACACCACGGCCACGATGATGGCCAGGCCGAGGACGACGATGAGCGTGAAGACGAAGCCGCCGGCGTTCTGCAGGATCGTCTGACCCTCGTTCGGGATTCGGGCCGCGATCGAGGTGAACATGAGCACGCTCATGCCGTTGCCGACGCCGCGATCGGTGATCAGCTCACCCAGCCACATGATCACCGCGGTGCCCGCGGTCATCGAGATGACCATCGTTGACAGGCTGAAGATGTCCTGGTGGTACAGGATCGACGTCTGGCTGCAGGACGGGAACAGCTGGCCTGAGCGAGCCAGCGCGATGAACCCGGTGGACTGCAGGATGGCCAGCCCGATGGTGAGGTAGCGGCTGTACTGAGTCAGCTTCTGCTGCCCGGACTGCCCCTCCTTCTTCAGCTGCTCGAACCGGGGGATCACCACGACCAGCAACTGGATGATGATGCTCGCTGTGATGTACGGCATGATCCCGAGCGCGAACGCCGAGAGCCGCAGCAGCGCGCCACCGGAGAACAGGTTGATCAGCGAGTAGATGTTCGCGTTCGACCCGTTGCCGGCCTGGCTGATGCAGTCGTTGATCGCCTTCGTGTCGGTGTTCGGCGTCGGGATCGACGCACCGAGGCGGTACAGAACCAGGATCCCCAGCGTGAAGAGCAGCTTCTTGCGCAGGTCGGGCGTACGGAACGCCGAGACGAAGGCGGTGAGCACGGGTCCTCCTGCGACTACGACTCGGCACGGGGCGGGCGACGTGCGCGCACGTCGAAGCGGGTTCCCCGTCCGGGGACCCGATCAGGCTAACAGCCAGGCGGTCCGCGGCGGGAATTACGGCGTCCCAGCTTGGTGCGACACAACGTCCGGGACAACTCCGGCGCGCCGCGCCGGCTGCGGCGGGCGTGCCACTACGGGACCGGCCTCGTGACCCGTCCCGCCGTGGCGACGTCGAGCTCAGCGCTGCGTGGCGGTCCCGCCGGCGGCGCCGATCTTCTCGCGGGCCGAGTTCGAGAACCTGTCGGCGGTGATGTCGAGCTTCACCCCGCCGAGCTCGCCGTCACCCAGGACCTTGACCGGCTCGCCCTTGCGGACGGCCCCCGCGGCCACGAGCTCGTCGACGCCCACGGCGCCCCCCTGCGGGAAGAGCTCGGCCAGTCGGGACAGGTTCACGACCTGGTACTGCACCCGGAAGTGGTTCTTGAAGCCCTTGAGCTTCGGCAGCCGCATGTGCAGCGGCAGCTGACCGCCCTCGAAACCGGCGGACACCTGGTTGCGGGCACCGGTGCCCTTGGTGCCGCGCCCGGCGGATTTGCCCTTCGAGCCCTCGCCGCGGCCGACGCGCGTCTTCTTCGTGTGCGCGCCCGGCGCGGGCTTCAGGTGATGGACCTTCAGTGGCGATTGCGCCATGGCTATTCAACCTCCTCGACCGTCACCAGGTGCGTGACGGTCCGGACCATCCCGCGGATCTCGGGACGGTCCTCCTTGACGACGACGTCGTGAAGCCGCTTGAGCCCGAGGGTCCGCAGCGTCTCGCGCTGATTCTTCTTGTTGCCGATCCCCGATCTGGTCTGGGTGATCTTCAGTCGGCTCACGGCTCAGGCCCCCTGACCCGCACGAGCCCGCAGCATGCCCGCGGGCGCCACGTCCTCCAGCGGCAGGCCGCGGCGGGCGGCCACCTCCTCCGGACGAACGAGGTCCTTCAGCGCTGCCACGGTGGCGTGCACGATGTTGATCGGGTTGTCGGAGCCGAGTGACTTCGACAGCACGTCGTGGATACCCGCGCACTCGAGCACCGCGCGCACCGGACCACCGGCGATGACCCCCGTACCGGGCGACGCGGGCTTGAGCAGAACGACACCGGCTGCCTTCTCGCCCTGCACCGGGTGCGGGATCGTCGATGCGATGCGGGGGACC
>JAICIE010000136.1 GCA_025924515.1 Jatrophihabitans sp. | reverse complement strand
GTGGACCCTGCTCATCGCCCTGCACGCCGCGGGCGCCACCCTGGCCGCGGTGCTCGGCGGCTTCCAGCTGCTGCGGCGGCGCAAGGGCGACCTGCTGCACCGCCGCGTCGGGCGCATCTGGATGGCCGACATGTACTGGGTGTGTTTCAGCTCGTTCGGCATCCAGCGGCTGAACCCCGGCCACTTCACCTGGATCCATGCGCTGTCGCTGTGGACGATCCTGTCGCTCACCGTCACCATCGTGGCCGCCCGGCGGGGCAACATCCGTGAGCACCGGCAGTGGGTGACGGGCAGCTATCTCGGGTTGCTCGGCGCGGGGATCGCCGCGGTTGCGATCCCGAGCCGGATGGTGCCGCAGACCGCGGTGCACGCGCCGTGGGCACTCGTCGGCGCGCTGCTGGGCGTGACGGCGCTCGCCGTGGTGTGCATCGGGCTCGCCGCACGGGTGCCCTCCCCGCCGCTCGCGTTCCGGTGGGCTGAGCGAGGGCTACCGCGGCCGCCGTCCTTCGGCCAGAGTGCGCACGACACCCTCTTGTCGAAGGAGCCGACATGGCCGAGAAGGCGCTGACCGTCCGGAACATCACCGCAGACTTCGCCCAGGAGCTGGTCGCCGCCGCGGCGCGCGCCTCGGCCGACACCGGCCGGCGGATGGTCATAGCGGTCGTCGACCGCGAGGGCACGCTCAAGGCGTTCCTGCGGATGGACGGCGCCCCGCTGCTGTCGGTGGAGATCGCGCAGAACAAGGCCTACACCGCCGCCGCGTTCGGGATGGCGACCCATGCCTGGTTCGAGTTCATCAAGGGCGACGAGCCGCTGCGGCTGGGCATCGTGCACACCGACCGCCTGGTCACCTTCGGCGGCGGCTACCCGATCGTCGTCGACGGCGAGGTGATCGGCGGGATCGGCGCCAGCGGCGGCCACTACACCGACGACATGGAGGTGGTGACCGCGGCGCTGGAGAGCGCCGGGCTGCCCACCGCGTGACCGATCACCGGACGGAGGAACCGCCATGCGTGCGGTGCAGTACCGGACCATCGGCGCCGAGCCGGAGGTGGTCGAGATTCCGACCCCCGAGCCCGGGCCGGGCCAGATCAGGCTGCGCGTCACAGCGGCAGGGCTGTGCCACTCCGACTCGTTCGTCATGAGCCTGCCCGAGCAGCAGTACGCCTACGGCCTGCCGCTGACCCTGGGACACGAGGGCGCCGGCGTCGTGGATCGGCTCGGTGACGGGGTGACCGTCGTGACGGTCGGCGAGCCGGTGGCGGTGTACGGGCCATGGGGCTGCGGGCGGTGCCACGCGTGCGCGCGCGGCGCGGAGAACTACTGCGTGAACGCGGCGGCGCTCGGCATCGCGCCACCGGGGCTGGGTGCGCCGGGTGCACTGGCCGAGCACCTGATCGTGGACGACGTCCGTCACCTGGTGCCGCTCGGCGACCTCGATCCGGTGGCAACCGTGTCGCTCACCGACGCCGGGCTGACGCCGTACCACTCGATCGTCTCGGCGCTGCCTCGGCTGTGGCCCGGCAGCACGGCGGTGGTGATCGGCGCGGGCGGCCTCGGTCACGTCGGCATCCAGATCCTGCGGGCGCTCTCCGCGGCGACCGTGATCGCCCTGGACATCAGCGAGGCCAAGCTGACGCTGGCGACCGAGGTGGGCGCGCACCAGGCGCTGCGGTCCGACGAGTCCGCGGTCGCGGCGATCCGGTCGCTGACCCGTGGGGTGGGCGCGCAGGTGGTGTTCGACTTCGTCGGGGCGCCGCCGACGCTGGAGATCGCGCGGCAGTCGGTGGCCGCCGGAGGAGCCATCGAGATCGTGGGCATCGGCGGCGGGCTGTTGGCGACCGGCTTCTTCTCGACACCGTTCGGCGCGTCGGTGCGGGCGCCGTACTGGGGGACGCGCACCGAGCTGATGGAGGTGCTCGATCTCGCGCGGGTGGGCGCGATCCACGTGGAGACCGAGGTCTACGGCCTCGACGAGGCGCCGGCGGCATACCGGAAGCTGCACGACGGCGCCGTGCGCGGGCGCGCCGTCGTCGTCCCCTCGGCCTAGCCCATCGGCGTCATGGCGCCGCCGGCCGGGATCGTGAGGGCCGGGATCGCATGCGGCGCCACCAGTACGAGGACACCGAGCGTCAGGAGCAGCGCCGTCGTCACGTAGGTGGCGACGCGCCGCCACGGCAGGGTCTTCTCGACGGCGATGACGCCGGCGACGACGGCCATCCAGACCAGGCTCATGATCCCGAGCGCGAAGAGCGACGCCATCAGGGCCCAGCAGCAGCCGACGCACCAGGCGCCGTTCTTCACGCCCATCCGAACGGCGCCACGCGGGCCGTCGCGCCACGAGCCGAGCAGGAAGCCGAGCGGACTGCGGCACTTGCCGAGGCAGACGTCCTTGAGCGGGGTCAGCTCGTAGCCGGCGGCCACCAGCAGCGTGACGCCGGCGACCGCTCGGCCGGCGTGGTCCCAGGCGAGGACGTCGCCCGGAATGCGGCTGGCGGCAGCGGCGAGGATGAAGGCGACGGCGCCCGCGGCGGCCCAGGTGAGGAGGTACCCGGCGACGAACGCCAGCGGCGAGAGCGGCGAGCGCGTCCGCGTCATGCGGGAGTAGAGCGCGACCGTCGGGGCGACCGACGGGAACATCATCGCGGCCATCATCACGACCCAGACGCCGAGAAACCAGCCCAGCGAACCGAGCGCGGTCCACGGTCCGACGTCCATGCCCTGCATCTGGCCGGCGGCCCACCACCAGCCGACGGCGGCGAGCGCGAACAGGAGGGCAACCAGCGCCAGGCGGACGCGGACGGCGGCGAACGCCGGGCCGAGGCCGGTTTCTGAGCGCGCCTGCACGCTCACCGTGGTCAGGCGGTCCAGGAGAAGTCGGACTTCGACAAACCGGTCTTTCCCTCGTACTGGATGCCGAAGGCGTTGATGCGCGAGCGCTGCGCCTCGGCCATCGTGAGGTCGGACCCGACCGGGTGGAACATGCCGTTGAACCGGACCGGCTGCCCGTCCTCCTTGCCGAACGGGACGATGTCCTGGATCTCGAAGTCGATGGAGTCGGCGACCTTCACGCTGTGCCGGAGGCCGTCGTCGCTCATGTCGATGGCTGCGCGCTCGACGCCGAGCATCTCTCCGACGAGCGGACCCAGCGCGGCCATCGGGCCGCCGAGCTGGCCACCGAAGACCTGGGTCAGCTTGTCGAACTGCTCGTCGCTGGCCTGGTCGTCGATGTACATGCCCAGGCGCCAGTTCCCATCGGTCATGACCTTCGGGGTGTCGGCGATGCCCACCACCTTGCGGCCCGCGACGTCGGTGCCCTCGATCTCGCCCTCGTGGATGTTGAACGCCAGGACGACACGGCAGAAGTCGTAGGTCGCGCCGTGGTCCATTGACATGTTGCAGGGGCACATCAGCTCGCACGAGCAGGTCTCGGTGTAGCTGCCTTTCAGGGTCCAGGACATCAGCGGCTCCCTCCGCGAGGCGGCCAGTGTCCTGCCGGCGGATGGTGTGGTCAATGGACCTGCACAGCGGTCAGACCTCGAAGCCGGCTTCCCGTAATCGGGTTCGCGCGACGCCGCGTTCAGTGTCGGAGAAGAGCTCGAAGGACTCGGGGGCAAGTACGGCGTTCTCGACGGAGTGCTGAAGCATTCCGTGCTCCCAGAGGTACCGGAATCCGTCCGAGACGCGAGGCGCGACGAGCAGCCGGCGCACTGCCTCGACGGCCCCGTGCTCGGCCAGCATTAGCTCAAAGATCGTCGGCCGGTAGCCGGACCGCACCATCGCACCTACGTCTGCGCGGATCCGTCGCTCGAAAGCGAGGAGCGGCCCTGAGGGAGCTGGCAAAGTCGTCGACAAATCGCCCCCCGCGGGCTGCGGTGGTCCCGGGTGGCGGGACGCCATGCTCCGCAGTCGTGCGAGTGCTGATCGTCCTGCGTCCGTGGGCACGCCGGCGAGGTTGAGTGGCGGATCAGTCCGACTGACCAGTTCGTCCTCGAGCGCCGAGACGCGTTCACTGGCAACGGGCAGAGTCGCCACGCGCAGATGTGCGTGCATCCACGAGGTCAGGTCCTGCTCCGAGTTGGGCTGGCCCGCCGCGCCGAGGATGGCCGCAAGGCTCTTCCGGAAAGTCGAGGAGCCCACGTTCCCGCGAAGATGGTTGCCGGCAACGCGACCCCAGAGTGTGCTCATCGAAGGCGCCGCCCTTTCTCGGTGGCCGCCCGCCTTGCCGGCATAGATCAGCCCGGCGTGGAGGGGCTGGCCGATGCCCACCGAAAGAACTCGCGCACCGTCCTCGTCGACCCACCAGGTGTAGAGCCCGGGGCCGTCGCGCCCGTCGGAACCGGCGGCCAGGAACTCGGCCGGTGACCAGGCATTGCGCGAGTCGAGAAGGCGATCGAGGTCCGCGACGACTGATGGCTCTTGGGATCGGCCGGCCTGCGGTTCGGTTCCCACCGAGGCGTCTGGCCGGTAGCCCGGCCAGGCGAGTCGTTCGCCGTACCCAAGGCCGGCAAGAGGCGTCACCACTGAGGCGCCATGCCGTGTGAGTGGTTCGCGCAGCGGAGCGCAATAACTCTCGCCGGCGTGGATCTCGAACGTGACCCCGGGCAAGGGCATCCGCTGGGCCAGTTGGCTGGTGACCCATTCGCCCCACGTCCGGCGGTACGACGACGACTGCTTGGCGAGGTAGACGTCGTAAGGGCTGACGACGTCGTCCGGATCGAGCAAACCGAACTTCCCACTGAGCACGAACCACAGCACTCCTTGCCGCACGGCGTAGTCCCGCGCCCGCTGGAAGACCGGTCCCCGGAAGAGCTCCCGAGCCGGTGCCGGCACATCCGCCTTGGTGCGAGAGCAGCCGATGAGCAGGACTCTTGACTCGGTCGCGGTCGGGGCGATCAGTGGCGCAGACGTTCCCGCGGGAACGGGCATAGGCGTTTCTGCCTGCGGGCGGTATCGGCGGTAGAGCCCTCGATCGACTCGCTGGAGCTGCGGAGGCCGGGCCCCGAGGTTGTGCCGGTGGCGGTTGGGAGTCTCGGCGATGGCGTACTGAATGTGCGTGCTGATCGAGGTCAGTTCGACGTCCGGTCGCCGCTTGACGATCCAATTGATGAGTGCCGACCTGCTAAAGGGCTCCGGCAAGGCTTCCGCGGCCTGCCCAACCAGCTCCCAGATCGTGTCTCCCGAGTGCGATGCCACCGTTGGACCCCTCCCCCGATGCTCAGTGGACTAAGGCGTGATCACGCGGACCGGCTCGCCGGCCAGGAAGGCGGCGACGTCCTCGACGGCGTCGCGGTAGAAGACCTCGTAGGTCTTCCGCGTCACGTAGCCGAGGTGCGGGGTCAGGACGGCGCGCCTCAGCTCGCGGAGCGGGTGATCGAACCGCAGCGGCTCCTGATCGAACACGTCGATCCCGGCCGCGTGGATGGTTCCGTTCCGCAGCGCCTCGACCAGCGCTTGTTCGTCGACGATCGGGCCGCGCGACGTGTTGATCAGGATCGCCGTCGGCTTCATCAGGTCCAGTTCGCGCCTGCCGATCAGGCCGCGGGTCCGGTCGGAGAGCTGCAGATGGATCGTGACGACGTCGGCGGTGGCCAGCAGCTCGTCCTTCTCGACCCGCCGGACGCCGACCTCCTCAGCGCGGTCGTCGGCGAGGTTCTGGCTCCACGCGATGACGTCCATGCCGAACGCCTGGCCGATGCGCGCGACCCGCTCTCCCAGCCGCCCGAGCCCGATGATGCCGAGCGTCGCGCCGGCCAGGTCTGTGCCAATCGTGTGCTGCCAGCCGCCGGCCCGGACTCCCGCGTCCTCGCTCGGGATGTTGCGAGCGACGGCGAGGATCAGCCCCCAGGTCAGCTCGGCCGTGGCCGGCGCGTGCGCGTTCGTGCCACAGACGGTGACACCGCACTCGTTGGCGGCTGCCACGTCGATGGACTTGTTGCGCGCGCCCGTGGTCACGAGCAGCCTCAAGTTCGGCAGCCGCTCGAGAATCCGACGCGGGAACGGCGTCCGCTCGCGCATGGCGATGACGACATCGAAGGGCTGCAGCCGCGCGACGAGAGCGTCGTCGTCCGCCAAGTGGTCGTGGAACTCGACCACCTCGACTGGCTCGGGCACGGCTGACCAGTCGGTGAACTGGGCCGCGACGTGCTGGTAGTCGTCGAGGACGGCGATGCGGTGCATCTGACCGGTCTACTACACCGGGATCGGACTCATCCCGCGCTGGTGCAGGGCCTCGGCTCTCGGTCAACCGCCTGCATCGAGAACACCGAGCGCGCCTCGTCCGGCCACGGGCTCAGGAACAGTGCGTGGTACTCGGTGTTCAGCTCGGCCTCGGCTCCGACCTGGCTCACCACCCAGGCCAGGTAAGCGGTCTCGTGGTTCCGGTACGACTGAAGGTCCTCCCCGTCAGCGAGGACCACGACGTCGCCCACCACTCCCATGACGATGACGCGCTTCCATGCCTCCTCCGGGCTCTGTCGGCAGAGGCGGACCTGGATGTAGTGCGGGGTGTGACCGGCGAAGTACAGCCCGCAGCGCGGTCGCTCCGGGGGCCCGCTCGGAGACCGGATAGGCAGTTCGTGGAGGTCCGCCACGGCAGCCCCTTCGCCAGGGGCCGCTGAAGGCCCCGCCCTTGCCGACCACGAAAGCGACCGGCCAGGTCTTCTCCCGGGGGCACCTTGCGCGGAGCGACGAGGTTGCCGGGACAGCCAGCCGGGAGGCTTGGCGCTGTCCGCTCTTGACCCGCCCTTACGCTAGCCGCCGCCGGTGACACTGAGCGCCCCGAGCAGCGAAAGCGCTTGAGGCCATCGAGCAGGAATTCGGGTCGCCGGTCAGCACGATCGTCGAGGTGTGCAGTGACTCAATGAGCGCCGACGAGCACGGCAAGGCGCCCTGGCGCGAGCGGTACTGACCGCCCGTCAGGCGACGTTGGCAACCACCGCCAGTGACTCCCAGAAGACCGCCTCGGTGATCACGCGGATGCCGAGCGCGCGCGCCTTCTTGGCCTTGCCCGACTGGGAGTGCGGGTCCGCGCAGACCAGGACGCCGGTCTGCTTGGACACCGACGACATCGGGACGAGGCCGGCGTCGCGGGCGGCCTGCTCGACCTCGTCGCGGGTCCGGCTCATCACGCCGGTGAAGACGACGCGAGTCCCGGGCGCGAGCCCGCCGTGCGGCCGGGGCTCCACCGCAGTTCCGCCGCGCACGGTGCTGATCGCCAGGTCGACGTCGCGGGTGGTCAGGCCGAGCAGCGCGGCGACGCGGTCGAGGTCGGCACGCTCCTCGTCGCTGACGTCGCCGTCGGTGTACGCAGCGGCAGCGAGCGCCTCCAGGTAGAGGATGTGCGCCGTCAGCACCTGGTCCATCCCGCAGCCGAGCTCGCCGGCCAGGCCGATCAGCTGATCGGCCTCGGTGAGGGTGACCAGCCGGTCCTCCAGCACCTCGTCGAGCACCGTCAGGTACGGCGCCATGGTCGGCGGCGCGTCGTCCAGGGCCGGCAGGGCGGCGACCAGCCGGCTCAGGTACCCGTCGCGCTCGCGGGCCGCCGCGGTCGCGGCTTCACGCACCAGCGTGCGGCACGGCGGGCACTTCTCGGCGCTGCGCGCGGCGGCGAGGTCGACCAGCTCGGCCCAGCTGGCGTCGAGCGCCTCGAAGCCGACGAACCCGCCGTCGTCGTCGAACTGGATCTGCACGCCGGCCCCGGCCAGCGAGATTTCCCCCAGCGACGACGACAGCATGTGCAGCATGAGCTCGGCCGTGGCTCGCGCCTCGTGCAACGCAGCGTGCCGGTGCGGGATCGGGATGTCGACATATCCGCACAGCGCCTGCAGCGAGCGGGTGCCCGGCCCGAAGAACAGCGGCGCGAGGCGCATCGTGCAGAGACTCGGCGACAAGTCGACAGGTTGACCGGCGCGGGCGAACTCGGCGGCCAGGAAGCGCAGGTCGAACAGCGCGTTGTGGGCGACGACGACGCGGCCGGCCAGCAGCGACCGCAGGTACGGCGCGATCTGGGCGAAGGTCGGCGCGTCGACGACGTCGGAGGCCTTGATGCCGTGCAGGCCTGCGGGTCCGACGTCTCGGCCCGGGTTGACGAGGGTCTGGAACTCGGCCTCGACCTCGCCGCGGTCGTCGAGCAGGATCAGCCCGATCTCCACGATCCGGTCGCTGCGGGGAGACAGCCCGGTGGTCTCGATATCAATCACGGCCACGGTCATGACGGCTCCTCGGTGCTCTGCGGTCAACACGTTGTTCGCGTCGGCCGAACAGGTGGGGCGTCGTGACGAGACCGTGACACACTTAACGGTCTAAAGCGTGGCTTTCCGGGCGAAT
>JAICIE010000135.1 GCA_025924515.1 Jatrophihabitans sp. | reverse complement strand
GTCGACTTGCCGGCGCCGTTGTCCCCGAGCACGCAGGTGACCTCGCCGGCGTTGACCGTGAGATTGATGCCCCGCAATGCTCGGATCGCGCCGTAGGCCTTGCCGACGTCGGTCATCTGCACCAACGGCTCGCCCTTTGTCAGGTTGTGATCAGCATGCTCGATCAGGGTGTCAGTCACGCTAACCGACCTTCCTCTTGGTCGACAGGTTCTTGATGTAGAGGTTCACGCCGACGGCGAGCAGGAGCATGACGCCGAGGAACGCCTTGAACCAGTTGGGATCCCAGCCCGCGTAGACGATGCAGAGACTCGTCATCCCGAAGATGAACGCGCCGATCGCCACGCCGATCGCATTTCCGAAACCGCCCGTGAGCAGCGTGCCACCCACGACCGCGGCAATGATGAAGATGAATTCGTCACCCACGCCGTTGTTGGCCTGCAGGGTGTTGAACCGGTACAGGTAGTGCATGCCGTCGAACCACCCGAGGAACGAGACGGTCATGAACAGGCCGATCTTCACCTTCGTCACGGGAACACCGACCGCGCGTGCGCTCGCGGCGTTGCCGCCCACGGCGTAGATCCAGTTTCCGATCCGGGTGCGGGTGAGGATGTAGGCGGAGATCGCGACGAAGCCGAGCCACCAGATGACGGTGCCCCAGATGGTGACGCCGCCGATCTTCCAACTCCCGGCGAATATCGATCCGAGCGACTTGTAGCCATCCATCTGGGAGATGTCCTGCGACGACACCGATCCGGTGACCAGCTTGGTGATGCCGAGGTTGGCGCCCTGCAGGACGAAGAAGGTGCCCAGAGTGATGAGGAAGCTCGGGATTCCGGTGCGCATCACGAGGTACCCGTTCAGGAACCCGATCCCGAGCGCGAACACGAGCGCGAGCGCCGCACCGATCCAGAGGTTGATGCCGAGGTTGTAGCAGAACATCGAGTTCAGCAAGCCGGCGGAGAAGACCGCGACGCCGGCAGACAGATCGAACTCACCGCCGATCATCAGCATGCCGACACCGACAGCGACGATGCCATACGTCGACGCCTGGTACAGCACAGTGGCGAACGAGTCCGCAGACCGGAACGCCGGCGCGACGATGAGAAAGAAGATCAGGATCACGACGGCCGCCACCAACGCACCGACGTCCGGCCGCGCGAGCAGGCGGTTGGACCAACCCAGCTTGACGCGGTTCGAGTCCTGCGCGGGCCCGGTGGAGGCAGGTGGCGTGGTCGGTTGCAGGGTTTGACTCATGGAACGGCTCCGATCAGTGCGATCACTGCGAAGAGGAAGGCTGTCGCCGGGCGACGGCCTGACGGCAGCCTCCCGAGGCGCCTAGCGGGTGTTGTTCTTCACGAACGGCAGAATCCGGTTGATGTTCTTGCTGTCGACGAACGACGGGCCGGTGAGCACCGGCTTACCACCGCCGATGTCGTTGCCGTTCTTGATGTACAGGTACAGCGAAGTGACCGCCATGAAGCCCTGCACGTACGGCTGCTGGTCGATCGAGAACTCCACCTTCTTGTTCTGGATGTCCTGCGCGACCTGCTCGTTCAGGTCGAAGGTGACGAGGCGGGGATGGGTATTGGTCGCCGACATGGCCTTCAGGGAGTCCACCGCCTGCGGTGCGCCCAGCGTGACTATCGCGTCGATCGACTTGTCCTGCGCCAGCTTGGCCTGCAGCGTCGAGACGACGGCTGCGTCGTTCGCGCCGTTGACCTGAATGTTCTGCGTGCCCGAGATGGCGCTCTTGACGCCGGCACAGCGCGCTTCGAGAGCGACGGACCCGCTCTGTTGGATCACGCAGAGCGGGTGCTTGACGCCCTCTGAGGCCAGGCGCTGGCCCGCGGTCGTGCCGGCGAGTGTTTCGTCGGACCCGAAGTACGCGAGCGCGCCGAGCTTCTTCCAGAAGTCGATGCCCGAGTTGAAGCCCACGACCGGGATGTTGGCATTCTCCGCCGCTCTGACCGCACCGGCCAGCGCATCCGGTGTCACCAGCGTCGTGGCGATCCCGTCGACCTTCGAGTCGACCGCGTTCTGGATCAGCACCGCCTGTTTGGCCGCATCGGGGTCGTTGGAGTACTTGAGCTTGACCCCCTCGTCCTTGGCGGCCTGCTGCGCTCCTGCCCGGATGCGATCCCAGAAGGTGTCGCCCGGCGTCTCATGGGTGATCATCGCGATGGTGTAACCGGAGTTGTCACCCGCCCCGGTGCCGTTGTTGTTCGCGTTGGTGTTGCTGTTGCTGCTGGGCTTGCCTCCGCTGCTGCATGCAACGAGGGTGGTGGCGGCGACGGCGGCCACCGCTACCAACCGCAGCGCCTGTCGAGGTCGGCTCGTCATGTTTCTGAGTCCTTTCGGAGGTCCGGCCGGCTTGTCCCGGCCTGGAGTTTGAGTCGATGAGGATGCAGGTCAGGTCGCCGTCGGGAACTGGAGGCTGGCGTTGCTCGTGGCGGTCACATGCGGCCAGCGCGACGTCACCACCTTCCCGCGCGTGTAGAAGGAGACACCTTCCGGGCCGTGGACGTGCTTGTCGCCGAACAGCGAGTTCTTCCAGCCGCCGAAGGAGTAGTACGCCATCGGGACCGGGATGGGCACGTTGATCCCGATCATGCCGACGTTGACGCCTCGCATGAAGGTGCGCGCGGCCTCGCCGCTGTTGGTGAAGATCGCTGTCCCGTTGCCGTAGGGATTGGCGTTGATGAGCTCGATCGCGCTCTTCACGTCGTCGGCGCGCAGGACCGACAGAACCGGCCCGAAGATCTCCTCGGTGTACACGTCCATCGTCGGACGGACCTCGTCGATGACAGTAGGGCCGACGAAGAAGCCGTTCTCGTAGCCGGGAACCGTGAGTCCGCGGCCGTCGACCGCCAGCTTGGCGCCCTGCTCCTCGCCGCTGTTGATCAAGCCGACGATCCGCTCGCGGGCGGCGGCGGTCACCACGGGCCCCATCTCGCTCTGCGGATCGCGACCGGCCCCGACGCGGACGGCCTTCGCCTTGGGCACCAGCGCATCCATCAGCGGCTCGGCCGCCTCGCCGACCACGACCGCGGCGGAGATAGCCATGCAGCGCTCACCGGCCGAGCCGAATGCCGCCGCGCTCAGGTGGTCCGACGCGAAGTCCATGTCGGCGTCCGGGAGCACGATGGCGTGGTTCTTGGCGCCGCCGAGTGCCTGTACCCGCTTGCCGCTGACGCTCGCGCGATCGTGGATGTAGCGGGCGATCGGCGTGGAACCCACGAACGAGACGGCGGCGATATCGGGGTGGTCGAGCAGCGCGTCGACCGCGACCTTGTCGCCGTGCACCACGTTGAACACACCTTCCGGCAGCCCCGCCTCGGCCAGCAGCCGGGCGACGTAGTTGGCGGCGGACGGATCCCGCTCGCTCGGCTTCAGGACGAAGGTGTTCCCGCACGCGAGGGCGACCGGGTACATCCACATGGGGACCATCGCCGGGAAGTTGAAGGGTGTGATGCCGGCGACGACACCGAGGGGCTGGCGGAAGGAGAACACGTCCACCCCGGTCGACGCCTGGTCGGAGTACTCGCCCTTGAGCAGGTGCGGGATCCCGCACGCGAATTCGACAACCTCCAGGCCGCGCTGCACTTCGCCGGCTGCGTCCGACAGCACCTTGCCGTGCTCGTCGGAGATCATCTCCGCGAGCTCTTTGATGTTCTGGTTCAGCACCTGCCGGAACTCGAACATGATTTTCGTCCGCTTGCTGAGCGAGGTATCCGCCCAGCCGGGTAGCGCTGCGCGAGCGGCGGAGACAGCGGCGTCGACGTCCGCGGGCTCCGCGAGCAGTACCTCGGCCTGCTGGGCGCCGGTCGCCGGGTTGTACACCGGGGCACGCCGGTTCGACCGGCCGGCCGTCGTCGACCCGCCGATCCAGTGCTCGATTGTCGAAGCCATCTGGGGTCCTTTCCTTTTACGGCTCAGTCGGGAGAGAAGATGCGTCAGAGATAGTGGCGCTGCTGCGCCTTGTGCGCCTGGTATTCGCGATATGCGTCTTGTGTGCTGTCCAACGTCGCCGTCTGCGCGACCGGAACGTCCCACCAGCTTTCCGAGGACGGCACCGGAGCGAGGGGGTCCGTCTCCACGTGGACGACGGTCGTGTGCTCCGCGGAGCGCGCCTTCGCCAGCGCCACGCGGAGCTCGTCGACCGTCGAGGCGCGCAACACTTCCGCTCCCAGGCTCTCCGCATTGGCGGCCAGGTCGACGGGCAGGAGATCACCGTCGAGCATTCCTGTCGCCCGGTTGCGGTACCGGTAGGACGTGCCGAAGCGTTGCGACCCCAGGCTCTCGGACAGCGAACCGATGGACGCGAACCCGTGGTTCTGTACCAGGACGATGACGAGCTTGATGCCCTCGGAGACAGCTGTGACGATCTCCTGGGACATCATCAGGTAGGAGCCGTCGCCGACGAGCGCGAAGACTTCGCGCGACGGATCGGCCATTCTGATTCCGACCGCGGCCGCGATCTCGTAGCCCATGCAGGAGTATCCGTACTCCACGTGGTACTGCTTGGCGTCGCGGGCCCGCCAGAGCATCTGCAGGTCCCCGGGCAGGCTTCCGGCCGCCTGCACGAGAACGTCGCGGTCCTCCATGGCCTCGGCTACCGCGCCGATGACCTCCGTCTGCGCCGGCAGCGGCTGGTGTCCGAGGGCGTACGCCTCGTCGACCACGCGGTTCCACCGTGCATTGTGGGCCTGGAAGGCCTGGGTGTACGTCTGGTCGACGGAGTAGCCGGCAACGGCCTCGGCGAGCGCCGCGAGCCCGGCGCGGGCGTCAGCCACCACCACCTCCCCGCCCTGTTTGGCGGCGTCGAACGATGTCACGTTGAGGTTGACGAACCGGACCTCGGGATTCTGGAACGCCGTCCGCGACGCGCTCGTGAAATCGCTGTAGCGGGTTCCCACGCCGATCACTACGTCGGCGCTCCGCGCGAGCGCGTTCGCGACCGGCGAGCCGGTCGAGCCGACGCCGCCCACCGCGCAGGGGTGATCCCATCGCAGCGCGCCCTTGCCCGCCTGTGTGTCCGCCACCGGGATCCCGCTCGCGTCGGCGAACGCCCGCAGCGCGTCCTCCGCCTCGGCGTAATGCACGCCGCCTCCGACGATGAGCAGCGGTCGCCGGGCGGAACGGATGACGTCGGCGGCCCGGACGAGTGCGGCGGGCTCGGGAACGGGCCTGCGGACGTGCCAAACCCGGCGGCGGAACAGCTCTTCCGGCCAGTCGTGGGCCTCGGCCTGGACGTCCTGCGGAAGCGCGAGTGTCACCGCGCCGGTTTCCACCGGGTCGGTGAGCACGCGCATCGCCGCGAGCAGTGCGCTCGGCAACTGCTCCGGGCGATTGATCCGGTCGAAGAAGCGCGACACCGGTCGGAATGCATCGTTGACCGATACATCGTAGGACCGGGGGTCCTCGAGTTCCTGTAATACGGGACTGGCGGCCCGGGTCGCGAACAGGTCGCTGGGCAGCAGGAGCACCGGGATGCGGTTGATCGTCGCGAGCGCCGCGCCGGTGACCATGTTCGTCGAGCCGGGACCGATGGAGGCAGTACAGGCCATGGCCTGCAGCCGGTTCGCCATGCGGGCGAACCCGACCGCCGCGTGCACCATGCCCTGTTCGTTGCGGCTCAGGTAATAAGGCAGGTCGGCCTCGCCGGCGAGCTTCGCCTGCAACAGCGCCTGGCCGACGCCGGCCACGTTGCCGTGGCCGAAGATCCCGAACATTCCCGGAACGAGCCGGCGCTCGATCCCGTCGCGCTCGGAATATTGCTGCGCCAGGAAATGCACGACCGCCTGCGCCACGGTCATTCGCCGTGTCGGCTGCGCCATCAGCTGCGCTCTCCTCCCAGGTCGGGCCGCACCAGTGCGGCCGCGGTGTCGACGGCATTCTGGACGTCGCCGTCCGGTGGGTACAGCAGCGCTCTCCCGACGACGAGGCCACGGACCCCGGGCAGGCCGAGCGCCTTCTCCCAGGTCGCGTAGGTCTCTTCCGGCGCCGCGGCGGGATCCCCACCGAGCAGCAGGGTCGGGAGTGTGGTGGCGGCCATGACGCGCTCCATGTCGTCGACGACGGGCACCTTGAGCCAGGTGTAGGCGCTGGTGACCCCCAACGCGGAGCAGACGCCCATCGATCGGATGCATCCCTCCGCCGTCAATTGGTTGCGCACCCGGCCGTGCTCCCAGGACGAGAGGAAGGGCTCGACCATCGCGATGAGGCCGCGGTTCGCCAGTTGGGACACCGCAGTCGCGCAGGCCTGGAGGGTACGGGCGGTGGCGGGGTCGTCGAGCGCGATGCGGGCGAGCATCTTTCCGCCGTCGTAGCCCATGCGGGCGATGCCGTCGGGGTCGTAACCGGTGAACCGGTCGTCGAGTTCGAACGCGGCGCCTTGCAGCCCGCCCCGGTTCATCGATCCGAAGACGAGCTTGCCTTCCAGCGCGCCCAACAGGAGCAGGTCCTCGAGGATGTCCGGAGTACCGAGGACGCCGTCCACCCCGGGACGGGAGAGCGCCAGCACCAACCGGGCGAGCAGGTCGCGGCGGTCGGCCATCGCCATCGATTCGGCGCGGACACCGAACGCGTTCCGTCCGGGATGGTCCGCCGCCACGATCATGATGCGGCCGGAGTTCCCGAATACCGGGCGCCGTGCGCGGGCACGGGCCAACTCACCGACCCGCTCCGGATTCCGCGCGCGGATCTCGCGCACGCTGTCCAGGTCCAGCTCAGACATGCGTTGCTCCGGTCAAGAGGGCCTGGACCTCGGCGGTCGTCGGCATCGCCGTCGAGCATTCGAGTCGCGAGGCGACGATCGCGCCCGCGACGTTGGCGAAGCGGACGACCTGCTCGAGATCCCAGCCGGCCAGCAGGCCATGGCACAGGGCTCCGCCGAAGCCGTCTCCGGCGCCGAGTCCGTTGACCACCTCGACCGGAAAGGGCGCAACCTCGACGCTCTCCTCCGCGGTGCGGGCAAGAACGCCCTTCGGGCCCTGCTTGACGATGGCGAGGTCGACGCCGCGCTCGAGCAACGCGTCGGCGGCTCGTGATGGATCGCTCTCCCCGACGGCCGTTTCGCACTCCTCGCGGTTGCCGACCGCGACCGTCGCGTGCTGCAGCGCCGCGCCGCACTCGTCGCGCGCGTGTTGCTGCGAGTCCCAGAACATCGGCCGGTAATCGAGGTCGAAGACGGTGAAGGCAGCCCCCGCCACCGACCGGCCGCGGTCCCGAGCGGACAGGGCGGTGAGGTGCGCCGACCGGCTCGGTTCGACGGACAGTCCCGTGCCGGTGAACCAGAACACATGGGCGGCGCGCACGGCGTCGAGGTCGAGTTCGTCGCCGTGTATCTCGAGGTCGGGGGCTTTCGGGAACCGGTAGAAGTACAGCGGGAACTCGTCCGGAGGGAAGATCTCACAGAAGGTGACAGGCGTCGGGAGATGACCGACCGGGGTCACGAACCGGTCGTCGACGCCCAGCTCGCGCAGCGCGCGGTGCACGTACCGGCCGAACGGGTCGTCGCCCGTGCGAGAGATCAGCGCGGCCGCGCGACCGTGCCGTGCCGCGGCGACGGCGACGTTGCCGGCCGACCCGCCGAGGTACTTGCCGAAGGTGTCGACGTCCTCGAGACCGATACCCGTCCGCAACGGGTAGAGGTCTACCCCGACCCGTCCCATGCAGAGGACGTCGTGCCCGTCGGTCCGGTCCACCGACACCTCCGACATCTCGTTTGAACGTGGTGTGCGACCGGGCGGAAACCGCCCCGTTACGGCCACGGAGGGGCCGCATGTCCGCACAGCATGCTGTCGAGCCCACGGGATGTCAACAGCACGTCCGTATGTCTTGACATAGCGACCTAGCCCCGTTAGACCTTGTCTGCTGTCCCGTTCAAGCTCCGACCGTATCGGCCGGCGGCCCCGAGAAAGAATGGAGCGATTGCGTTGAGCGACCTCAGCGGCCTGCGGCTCGGTACCGCACCGGACTCCTGGGGGGTCTGGTTCCCGAGCGACCCGCACCAGGTCACCTGGGACGTGTACCTCGATGAGATCTCTCGCGCGGGTTACGTCCACACCGAACTGGGCCCGCAGGGTTTCATGCCACAGGATCCTGAACGTCTCAAGGACGAGCTGGCGCGGCGGGGACTCACCGTGTGCGGCGGCACGGTGTTCGCCGGCCTGCACAAGGGTGCCGATGCGCTGGCCAAGGCGAAGGAGGACTTCGGCCGCGAGGCGGCTCTGCTCGCCGCGCTCGGCGCGGAGTATCTGGTCCACCTGCCGGAGCAGTACACCGACATGCACACCGGTGCGGCGACGCAGGATGCTGACATCGCGCCCGAGCAATGGCGCAACCTCGTCGACGGGACGAACGAGCTGGCCCGCGTCCTC
>JAICIE010000134.1 GCA_025924515.1 Jatrophihabitans sp. | reverse complement strand
GTTCTGCACGTCGTCGCAGTCCTCGAGCGCGTCGACGAGCCGCAGCACCTTGCGGGCGCCGTCCTCCTCGAGCGGGACCTGCACCGACGGGACGAACTGCGACTCGGCCGAGTCGTAGTCGATGCCGGCCTTCTGCAGCGCAGAGCGCACCGCGACGAGGTCGGCCGCCTCGCTGATCACCTCGTACTCGTCGCCGAGGTCGTTGACCTCCTCGGCGCCGGCGTCGAGGACGGCCAGCAGCACGTCGTCCTCACCCGAATCGTTCTTCGGCACCAGTACGACGCCTTTGCGGTTGAACAGGTACGCCACCGACCCCGGGTCGGCCATCGAGCCACCGTTGCGGTTCATCGCGGTGCGCACTTCGCTCGCGGCCCGGTTGCGGTTATCGGTCAGGCACTCGATGAGGACGGCGACGCCGTTCGGCCCGTAGCCCTCGTACATGATCGTCTGCCAGTCGGACCCGCCCGCCTCGGCGCCCGAGCCGCGCTTGACCGCGCGGTCGATGTTGTCCATCGGCACCGAGTTCTTGCGCGCCTTCTGGATGGCGTCGTACAGGGTCGGGTTGCCCTCCGGGTCACCGCCGCCGGTACGGGCGGCGACCTCGATGTTCTTGATCAGCTTGGCGAAGAGCTTGCCGCGCTTGGCGTCGATGACGGCCTTCTTGTGCTTGGTCGTCGCCCATTTGCTATGCCCGCTCACGTGCTGCGAGCCCCCTTCACCATGTCAACGAAGTAACCGTGGATGCGCCCGTCGCCGGTCAGCTCAGGATGGAAGGACGTGGCAAGCAGGTGCTGCTGGCGGACGGCCACGATCCTACCGGCGGCATCCCCGGTGGTGACCCGGCCGAGCGGCGTCGCCCCCGGGCCGACCTCCTCCACCCACGGGGCCCGGATGAACACCGCGTGCACCGGCTCCCCGTCGATGCCGTCGACTGCGACGTCCGCCTCGAACGAGTCGACCTGTCGGCCGAAGGCGTTGCGGCGCACGGAGATGTCGATGCCGCCGAACGTCTCCTCCAGCGGCGAGCCGCCCGCGTCGATGCGGTCGGCGAGAAGGATCATTCCCGCGCAGGATCCGTAGGTCGGCATGCCGTCCTTGATCCGGGCACGCAACGATTCCAACAGGTCGAAGGTCCGGGCGAGCTTCACGATCGTGGTGGACTCACCGCCCGGCAGCACCAGTCCGTCGACGGACTCCAGTTCCGCCGCTCGGCGCACCGGCACGGCTACGGCCCCTGCGGCCGAAAGCGCGCGCAGGTGTTCCCGGACGTCCCCTTGCAGCGCGAGGACGCCGATGCGGGGACTGCTCACTACCAGCCGCGCTCCGCCAGCCGGTGCGCTTCGGGGATCTCGTCGACGTTGATTCCGACCATCGCCTCACCCAGCCCGCGGGAGACCTTGGCGACCACATCGGGGTCGTCGTAGAACGTCGTCGCCTTGACGATCGCCTCAGCGCGCTTTGCCGGGTCGCCGGACTTGAAGATGCCCGAACCGACGAACACACCCTCGGCGCCCAACTGCATCACGAGCGCGGCGTCGGCGGGCGTGGCGATGCCGCCGGCGGTGAAGAGGACGACGGGGAGCTTGCCGAGCGAGGCGACCTCGCGCACCAGCTCGTACGGCGCCTGCAGCTCCTTGGCGGCCACGTAGAGCTCGTCCTCGGCCAGGTTCTGCAACCGCCGGATCTCGCCGCGGATCTTGCGCATGTGCGTGACGGCGTTGGACACGTCGCCGGTGCCGGCCTCGCCCTTCGACCGGATCATGGCCGCACCCTCGGTCAGCCGCCGCAGCGCCTCGCCGAGGTTGGTGGCCCCGCAGACGAACGGGACGGTGAACTGCCACTTGTCGATGTGGTGGGCGTAGTCGGCGGGCGTCAGCACCTCGGACTCGTCGATGTAGTCCACGCCGAGCGACTGCAGCACCTGGGCCTCGGCGAAGTGCCCGATCCGGGCCTTGGCCATGACCGGGATCGAGACGGCCTGCACGATGCCCTCGATCATGTCCGGGTCGCTCATCCGGGCGACGCCGCCCTGGGCGCGGATGTCGGCGGGCACGCGCTCGAGGGCCATCACCGCCACCGCGCCGGCGTCCTCGGCGATCTTGGCTTGCTCCGGGGTGACGACGTCCATGATGACGCCGCCCTTCAGCATCTCGGCCATGCCGCGCTTGACGCGTGCGGTGCCGATCGAGTGAGCGGGGGTCTGCGGTGCTGCCATGCCTGCGATTCTACGGACTTCCGCGAGCCCCGGCCGTGGTCGCGATCACCCGAGCGCAGCGCCGTTGGCGACCAGGACGAACCAGGCACCGCCGGGAGCCAGCGCGATCGGTGCGCCGTGCCCGTCGCGCAGCGTCGTGCCGGACGACAGGTTCTTCCGCGACCAGGTGCCGGTGATCCGCCGGCCGTTGCGGAAGACGACGACCTTGCCGGAACCGACCGTGTGGGACCACTTGGCCGGCTGGTGGTTGACGTCGACGTCCTTCCAGTAGGTCGTCACCTTGCAGAACTGCACGACGACATTCGGCGTGGTGATGAGCGCGCCGCTCGCCGCGTGCTGTTCCACGCCGCCGATCACCCGCGCGTAGCGGTGCAGCTTGGCCCGCCAGCGGAACTCGACCGGCGTCGACCCCACGGTGGTGCGCACCGAATAGCCGCCGGGAGCGCGGGCAGCCTGCTTGCTGGATGCCGACCAGCTCAACCCGGTGCTTTTCGCCCGCGACGCCTTCAACCTCTTCGCGAGGACGGCCAGGTTGGCGACGAGGTTGTACGGCGGCGTCCGGCTGCCGTCGCGGGACAGCCCCGGACCGTAGAGCCCGACGCTGGCGCGCAGGCTCGACCGCCGTAGCAACATCAGCGGGTTGGGCGCCCCGCCCGCGGCGACGTAGCCGATCGGTCCGTACTGCGCGAGCAGCTCGGGGTCGTTGGCCCGGGTGCTGCGGACCGGCTCAACGGACGGCAGCGAGGTGTTGAAGATTGCGACCAGTCGGCTGAGGCCGCCCTCGACCTGCTCGATGTACACGATGTCGGCCTGCGTGATGCCGCGCTGGGGACGCCCGTTGCCGGTGTCGTCGATCTTGACCGCGACGACCGGGTTCTTGTTCGGCTTGGCGCCGGTGAACGGGTTGATCCGCAGCGGCGCGGGCCGTTTCGGCGCCGCTGCGCTGGTGCCGGTCGTGGCGCCCGTCGCCGGCGCCTGGGCGGACCTCGCGATGGGCCCCGCGCCGGCGGAGGTGTGGGTGCAGCCGGTCAGCGCGGATGCGGCGACGAGCACCGCGCCGAGGGCCGCCGCAGTCCGTAATCCGGTCATCTAAAGATCCCTCGGGGATCGGCCGGCCCGCTCCCCCTCTCGGGCGATCCCGGGGATGGAAGGTCGGGCCGGGTCAGGCGGTTCGGGGACGGTGTCGTCGATGTCGAAGTAGGACGGGAGCTCCGCGTGCCCGGCGAGCCGGAGCAGCCGCGGCATCTTCCTCACACGGAGCGTACGGGTGTCGCGGACCGCGTCGTTGTAGAACCGCCGGGCCAGTCGCACCCGAACCGCAGCCTCGCGCAACTCCGCCGTGGCGGCCGGCGCAAGCGCCTCCGGTCCGGCGAGCAGATCGGCGACCGCGCGGCCGACCCGGTTCTCGGCTGCCTGGCGCCCCGCGTCGTCCTCAGCCGCCAAGGCGTGTCCGGCGGTCTCCTCGCACGCCGCCCGGCGCGCGGCCCTGAGCCCGGACGCCGTCTCGGCCAGGTGCAGCAGCGCCGCCGCGCGGCGCACCAGCTGCGCGTCCAGCGCCGCTCGCGCCGCGTCGACGCGCGCGTGCAGCCGGTCGAGCCGGGTGGCCGTGAAGGTGACCCACATCGACAGCAGCACCGCGGCGACGACGGCGAGGACGAGCCAGCCGACGGGCAGCACGGACGGACTCTAACGAGTGCGCCGCACCCAGCCGGTCTGCACGCCCGCGGCCTCGATCGCCAGCTCGTACACCCGCAGGACGTCGCGGACGATGACCGCCCAGTCGTACGGCACCACCGCGCGGGCGCCTTCGGCCGCCAGGGCGGCGCGGCGCGGCGCATCGTCGAGCACTCGGTCCAGCGCCGCCGCCAGCGCCACCGGATCGCCGATCGCGAACAGCTCGCCGGCGCGTCCTCCGTCGAGCACCTGCCGGAACGCCTCGAGGTCGCTGGCGACGATCGGCGCGCCCGCCGCCATCGCCTCGAGCAGGATGATGCCGAAGCTCTCCTGTCCGGTGTTCGGCGCACAGTAGACGTCGACGCTGCGCAGCAGGCGGGCCTTGTCCTCGTCGCTGACCTGTCCCAGCACGTCGACGCGGTCGGCGACGGCTGCGGGCAGCCGGGCGCGGAAGCCGGCGGCGTCGCCTCGCCCGGCGACCAGGAGCCGGAGCTCCGGGCGGCGCGGCACGATTCGCTCGAGGGCTGCCACGAGGACGTCCATGCCCTTGCGCGGCTCGTCGTAGCGGCCGATGAAGCCGATCGTGGCGCCGGGCCGCGGATATCCCGGCAGCGGCGGCGCGGCGGCGAAGCGCGCCACCGCCACGCCGTTGGGGATGACCACCGCGTCCGCGCCGAGATGCTCGACGATCACCGCCCGGGCCGCCGCGGACACCGCGATGCGCCCGGACAGCTTCTCCAGGAACGGCTGCAGGACGGTGTCGAACATCGCGTAGAACCGGGACCGCGCGGTCGCGATATGGAAGGTCGCGACGAGCGGGCCGTCGTGCAGCATGCAGGTGAGCAGGGACAGGCTCGGCGGCGCCGGCTCGTGCACGTGCACGACGTCGAACTCGCCGTCACGCAGCCACCGCCGCACCCGGGCGGCCGAGACGACGCCGAACTGCAGCCGCGCGACCGAGCCGTTGTACGGGATCGGCACCGCCTTTCCCGCGGTGACGACGTAGGGCGGCAGTCGCGCCGTCTCGTCGTCGCCCGGAGCCAGGACGGAGACGGCGTGGCCCAGGTCGATCAACGTCGAGGCCAGGTCCCGGACGTGCGCCTGCACGCCTCCCGGGATGTCCCAGGAGTACGGACAGACGATCCCGACGCGCATGTCGGTCAGCGGCTGAGGGCCGGCTGCGGGCGCGGCGCCAGGTCGGCCACCCAGAGCTTCTGCAGCATGTGCCAGTCGGCGGGATGCGCCGAGACATAGCGCTCGAACGCGGTGGCGACCGCCTGGGTGCCCTTCCGCACCACCTCACGCAGCGGCCCTTCGGACAGGACGATCTCGGCGCCGAGCTCCTGCCCCCACCCGTCCTCGGTGAACCACAGGCCGACCGGCAGCAGCGCGGCACCGGTGGTGGCGGCGAGGAAGGCGGGGCCGGGCGGCATCCGCGCGGGCTCGCCGAAGAAGTCGACCTCGAGACCGCTGCTCGACAGATCCCGGTCGCCGAGCAGGCAGACGACGCGGTTCTGGGCGAGCCGTTCGCGCAGCACCTCGACGGGCGAGCGCTCGCCGCCGGTCAGCGGCACGACCTCGAATCCGAGGCTCTCCCGGTAGGCGACGAACCGGTCGTACAGGGACTCTGGCTTGAGCCGCTCCGCGACGGTCGTGAACCTGCCGTGCCGTGCGCACAGCCACAGCCCCGCGACGTCCCAGTTGCCGATGTGCGGCAGGACGACGACAGCACCGCGGCCGCGCGCCAACGCCGCGTCGAGCCGTTCCGGGTGGCCGGTGACGACATCAAGGCGGGCCACGACGCCGGCTCGGTCCATCGCCGGGAGGCGGAACGTCTCCAGCCAGTAGCGCGAGTACGAGCGCAGCGCGTCGCCGACGAGTTGGTCGAGGTCGACCTCAGGGACCGACGGTCCCACGACCCGCCGCAGGTTCCTGCGCAGCTGCCGCGTCCCGGCACCGTTGCGCACGGTCGCCGCGTCGGCAGCGGCGCGGAACGCCCGGTGGGTGACTCCCAGCGGCGCGGCGCGGACCGCTCCCCATCCCGCGGCAAAACCCAGTTCCGTCGCCCGGCTGCGCAGGTCGGCAAGCATCACCGGTCCGCGGCGGTCGGCGCGATCGTCGGCGCGGGAGGAGGGGGCGCTGCGGGAGCCGACTGCCGCCGGACGGCCACCAGCCGTTGCCCGACGGTGATCGTCGACGCGCCCACGAGCAGCCACAGCGATGCCGCCTGGATGTACGGGACCCGCAGGTGCTCGCCGGCGAGCCCGGTGCCGACCAGGACGATGATCAACCGTTCGGCGCGCTCGGCGATGCCGACGGTGGCGTTCATGCCGACCGCTTCGGCGCGGGCGCGGATGTAGCTGGTCAGCGACCCGAGGACGAGGCAGAGCAGCGCGGCCAGCAGCAACGCGGGCTGGTCGTGCCGGGCGAAGTACCAGGCCAGCGAGCCGAAGATCGCTGCGTCGGCGATCCGGTCGCCGGTGGAGTCGAGCACCCCGCCGAACGGGCTGGAGGTACCGCCCGCACGGGCAACCGCGCCGTCGACCATGTCGAGCATCACGAAGCCCCAGATGAGCAGCGCTCCGGTGAACCACCAGCCCCGGGGGAAGAAGATCAGCGCCGCGGCGACGGTTCCGGTCGTCCCGACCACCGTGACGGCGTTCGGTGTCACTCCGGCGCGGGACAGGCGTTCGCCCAGCGGTTCGAGCGCCCGGGAGATCGAGGCACGGGCGAGGACGTTGAGCACAGGCGCTTTCCTGTCGGCGGGCTTCCGGCGTCCTCACGATAGTCGCCGGCCGCGGGGATCTGCGCCCATCGCTTGTCTCGCGCCGCGGGCAGGGTGTCGAATGCCGGGATCACCCCGGACAGGTCGAGCCCCTCGGGAGGTCGCTGCGATGTCGACGAAGAAGGCCGCGCCGAAAGCCTCGACGACGGCCTTCGCGCCGGCTGACCGCCCCGAGAAGATCCGCAATGTCGCGCTGGTCGGCCATTCCGGCGCAGGGAAGACGACCCTCGCGGAGGCCCTGCTCGCAGCGACCGGGACCATCCCGCGCGCCGGCACCGTCGCCGACGGCAGCACCGTGAGCGACAGCGACCCGGTGGAGGTCGCGCAGCAGCGGTCGGTGGCGCTGTCTGTCTGCCCGTTCCGCTGGCAGGACGTCGTGGTGAACCTGCTCGACACTCCCGGTTACCCGGATTTCACCGGTGAGCTGCGCGCGGGGCTGCGCGCGGCCGACGCGGCGCTGTTCGTCGTCTCCGCCGCGGAGGAGATCGACCCGATCACCGTCACGCTGTGGGAGGAATGCGCGGCGACCGACACGCCGCGGGCCGTGGTGATCACCCGCCTGGACGCACCGCGGGCCAATTACGCCGCAACCGTCTCCGCCTGCCAGCAGGTGTTCGGCGGCGACGACGGGCAGGGGGTGCTGCCGCTCTACGTCCCGGTCGGCGACGAGGGATGCCCGACCGGACTCGTCGGGCTGCTCACGCGCGTGGGATACGACTACGCCGCCGGTTTCCCTCCGCAGCAGTCCGATGCGTTGGCCGAAGGTGTCGACATCGATGCCGACCGCGGCGCGCTGATCGAGGCCATCATCAACAACAGCGAGGACGAGACACTGCTCGAGCGCTACCTCGGCGGGGAGGAGATCGCTCTCGACGTGCTCATCGACGATCTCGAGACCTCGGTCGCGCGGGCGCATTTCCATCCCCTCCTGCCGGTCTGCGCCACGACCGGGCTGGGGCTGGCGGAGCTGCTCGAAGTGTTGGCGGGCGGCTTCCCGTCGCCGGGCGAGCTGGACCCGCCGAGCGTGACCACCCTCGACGGTGCGCCGGTGCCGCAGTTGTCCTGCGACCCGGACGGGCCGCTGCTCGCCGAGGTCGTGCGCACGTCGGTGGATCCCTATCTGGGCCGGCTGTCGATCCTGCGAATCTTCTCCGGCACGCTCACCGCGGAAAGCGCGGTGCACATCTCCGGGCACGGCGGCGAGTCCCGCGGCCACGCCGACCATGACGCCGACGAGCGGGTCGGCGCGCTGCACTCGCCGTTCGGCTCGACCTTGCGTCCGGTCGAGCGGGCGATCGCCGGCGACATCTGCGCCATCGGCCGCCTGGGCGTCGCCGAGACGGGCGACACCGTCTCGGCGAAGACTCAGCCGCTGCTGATCGAGCCGTGGGACATGCCCGTGCCCCAGTTGCCGATCGCGGTGAATGCGGCGACCCGGGCCGACGAGGACGCGCTCGCGAAAGGGCTGTCCCGGCTGACTGCCGGCGACCCGACGGTCCGGGTCGAGCGCAACGCCGAGACCGGCCAGCTCGTCCTCTGGTGCCTGGGCGAGGCGCACGCCGACGTCGTCCTCGAGCGGTTGCGCGCGACCGGCGCCTCGGTGGAGACCGTGCCATTGCGCACGGCGCTGCGCGAGACGTTCACCGAGGAGGCGCGCGGGCACGGCCGGCTGGTCAAGCAGTCCGGCGGGCACGGGCAGTACGCCGTTTGCGACGTCGTCGTGACCCCG
>JAICIE010000133.1 GCA_025924515.1 Jatrophihabitans sp. | reverse complement strand
CGCCGCCCTCGGGGATGAGATCGGTGTCTCCCCACACCAGCCGGATCTTCGCCACCGGGATGCCGAGCTCGTCGCTGGCGAGCATCGCCCACGCCGTGGCGTGGCCCTGGCCGTGCGGCGAGGTGCCGGTGAGGATGGTGGCGGTGCCGTCGGGATGGACCTCGACCGTCGCGTTCTCGTTCGGCGGCCCGGACTCGTCGCCTCCCCCGGTGATCTCCACGTAGCAGGACAGGCCGATGCCGAGGTGCACGGGATCCCCGGCGGCCCGGCGGCGGCCCTGCTCGGCGCGCAGGCCCGCGTAGTCGGCGCCGGCCAGCAGTCGGTCGAGCGCGCCGGGGTAGTTCCCGGTGTCGTACAGCGCGCCGGTGCTGGTCCGGTGCGGTTCGGAGAACGCAGGAAGAAGGTTGTGGCGGCGCACTTGCGCCGGGTCGGCGCCGATCTCGGCGGCGAACAGATCGATGGCGCGTTCGACCGCAGCCGTCGCCTCGGGCCGGCCGGCGCCGCGGTAGGCGCCGACCGGGGTGGTGTTCGTGACGACCGACCGGGCGATCGCCGCGACCCGCTCGAAGGCGTAGGTGCCGGGCGCCATCAGCAAGGTGAGTGACGGCAGCGTGGCGCCGATCCGGGGGTACGCGCCGCAGTCCTGCAGCACCTCGAGCTGGTAGGCCTCGATGGTCCCGTCGCGGCGGCCGCCGACGGTGATCGTCTGCACCTGAGCGCGCCCGTGCGTCATCGCGAGCATGTTCTCGTAGCGGGTCTCGGTCCACCGGACCGGACGGCCCAGCCGTCGCGCGACGTCGGCGACCACCGCGTGCTCCGGGTCGGCCCCGAATTTGGCTCCGAAAGCCCCTCCGACGTCCGGGGTGATCACGTGGATCCGGTCGGCCGGCACGCCCAGCATCCGCGCCAGCGCATCGCGGGTGCCCTGCGCCCCCTGGTTCGGGATCCACGCGGTCAGGCGTCCGTCGTCGCCCCAGACCGCGGCCGCCGCCCGCATCTCCAGCGGCGCCGGAGCGACGCGCTGATTGACCAGCGTCCGCCGGACGACCACCTCGCATCCGTCGAAAAGGGTCTGGTCCACCGGGCCGCCATAGGTGACGACGGTGTTGGTTCCGGCGTCGTCGAAGAGCAGCACGTCGTCCCCGGCTGCCGCCACCGGGTCGACGACCACCGGAAGCGGGTCGTAGTCGACGTCGACCAGCTCCGCGGCGTCCTCACCCTGGTAGTGCTCCTCGGTGACCACGAGCGCGACCGGCTCACCCACGTAACGCACTCGGTCGCGGGCCAGCAGCGGCTGCTGCATGGCAGCGTTGATGTCCTGCGTCGTCGGCCGCAGCGGCTGCAGGTCCAGGTCGTCACCGGTGAGGACGGCAAGCACTCCGGGCGCCTGCCGCGCCGCGTCCGTGTCGATGGACAGCACCCGCGCCGACGCGATCGGCGCCCGCACGAAGGTCAGATGACCGGCTCCGGCCAACCGCTCGTCGACCACGTCCTCGGTGTAGACGCCGCCCGTGGTGAGAAAGCGAGGATCTTCGACCCGGCGTACGCGAGTGCCCAGGATGCTCACGGTCGGTCCCTCCCGGAGTGCTCGCCGGCGTTTCGGGACCCTACGCGGTGATCGGAGTCCGGCAGCGTGGCCAGCCGGAGCACCCCGGCGAGCGCAGCGAGATAGCACAGCACGTAGCCGGTGACGTGCGGCAAGGAGAACGGGATCCGCTCGTGGAGGAGCAGCGCACCGAGCAGCACACCCGTGAGCGGGTCGGTGGCCAGGCTCGCCGGCAGTGTCGCGGCCAGCGCGCCGACCTGGAACGAGATTTGTGTGAGCAGGATGCCGCCGCCGCCGAGCAGCAGGATCCCGGCGTCGAGCGCCAGCCCGCGGGCGGTGGTCACCATCGCCCCCAGTCCCCCGTTGGAGGCCAGGTCGGACAGCGCATCGACGTAAACGCCGAGCGTGCCGAAGAAGGCTCCGGCGACCGCGCCGTACACCGCGCCGCGGACCACAGCGCGGGACCGGACGACGGCCAGGAAGAGGAGCGCTCCGACGGCGAGCTCGATGACCACCGTCATGATCAGGTACCGCGGGTGCGGCACCGCGGGCTCACCCGGGCGGCCGATGATGCCCAGGAAGGCGCCGAGACCCCCGACGACGGACAGGCTCGCCAGGTACCCGGCGAGTTTCGGCCGCGGCCCACCGGTCAGCGAACCGACGAGCAGCGCGACCGGGAGCATGAGGACGACCAGTGGCTGGACGTAGACGACAGCTCCGGTGCTGAGCGCCGCTATCTGCAGGAGAAAGCCGACGAAGTCGCCGCCCATCGACAGCAACCAGCGCGGATCGCGCGCCAGCCGTCCCAGCCCGGTCGCGTTCGCCGTCCCGGTGGCCGCCGAGGTGTCCTGCGCCGAGCGGTGCTGCGCGACGATCGACGCGCCGTACACCGTGGCGGACGCCACTCCCAGCGGCACGGCGACGGCGAGGGACACATCCGGACCCTATGCGCCGCGCCGGCCGCCGTAGCCCGGGGACTTCGCTCCCTCAGGGTCGCCCAGCGCGCGCCGGCGGTGTGGCCGGTGCCGTCCGGCGGGTCGTCACGCGGTCCGGCTCAGCCGGATCCAGCGGTAGCCCCAGCCGTTGAGCGCGAGCCCCCTCAGCTGCCGCCCCGGCGGGTCGTACGGCCCGTCGACCAGGATGTCGGACGCCTCCGCCGACATCCCGGGCAGCCGACCGATATCGACGGTCACCGGCGCATCGGCCAGGTTGTGCAACAGGAGGATGGCGCCGGTCGGTCCGTCGAAACGATGCGCGAGGACCGGGCGAGGCAGCGGGACGTCGACGACCGAGCACGTTCCGGTGCCGATCTCCGGAGCCTCCCGCACGCTGTGGGTCAGGTTCTCGAACCACCGGAGCAGCGAGTTCGGGTCGCGCTGCTGAGTCCGCACGTTCACCTGCTTGGCCCCGTACGCGCCGCGTCGCAGGACGGGGCGGACGAGCTCCGCCGGTGCTGCCGACGAGAATCCCGCGGTCGGCCCGTCCTCCCACTGCATCGGAGTCCTGATGGCCTCCCGACCGGGAAGCGAGAGGTCCTCGCCCATGCCGATCTCCTCGCCGTAGCGGACGACCGGCGTGCCCGGCAGCGAGAACTGCAGCGCGTAGGCCAGCTCGATGCGACGCCGATCCCCGCGGAGCATCGGCGCCAGTCTGCGCCGGATCCCCCGGCCGTACAGGCGCATTTCGTCGCGGGGTGCGAACGCCCGGAAGACGTCGCCGCGCTGTTCGTCGGTGAGTCGGCTGAGGTCGAGCTCGTCGTGGTTGCGGAGGAAGGTCGCCCATTGACCGCCGGCGGGGAGCTTGACCGCCGTGGTCAGCGCCTCCACCAGAGGCTCGGCGTCCTGTCGAGCGAGCGCCAGCCACGCCTTCGGGTTCAACAGGAAATCGAAGAGCATCTGCGCGCGGTCGGTGGGACCGTCGGGGCGACTCCCGACGAAGACGGTGACGTCTGACGGCGGGACATTCGCCTCGCAGAGGAGGACGGAGTCACCGACCTGCCACTGCGTCTCCTGGCGCCAGTGCTCCAGGATCGTGAAGTCCTTCGGCGCCGGATCCACACCGGGCGCGGTTTGTTCGAGGACGAACGGCGCCGCGTCGATACGGAACCCTGACGCTCCGAGTTCCAGCCAGAAGCCCATGATCCTGGCGATCTCAGCACGGACGGCGTGGTTGGACCAGTTCAGGTCCGGTTGGAAGCGGTAGAACCGGTGGAAGTACCAGGCTCCAGCGGTCTCGTCGAAGGTCCAGGTCTCGTCCTGCTCGCCGGGGAACACGGTCCCCTGCCGCCGGTCGGAAGGCTCCTCCGCACTCCAGACGTACCAGTCGCGGTAGAAGGAGCCGGGATCGCTGCGGGCGGAACGGAACCACGGATGCTCGTCGCTGGTGTGGTTGACGACCAGGTCGAGCACGATCCGGATCCCCCGCTCACGGGCCGCGCGCGTCAGCGCCGCGAAGTCACCGAGCGTCCCCAGCCGCGGATCGACGCCGTAGTAATCGGCGACGTCGTAGCCGTTGTCCCGCCACGGACTCGGATGGATCGGGTTGAGCCACAGACAGGTGACTCCGAGCCGGGAGAGGTAATCGAGACGGGCGATGAGGCCCTGCAGGTCACCGTGACCGTCACCGTTCGAGTCCTGAAAACTCCCGACCTCGAGGCAGTAGATGACCGCTTCTTGGTACCAACGTGCCAGCATCGGCCCAGCCTGGACGACGTCGACCGCGAGTGGCAAGCTGCCGCACGTGGACGGCAGGACGGGCGCTCCCCTCAGCGGCGGGGATCTGGAGTACGACCTCGCACACGAAGCCGCTGATGCGGTCGACAGCCCGTCGGCCCGCCACGAGCTCGGCGCCGGTGTGCCGACCGCAACCCCGGACTATGACGGCGACTATTCGTACGACCTGGCCCACGACGTCCCGAGGAGCTGACCGGCGGCTCGTCCCTCGGTCACCCGAAGCCGAGGCCCTTCTCGCCCGGTAAGTAGTCGCGGTAACGGACGTTCAAATCGGTGTGCATTCCGCGTCGGTGAGGGCACCGGTCACGTGGGTGAGGAGCGCGCCCGATCTCGGTGCCGGTTTGTCCCATGCACCGGAGGATGAGTGACCGCGAGAAATCCGAGCCGATGACCGGGCCGCGTCCCGAACTACGCTTCGTGCGGTGGACGTTCTCGGGCTGGCGACCGGGTCGGTGCTCGTTCTCGACGGAGGCCTGGCCACCGAGCTGGAGAACCGCGGACACGACCTGTCGTCAACCTTGTGGTCGGCCCGGTTGCTGATCGAGGATCCTGGCGCGATCCGCGACGTGCACCGCGCCTACTTCGCAACCGGCGCGGACCTCGCGACCACGGCCAGTTACCAGGGATCGCTACCCGGCTTCTCGGCGTTGGGCGTCGACGGGGCGGTCATGCTGCGCCGCAGTGTGGAGCTGGCGCGGCAGGCGCGCGACGAGCACGGTTCGGGATGGGTCGCGGCGTCCGTCGGTCCCTACGGTGCGGTGCTGGCGGACGGATCCGAGTACCGCGGCAGTTACGGGCTGTCGGTCGCGCAGCTGCGCCGCTTCCACCGCCCACGGCTGGAGATCCTCGCCGGGGCAGGACCGGACGTGCTGGCGGTGGAGACGATCCCGTCGCTGGCCGAGGCCGAAGCGCTCGTCGCCGAGCTGGAGATCCTGCAGGTCCCGTCCTGGATCTCCTTCACCGTCTCGGGAAGCTCCACGCGCGCCGGTGATCCGCTCGACGAGGCTTTCGCCCTGGCGGGATCGTGCTCGGCGGTCATCGCGGTGGGAGTCAACTGCTCAGCGCCCGGCGACGTCCTCGGCGCCGTCCGGACCGCCGTGCGCGCCAGCGGAAAGCCCGCCGTCGCCTACCCGAACAGCGGCGAGGCCTGGGACGCCGCTGCCCGGCGATGGAGAGGGCCGTCAGGCTTCGAGGCCGAGCGGGTCGACGCGTGGTTGGCGGCGGGGGCTCAGCTCGTCGGCGGCTGCTGCCGGGTCGGGCCCGACGCCATCGCCGCGGTGGCCGCGCGGGTCCGTGGGCGCCGCACCGGCGGGCTCGGATGAGCGCTGACTTCCGGCGGCGTCCTGTCTCAACATCCGGCGAGCCGGCGGATCTGCGCCAGAACCCGACCCGCGGCCTCGCGGGTTGACTCCCTGTCCCCGTCGCCCGCTCCGACGACCTGCACTCGCCAATGCAGCGAATCGTCCCCGGGATTGCGCAAGGCCACAACGACAGCGACCGCCTGCTGCGACACCCGAACCTGTCGCCGAAGCACCTGGGTCGACGCCACCCGTTCCGCGACGAACACGGCGAAGCGGTGATCGGTAGGGATGGTAACGGTCGACCCGTGGGTGCCGTCAGGCCACAGCCGCAGGACGGTCTGGGATGCCGTCGGATCCCAACCGGCTGCGTCGACGTCCAGCCACGCGATGGCCTGCCAGCCGTCGGGGCCGGCGACATGGATGGCTCGGTCGGTCCCGACGACGGCGCGACCCCGCGCCGACTGGGTGCGCAGGAGGATGCGCTCGCCGCGCGCGAGCCTGGGCAGCTGTTCGCGAGCCTCGGCCTGCTCCCGGGGCGGGCGGCGCGCAGCGGCGGCGCGATGCCATGGCGCGGTGGGAAAGGTAATTGCGCTCATCGGGCACCGTCCTCGATGGAGATCCCGTTACGAGGTTCGGCATCCGTCAGCGTCGATAGTCCCGGCGGCCGCCGTCTACAGCAACTACGGCGAAACCAGAGCGCCGGTTCAGCGGCGCGCCTGTCGGGACCCGTGCTTTTGAGCGCTGGCGCAACTCACCCGGGTATTGCTCGCCAGTCCGGCACTCCTTCAGGGTAGGGCAGCGCCAGGAAGTCGTGCAGGTTGGTGCCGTCGCGGTTCATCAGCCAGAGGTCGGGGAAGCCGCCGGCGCGATCACTGCTCAAGAGGACGTACTTGCCGTCCGGTGACGACACCGGCGAAAGGTCCGTGTGCTGCCCGCCGGTCAGGCGCACCACCCACCGGCCGCGCGGGTCCGCGGCCATGATCGAGGACGACGCGGGGTAGTCGCGTTCGTACAGCAGGCGGCCGCCGCCGGGTCCCCAGGACACCTGATGGTCATACGCCGACGACCGGCCGATGACGGTGAGGTGCCGGGTCTTCAGATCGAGGACGTAGATGTCCCCGGGGTCACCCTGTTGGCTGCCTCGAGTGAAAGCGATCTTCGTCCCGTCGGGCGACCAGGAAGGTTCGAAGTCCAGCGCGGGACCCGACGTGAGACGCCGCAGACCCGTGCCGTCGGCGCGCATCGTCCACAGGTTCGCATCTGCGCCCTCGTTCCGGGTGAACACCATTCGGTCGCCGCTCGGCGCCCAGGCGGGATCGCGCGCGTCGAACCCGTGCGTGAGCTGTCGCGGCGAGCTGCCGTCGGCGTTCATCAACCAGATGTCGCCGAAGCCGAAGGGCGCGGGCGTCCGCCAGAAGACGATGCGTCGGCCGGCCGGAGCCCAACGGCCGCCGAATTCATTCAGGTTCGGCGTGTTCGTCAGGCGGTGAAGGCCCGATCCGTCCGGCTTCACCGTGTAGAAGTCGGTCTGGGTGTGGTCTCCCGCCGGCAATTCTCGCTGGAACAGGATGAGTCCGTTGCCGCCGGGGAACGTCGCGGACGCCTGCGGCGCGGTTCCGCCCATTGTCAGGCCGAGGACGAGTGCTGCCGACCCGGTCCACGCCACCGCACGCCTAGCACCGCGTCGCGGCGGCCGAGCACGGCGGGTATCGGCCGCCCATTTCCTTGAAGCAGCGGTGGTGATTTCAGGAATTATCCGGGAATTGCGAGTGATCGGTCGCATGTGCCCTCCGGGCGGGTGGCTACCACCGGTTCGGTGGTGGGTCCGACCGGACCGGGAGGGGTCGAAACGTTAGACCGCCGGCAGCCCGTACGCAACTGCGCGCACGACTGCGCCCGAGCGCCGGGTGAGCGACAATGTCACCCGTCGTGCGTTATCCGGATACGGGTGACGGCATGCGGGCATTTCGGCCTACACCGCTCGGCGCAGCAGCGATGGCGTCGAAGCAGGGCGACTCGCCGCCCATTCCCTGCTTCCGGGCCGACCGGCTCGGAACCAGCGCCAGCGCGTCGATCGACGCGTTCTACCCGTGCTTACGGTCCCTGCCTGGGTGGGGCCACATTTGTGAAGTGCTCGATCACGGCGGCGAGATTCTCGAGCGCGGCGAGCGCGGCGAGCGGCGAGGGCGACGCGCGGCGACCCGTCCGGTCACCCGTCGGCGCAAGCACGACCGAATGCCGCTCCGGCCCCGCGGTAGGGGCCGGAGCGACGGCGGGTTACCGACCTGAACCGAGCGTCATCAGCTCTGCGAGGCCTGGCCGTCGTGACCACGGAACGTTTCCGTGACCGTCAGGGACATTCCGCGATCACCGCCGGGACATTCCGGTAACTCTCGCCATCAGCTGCAGCCGCTCGTGCTGCCGCACCCCTCGCAGACGAAGCAACTGCCGGCCGGACGCATCTTCGTGCCGCAGTTCATGCAGAGCGGCGCGTCGGCGGACGTCCCGATGATCGTCTCGAGCAATTCGGTGGAGCTGTGCACCGACGCGGGCGCGGGTGCGGCGGTGTCGGCGATCGCTGAGTCGTCGACGTCGACGTCGACCGCGGCGGACGACACCGGAGCCGACTGCTGCAGGCCTTCCAGGTCCTCGTCCTCGTTCTCGACCGGTGCGTACGAGCCGGTCTCGAGCTGGCGGGTGCGCTCCTCGGCGGTGTAGATGCCGAGAGCCGCTCGCGTCTCGAACGGCAGGTAGTCGAGCGCCAACCGCCGGAAGATGTAGTCGAGGATCGACTGCGCCATCCGGATGTCCGGGTCGTCGGTGAGCCCGGCCGGCTCGAAGCGCATGTTGGTGAACTTCTGCACGTAGGTCTCCAGCGGCACTCCGTGCTGCAGCGCGATCGAGATCGCGATCGAGAACGCATCCATCACGCCGGCGAGG
>JAICIE010000132.1 GCA_025924515.1 Jatrophihabitans sp. | reverse complement strand
GTGGGCGGCCTCGGCTTCCATGATCTTGCCGTCCGGCGTCACTAGCACCGAGGTCATCAGGCCGAGCGAGCCGAAGCCCTGCGCCACCGAATCCGACTGCACGTCGCCGTCGTAATTCTTGCAGGCCCACAGGTAGCCGCCCTCCCATTTGAGCGAGGACGCCACCATGTCGTCGATCAACCGGTGCTCGTAGGTGAGCCCGGCAGCCTCGAAGTCGGCCTTGAACTCGGATTCGAAGACCTCGGCGAACAGGTCCTTGAAGCGCCCGTCGTAGCCCTTGAGGATCGTGTTCTTCGTCGAGAGGTACACCGGGTAATTGCGTGCCAGGCCGTAGCGGAACGACGCGCGGGCAAAATCCCGGATCGAGTCGTCCAGGTTGTACATCGCGAGCGCCACGCCGGGCCCGGGAAAGTCGAACACGTTCAGCTCGATCGGCTCGGTGCCGTCCTTCGGCGTGAAGGTGAGGGTGAGCCTGCCTTCGCCGGGGACCTTGAGATCCGTGGCGCGGTACTGGTCGCCGAAGGCATGGCGGCCGACCACGATCGGCTTGGTCCAGCCCGGAACCAGCCGCGGAATGTTGGAGATGATGATCGGCTCGCGGAAGATCACGCCGCCGAGGATGTTGCGGATCGTGCCGTTGGGCGACTTCCACATGTGCTTGAGGTTGAACTCCTCGACGCGGGCCTCGTCCGGCGTGATCGTCGCGCACTTGACGCCGACGCCGTGCTTCTTGATCGCGTTGGCGGCGTCGATCGTCACCTGGTCGTCGGTGGCGTCGCGGTGCTCGATGCCGAGGTCGTAGTAGTCGATATCGAGATCGAGATAGGGGTTGATCAGCTGGTCCTTGATGAACTGCCAGATGATGCGGGTCATCTCATCGCCGTCGAGCTCGACGACGGTTCCGCGGACCTTGATCTTCGCCATTGCGATCCTCTCTGCCGTCCTCGCTCGAACCTACGGGACGTCGGACCGCGGCGTCCGATTAGGGTTCGCCGTCCGCGGAGCCCCCTCGCTCGGCTGCGCGGCGTCCCCAGCAGCTGACCATCAGCGGCGCGAACGAGTCATGGACGTCGTCGTGCCACAGCGCGTGGAAGGCGTCCAGGTCGTCCTGCGAGACCAGGTCCAGGGTCAGCAGCCCGGGTGCGAGCTGGTCGGCCAGGAGCTCCCACTGCGGCACCCCCCGCTCCGGATCGGCGTGCACGTGCACGGATCGGGCCTGCGTGGACACGTCCTGCAGTCCTTGCTCCCGCAGCAGTCCCGGCAGCTTGCGTCCGTAGTGGGCGTCGTAGCCGCGGCTCTCGAGGAAGGTGCGGATCGCCGCGACGATCCGGGAGTGCACCGGGGAGGCCGGGTGCACCACGTCGGCCGAGGCCCAGTCGAAGTCCTGGATGAGCAGCCAGCCGCCCGGACGCAGCGCGGCGACCATCGCGCGAAGGACGTCGTCGCGTCGCGGCAGGTGCTCGAGGAGGAGCCGGGTGTGGACCAGGTCGAACGCCGCGACCGGCAGCAGCTCCGTGCTGACGTCCAGGCGCCGGACCTGGACGTTCTCACGGTGCAGCGCGTCGAGAAAGCGGGTGTCGAGGTCGACGGCGAGGACGGATCCCGAGGGGCCGACGCGGTCGGCGATCAGCTCCGCGACGCTGCCCGTGCCGGCGCCCACGTCGAGGCACCGCCAGCCTTGGGCGAGTCCCAGGTGCTCGGCGAGGCGGAGGGTGTCGGCGTCGTACAGGGAGGTGAGTGAGCTGAGCCGCGCCTTCTCCGCGTGCCAGGCCGGGTCGAGCGCGTAGCCCTCGCGGTTCCCGAGATTCGTCATGGGCGTGAGTCTGGCCGCGAACGGTGGGGGACGCTCGGCGGGTCCAGTGCAGTCGCCGCGGGCTACTCCATGTCTGCGTAGCGGATCAGCGCGTCGAGGTCGTGGATGACCACCCGCTGCCCGTCGACGGTGATCCAACCCCGCTGCGTGAGCGCGGACAGCGCCCGGTTCAGGGACTGGCGGGTTACCCCCAGCTGAGCGGCCACACCGGACTGGCTCATCGCTAGAGCGCTCTCTGCGGTGCCGCCCGGGCGCGGTTTCGCGTCGGCGAGGATGAGCTTGGCCAGCCGGCGCGGCAGGTCGAGGAACACCAGGTCGGCGGCGGTGCCGCTCAGCCGCCGCATGGCGGCGGCGAGCGCCAACGCCACCGCCCGCAGCGCCGCCGGATCGGAGTCGAGCAGCGCGCGCACCTCCCGCGCCGGGATCGCGATCAGTTGGCAGTCCTCCACCGCCTCGGCCCCGGCCGAGCGGGGCTGCCCGTCGAGCATGGACAGCTCACCGAGGGAATCGCCGGGACCGAGCACGTTGAGCACGAGCTCGTCGCCGCGCGGCGACCGCACGACGACCCGCACCCGGCCGGAGCGGATCAGGTACAGGTAGTCGCTGGGATCATCGGCTGTGAACAGGACCTGTCCGCGGCGGATGGTGCGCACCCGGGCGACCCGGGCCAGCGACTGCAGCGCCCGCGGGGCGAGCTCGGCGAACAGGTACAGCTTGGCGAGCTCGCCGGCGAGGTCGGCCACCGGAGCGCTGCGGTCAGAGATCCGCCACGTCGGCCTGCTTGGCGCGCACCGCCTCGGCCGCCTCCTTCAGCGCGGCGAGCTCGGACTCGGTGAGATCCCGCTCGACGATCCGCTGTACTCCGCCGCGGCCGATCTCTGCCTCGACACCCAGATAGACGCCGCTGATGCCGTACTGGCCGTCGACCCACGCGCAGACGGGAATGACCTGCCCGGAACCCTCGCGCACGGCCTTCGCCATCCGGGCGGCGGCAGCCGAGGGCGCGTAGTAGGCGGACCCCGTCTTCAGCAGGGCGACGATCTCGGCGCCGCCGTTGCGGGTGCGGGTGACCAGCTGGTCGATGGTCGCTTGGTCCATGACCTCCGACAGCGGTCTGCCGTCGACGAAGCACGCCGAGGGGACGGGAACCATCGTGTCGCCGTGGGAGCCGAGGGTGAGCGTCTGCACCGACCGCACCGGGACGCCCAGCGCGGTGGCGACGTTGTTGGTGAACCGCGCGGTGTCGAGCACGCCCGCCTGCCCGAACACCCGCTCCTTCGGGAACTGCGAGGCGAGCTGCGTGAGCGCGGTCATCTCGTCGAGCGGGTTCGACACGACGATGATCACCGCGTTCGGCGAGTACTTCGCGATGTTCTCGGCGACCCCGCGCACGATCTTCGCGTTGACCTCGAGCAGGTCCATGCGGCTCATCCCGGGCTTGCGGGGCAGGCCGGCCGTGACGATCACGACGTCCGAGTCCGCGCTCGCCTCGTACCCCGCGCCGTCCGGCGACGTGGTCTGGCCCACCACGGTCGTCTCGAACCCCTCGACGGGACGCGACTGGTTCAGGTCGAGGGCGATCCCCTCCGGCTTGCCGTCGACGATGTCCGTGAGAACGACCGTCTCGAAGACGTCGTACTCCGCCAGGCGCTGGGCCGTCGTCGAGCCGTAGAACCCGGCACCGACCACGGTGACCTTGCCGGAGCGGTTGCTGTCGGGCATGCCTGGCTCCTCGGAATCTGGGGTCGCGTTCGTCCGCGAGGCTAGTCCCGGCGGTGGTTACTTGTGCAGCCGGACCGTGACCGCGACCATCACGGCGCACAAGATCCAATAGACGGCGGTGTCGAACCAGCGCGCCCGCACGGCCAGCGCTCCGGCCCGCCCGGGAGGCAGCGCCGCCCGGGCGACGCCGGCCACGAACAACCCCGTCGAGAGGACGGCGGTGCCGCGTCGCCAGTGGCCCGGCTCGATGGCGAGATAGATCACGGCCGCCAGCATCACCGCGAGGACGAGGACGAAGACCGCGTTGCCGCGAACCTGATCACGGATCCCCACCTCGGCCGCGCTCAGCGCGGAGCGAGGCGCTCGGCGGCGGCCACCACGTTGGTCAGCAGCATCGCCCGGGTCATCGGTCCCACCCCGCCCGGGTTGGGCGAGAGCCAGCCGGCGACCTCCCGCACGTCCGGCGCCACGTCCCCGGCGAGCTTCCCGCCGACCCGGCTGACCCCGGCGTCGAGGACGGCCGCGCCGGGTTTGACCATGTCCGCGGTGATCAGCGACGGCGATCCCGCGGCCGCGACCACGATGTCCGCCCGCCGGACCTGCTGGGCGAGGTCGCGGGTGCCCGTGTGACACACCGTGACGGTGGCGTTCTCGCTGCGCCGGGTCAGCATCAGCGAGAGCGGGCGACCGACGGTGATGCCGCGTCCGACGATGACGACCGAAGCGCCGGCGATCGGCACGTCGTAGCGGCGCAGCAGTTCGATGATCCCCGTCGGGGTGCAGGGCAGCGGCGCCGGCCGTCCGAGCACGAGCCAGCCGAGGTTGGTCGGATGCAACCCGTCGACGTCCTTGACCGGATCGACGCGCGCGAGGATCGCGTTGTCGTCGAGTCCGGTCGGTTGTTGCACGAGGAACGCCGTGCAGGACGGGTCGGCATTCAGTTCGTCGACGACCGCTTCGACCTTTTCCTGCGAGGTTCCGGCGGGCAGGTCGCGGCGGATGCTCAGGATTCCGATCTCTGCGCTGTCCTTGTGTTTGGCGTTGACGTACCAGTGGCTGGCCGGATCGTCGCCGACGAGGACGGTCCCGAGGCCGGGCACGATGCCCTTGTCCGCGAGGGCCGCCACCCGCTGCTCGAGCTCTGTCTTGATGGCCGCGAGGGTGGCCTTACCGTCCAGGATCGTCGCCGTCACGGCGTCATCCTGCCAGCCGTCTTTGTGCGAGCGATCAGTGCGCGAAATGCCGGGTGCCGGTCAGGTACAGGGTCACACCGGCGGCCTTGCAGGCGTCGACGACCTCGCCGTCGCGGATGGATCCGCCCGGCTGCACGATCGCTCGCACCCCTGCCTCGAGCAGGACCTGCGCTCCGTCGGCGAAGGGGAAGAACGCGTCGGACGCGGCGACCGCACCGGCGGCGCGCTCACCGGCCCGCGACACTGCCAGCCGGCAGGAGTCGACCCGGTTGACCTGCCCCATCCCGACGCCGACGGTCGCGCGGTCGCGGGCCAGCAGGATCGCGTTGGACTTCACCGCCCGCACGGCCCGCCAGGCGAATGCCAGGTCGGCCAGCGTCGCGTCGTCGGCGGCGTCCCCGGCTGCGAGCGTCCACCCTGCCGGGTCGTCGCCGGGCGCGTCGATGCGGTCGGCGGACTGCAACAGGATCCCGCCGGACACCGGGCGCATCTCGACGGCATCTGCTTGCGGACGTGCCGCGGCCTGCAGGACGCGGAGGTTCTTCTTCGCGGTGAGCGCCTCGACGGCGCCGTCCTCGTATGAAGGGGCGACCACGACCTCGGTGAAGATGGGCGCGACCTGTTCGGCCATCGTTACGGAAACCGGACGGTTGGTCGCTATCACGCCGCCGTACGCGCTCACCGGATCGCACTCGTGCGCCTTGCGGTGGGCCTCGGCGATGTCGGCGCCGACGGCGATGCCGCACGGGTTGGCGTGCTTGATGATCGCAACGCAGGGCTCGGCGAAGTCGTATGCGGCGCGCCAGGCGGCATCGGCGTCGACGTAGTTGTTGTAGCTCATGTCCTTGCCGGACAGCTGCTCGGCCTCCGCGAGCCCTCCGCCGCCGGAGGTGCTCACATACAGCGCCGCCCGCTGGTGCGGGTTCTCGCCGTAGCGGAGCACCACCGCCCGCTCCCAGGAGGCGGCCACCCAGCCCGGAAAGCCGCTGCCCTCGTCGTCGGGGGCGACGACATTGCCGAGCCAGGACGCGACCGCGATGTCGTAGGAGGCGGTGTGCCGGAACGCCTCGGCGGCGAGGCGCTGGCGGGCGGGCAGGTCGAACCCGCCGGCGCGGACCGCGTCGAGCACGTCGCCGTAGTGCGTCGGGCTCGTGACCACCGCGACCGAACCGTGGTTCTTGGCGCTGGCCCGGACCATCGCGGGACCGCCGATGTCGATCTGCTCGATCACCTCCGGCGGCGCGGCGCCGCCGGCGACCGTCGCGACGAACGGGTACAGGTTGACGACCAACAGCTGGAACGCGTCGATACCGAGCTGGTCGATCGTCCGGACGTGCGCGGGGTCGTTCTGGTCGGCGAGCAGCCCGGCGTGGATGTGTGGGTGCAGCGTTTTCACCCGCCCGCCCAGGATCTCGGGGAATCCGGTGACGTCCTCGACCGGGGTCACCGGCACGCCGAGGTCTCGGATCCGCGCGGCGGTGGAGCCGGTGGAGACGATCTCTACGCCCGCCTCGTGCAGGCCGCGCGCGAGCGCCTCCAGCCCGGTCTTGTCGTACACGCTGATCAGCGCGCGGCGGATGGCGATCGTCGTCATCGGGCGTACTCCTGGCACAGCGACCGGATGGTGCGGACGAAGAGCGGTTTCTCGGCTGCCTGCACCCGCGCCCGCAGGCTGGCCTCGTCGTCGCCGGGCAGTACGGGGACCTCGACCTGGGCGAGGACTGGCCCGGTGTCGATGCCCTCGTCGACCCAGTGCACCGTCACCCCGGTGGTCCTCACGCCGGCGGCCAGCGCGTCGCGGAGCGCGTGTGCCCCGGGAAAGGCGGGCAACAGGGCCGGATGGGTGTTGAGAATGCGGAAACGACGCACGACCTGAGGCCCGAGAATGCGCATGAAACCGGCGAGGACGACGAGGTCGGGGCCGTACCCGGCGATGCGGTCGGCGAGAGCGTTGTTCCAGGCGTTGCGGTCGGGATAGTCGCGCAGCGCAACGGTGAAGGTTTTGACGCCGCCGGCCTCCGCGCGGCTCATGGCCAGGCAGCCGGGAACGTCGGTGCCCGCCGCGACGATGACGGCTGCGAAATCGTCGTCCGCGGTGGCGTCGACGAGCGCCTGCAGCGTGCTGCCCGAGCCCGAGGCCAGGACGACGAGGCGGGCGGGCGGCACGGGCGAACCCTACCCGGCGAGCCGGCCCGTCCTGATCGGCTCGGTGGGCTGCTCGGCGATCGGTTCGACGGCTTGTTCGCTCGCCGACCGGGGCTCGTCGTCCTCGCGGTTGTGAGCCCCAGAGGAGTGCCGGAGCAGGCTGCGCAGCCGGGTCGTGTCTGGGCGGTGGTGCTGCCCGCGGAGCGAGGTCGCGGCGGCCTGCAGGCCGACGACGGCCGCGGTGGCGGCCAGGACCTCCGCGCCGAGTGCGAGTGCGGTGAGCCAGGGAGAAGCGCCGATCGTGCCGAGGCGGCCCCCGCCGATTCCGCCGCCGGCCTGCCAGGCGAGGACGGCCGCCGCCACGGCAACGACGCCGGCCGCACGCGCGGCGGCGGCCAGGCGGGCTCTGCCGCCGGCGAGTCGGGCGAGGCGCCGGGCCACTGCGACGGCCGCCGTGACCGGGGCGATGCCGATGAGTACCCAGGCCAGTGCCGGCGCCGGTCCGTCGGGAAGCGCGCCCAGGAGCGGGAAGGCGGGTACGGGTCCCGTGGCGCCGGACAGCGGGGTGGCGACCGTGTGAGCGCCGACCGCGAAGCCCGGACCGGCGAGATAGCCGAGAGCCGCGACCGTTGCGTTCGGCACGGCGAGCAGGTTGAGGACGACCACGGGAACCAAATTCCAGCCGCCGCCGACCTCGGTGAGCAGGACCCGGACCCGCTCGCCGTGGGCCACCAGCGATCCGGCGACGAGCAGCGCTCCGCAGGCGGTGTACGCAGCGAACACGGCGGTGGCGTCGCGCGCCGCGCCGGGCAGCCAGCCGGGGATCCGCGCGGCGACGTCGGCTCGTAGCGGTGACGACCGCACTAGCGCGGTTCCGGCGGTGAGCCCGAAGAGGACGAGGGCGGCCACGACGACCTTCGCCGTGTTGACGTAGCTCGTGCCCAGGTCGGCGAACGACGCGGCTGCGGCGCAGCAGGCGGCGAAGGAGCCGGCCTGCACCACGGCGGCACGGACGAGCGGGCGGGTGCGGTGCTCGCCCGCGGCGGAGGCCGCGTCGGCGAGTGCCGCACCCGCGCGCCAGGTGAGCGTCGCCGTTGCGACCAACAGCCCCAGCGGCAGGAATGCGGCAGGCGTCCCGTCGACCGTGATCCCGCCGTGCAGGGAGGCGAGAAACGTCAGCAATCCTGCGTGTACGACAGAGGCGGAATTCCCGGCTGTGCCGGAGACCGGCAGCCAGCTCAGCGCCACTGCGATCATTCCGGCGAGCGCCCCGACCCCGGCGGCGGCGGCGCCGGTCCACAGAGCGGGCAGGGTCAGGCTGGTGGGGGCGTGCGCCGCCGCTGCGCGCGGAACAGGACGAGACGGGCGCACCGACTTACTCTGGCGCGCCGTCCGGCGGATCCCGCGCCGACGCGCCGGATCGGCCGCCGCCGCGTCCCGGTTTGTCGCTCGTTACGGTGCGTCCGCGGCCGATCGCGGCCGTCCGGCACCGTTTCGAGCGACGAACCGCGCGGGCCTATTGGTTCGGCGGGTCGTACGGCGGCGGTTGTTCGTAGCTCGGGCCGCCCGGTCCGTAGCCGGGACCCGTCGGGCCGCCGGCGCCGGGAGTTCCCGCTCCCGGCGGCTGGTATCCGGCCGGGCCCGGCGGTTGGTATCCGGCCGGGCCCGTCGGGTGATAACCGCCGGGTCCCGAAGCTCCGTTCGGGTTCGCGGGGCCGCCGAAGCCCGGACGTCC